>JAQGOK010000195.1 GCA_028293645.1 Chthoniobacter sp.
TTCTCCCCCCGGCTTTGGATTCAAGGCAAAGCAGCGGCTTCCGCTGCATCCACGTTCGCCAAAGTCTTCTCCCCCCGGCTTTGGATTCAAGGCAAAGCAGCGCGATGGCGCACTTCGAGGGGCTCGCGAGTCTTCTCCCCCCGGCTTTGGATTCAAGGCAAAGCCAATGCCTGCCGATGATCAAACGGGAGCTGAGTCTTCTCCCCCCGGCTGGCACTTGGAAATATCGCAGCCCCCGGAACGCCGCGGCTCCGGAGAACTCGACGGTCAAATCCAGCACGGAAGTTACCCCTGCAGCGATGGCCGCATTTGCGTCCGCAGCCGTGGGTAAGGCCCCGATCCAAACGCTCGGCGTGATCTCGCTCCACCTCGATGACTGCCGGCGATAGTGCAGGAGCGAAAGCCACTGCCCGGCGATGAGCGGCGCCAGCAGTATGCGCGTCAGCCAGGTGAGCTGGCCGTTTTCTTTCCGGTAGATCCGTGCGCCGAATCCGGCGTAGCCGAGCGCCGCGACCGCCAGCGCGAACGCCGGCCAAACGAAGAGGAACGTCCAGGGCCAGGCGAGTCGCGCGAGCTGCGGCAGATCGAATCCGTAGAGCGCCGCGAACCATGGCGCGAAAACGCCCTTCCACGTGCGGCCGCGGGAAAGCAAAGCGGAGCGGCATCGCCAAAACAAATTCCCGCAGCCACGGTCGCGAAGACAATCCGCCGGCCATACACCCGAAGCTCGTCGCGCGTGCGGGCGAAAAACGGCGCGAGCACATAGAAGGCGTCGAGCGACCAATACGGCACGATCATCGCCGGGATCAGCGGCCAGCTCCGTTCCCACCCAAAGGCCCAGACGCCGACATCCGGCCGCAGCGCCGTCAGGCGATTGCAGACGTTATAGACGACGATGAAGACGAGCGACGTAGCGCGGCCATCCCTGCCGCCGCAACCCACGGGCGTCTCATCGCGCCACTCGGCGAGCCCGCGAAACGGTGAAGATGCCCCACGGATCGACCGCCTGCGCTTCCTTCTCGAATCCCGCTTCGCGGACCAGCTCGTCCATTTCTTCCTGGGTCCGACGGCGCATCACCCATGGCTCCCCTTCCCGATTGCCGAGCACGCCGGCGATGAAGCGCAGCTGCGGATGCCATGGCTGGCCGGTGTAAAGGAGCAGACCGCCCGGCTCGATTGCATCGGCGAATCCTCCGAGACACGTTCGCGCTGCCTCGTTCTCCGGAAAGAGTTCGAGCAAACCGGAAACAATCCCGATCGTCGGCCGTGGTTCGAGGCCGGTGAATGATGCGCGATCAAAGGCGTTCCCCTGCACTATCTGCACGCCTTCCAGCGCGAGTTCGATCCGCAGCCGTTCGGCGATCTGGATGTTCTGCGGCTTGTAATCGCGGAGGAGCGCGGTCGCGGGGATCTCACGCAAGGCGGCGAGCGTCTCGAGCACGTAACGGCCACCTCCGCAGGCCGCATCGAGGATATGCACCGGCGTTCCGGCGGCGTGCTGCTCCTCGATCGCCCCGCGCAACATCGCCTCGAGGTGCTGGCGGCGGATGCGGATGCCGCTCCATCCTGGGCTGTCGAGATACGCGCGATCCATCAATCGGCCGAGCGCAGTCAGGCCTTCCGGGCGGTTGCGATACACGTAGTCCAGCGTCTCACCCGAATCGAAGCCGCGCTTCAGACCGAGCGCGATGCCACCGCTAAGCCGGCCGACGGTGCCGAACGCCAGGCGCAACACTTTCGCCGGGAGCGAACCGGGCGCGCTGAGCAGGTCGAAATGCTCCGTCTTCGTGTAACCGCCGCGGTCCGCGTCACGCAGACTGCGCGGTTCCACGCGCGGTTGGGCGAAAAGGCGCGTGATGAATTCGCGGAGCTGATCGACCACGAGGTGCCGATCCTTTTCGTGGAAGATCGCGTGATGAAAGCCGGGCAGGACACGCCAGGTTTTGTCCGCGGAAGAAACCCGCTCGAAGAACTGCCGTTGGACTTCATTGTCCACCACCCAGTCCGCGCCAGCGCTCAGCAGCAGCAGCGGGACCCGGATCGCTCCCGCATCCGCGACGAGCCGTGCGCCGGTATCGTAGAGATCGAGCAGGAGATTGACTGCAATCTCGCGGAAGATCTCCGGATCCTGCGCGTAACGCCGCGCCTGCTCACCGTCGTGCGTGAGCATCCGCGCTTTCACATAACTCTTCACGTAGCTGGGTCCGAGGAAGCGCTGCTTGAGCCGCAGCATCGGAATCGCGAGCGGCACGTAGAGCCGCACTTTGAAGGCCGGCGTCGCGAGCACCAGGGCGCGAATCGGCGGCGCGAAATCATGCACCCACGCCGCGACGATGACCGCGCCGACGCTGTGCGCGACGACGATCATCTCTTCGACCGCGATTCCGTGCGCATCGCGGATGTGCCGCACAAAAGCATCCACATCGCAGATCAGAATGCCGATGTGTTCGGCCGAACCACGCTCGCCGGGCGAGGCGCCGTGACCTCGGGCGTCCCACGCAAAAACGTCCACATCGGTGAGGTTCAGCGCATCGACCGTGCCGTGCCAGCGGCCGGAATGTTCGTGACCGCGATGGAAGAGCAACAGCGCCCGACCCGTCGGCTCCTCGGCTGGCCAGTGTCGGTAATGCAGCTCCGCGCCATCGTGCGAGGGAAAGGTGGCTTCGACCGATGGCTTGGGTTCAGCGTAGGACATGGGCGCGGGCAAGTACCCGCGGGAACCGTGAGCGTTTCGGCTGCGCAAAGTCGAGCCGCAATCCGGGGCTCGCCCTTCGTCGGTCAACAGAGACGGCAATATTTCCTCTGAAAAGCCTCATTCCGGGCTTATCTAACGCGAGTCCGATGTTCCCCCGCTCGACCTTCCTCCCCGCTGCCGCTCTGCTCGCCTTCTGCGTTTCGGCGAGCCACGCCGCCCACGTGCCGCTCACCCCTGCGGATCTGGAGTTTTTTGAAAGCAAAGTCCGCCCGCTGCTCGTGGAGCGCTGCCTCGATTGTCACAGTGCGGAAAAGAAGGTGAAAGGTGGACTGCGCCTGGACACGCGCGAGGGCTGGGCGAAGGGCGGCGATTCCGGCCCGGCGATCGTTCCCGGCGACCCGGGGAAGAGCATGCTCGTCACGGCCGTGCGCTACACGGATCGCGACTTGCAGATGCCGGAGAAGAACAAGTTGCCGGACGCGGAGATCGCCATCCTCGAGAAGTGGGTGCAAATGGGCGCGCCGGACCCGCGGCTGGGCGAAACCGCGACGAAGCAACAGACCGGTTTGACGCTCGAGGAAGGTCGCAAGTTCTGGGCGTACGCCGCGCCGAAGCAATCTCCGCCGCCGCCGGTGCAAGATGCGACCTGGCCGCGCACCGGCCTTGATCATTTCGTTCTTTCGAAGATCGAAGCCGCCGGGCTCCAGCCCGCGCCGGACGCCCGAGCCGAAGCGCTCGTCCGTCGGCTTCACTTCAATCTGGTCGGCCTCCCGCCGACACCCGAAGAGATCGACGCCTTCAGCGAAGCCTCGCAAAACTCACCACAGGCAGCGCTCGAAAAGGCGGTCGATCAACTCCTCGCCAGTCCGCGCTTTGGCGAGACGTGGGGACGGCGCTGGCTGGACGTCGCGCGCTTCGCGGAATCGAGCGGCGGCGGGCGCACACTTCTCTTCAAAGACGCATGGCGCTATCGCGACTACGTCATCGAGTCGTTCAACGCGGACGTGCCGTTCGACCGCTTCATCCGCGAACAACTCGCGGGCGATCTGCTCCCCGCCGCCACGCCCGCGGACGCCCGCCGTCAACTGACGGCCACCGCTTTCCTGGCGCTCGGACCGACGAATTACGAAGAGCAGGACAAGCAGCAACTCCGCTTCGATGTCATCGACGAGCAACTGGATACGCTCGGCCGCGCTTTCCTCGGACAAACGATCGGTTGCGCGCGTTGCCACGATCACAAGTTCGATCCCATTCCGCAGCGCGACTACTATGCGATGGCGGGCATCCTCGCATCGACCCGCACGCTTTTCGATTACGAGGAAAACGTCGCGCGCTGGATCGCTGCGCCGCTCCCCAGCGATGGCCCGGCGGAAGCGGCGCTTCGCGATCACGAAGGGAAAGTGGCCGCCCTGCAAAAGGATCTCAGCGGAGCAAAAGCAGAACTCGCCGCGCTTTCCAAAGCAGTGACGCAGGAAGCGGTGAAGCCGGGCTTGCCCGTCGCGCCGAGCGAACTCCCCGGCATCGTGATCGACGACGCGCAGGCGAAACTCGTCGGGGAATGGAAGCACTCCACCTTCGTCCGCAGCTACGTCGGGGCGGGCTACGTGCATGATCTGAACGCCGGCAAAGGCGAGAAGACGATCACCTTCACCCCGACCCTGCCAAAGGCGGATCGCTACGAGGTCCGCCTCGCCTATGCGCATGCCAGCGGCCGCGCCTCAAATGTGCGGGTGAATGTCTTGCATGCAGACGGCGAAGACACCGTCTTCGTGGACCAGACGCAGGCGCCGCCAATCGATGGGCGTTTCGTCTCACTCGGGAAGTATCGCTTTGAAAAGGAAGGCGCCGGTTACGTGCTGATCTCGAACGATGACGCGAACGGCTTTGTGACCGTCGATGCCTTGCAGTTCATCTCCGAGAGCGAGGCAGCGAAGAAGGACCAGTCTGCCGACGCCGCGAATCCGTTGCGAGCCGACGTCGCGCAACGAGTGAAGAAGCTCGAAGCGCAACTCAAGCAGCTGAACAAGGAGGGCCCGGTCCGCGAAACGGCGATGGCGGTCCGTGAAGACGACCAGATTGCCGATGCGCAAATCCGAGTAAGAGGAGTGGAAAAGCAACGTGGCGAGACGGTGCCGCGCGGTTTCCTGCGGGTGGCGCTGACCGGCGAAACGAAGCTGCCCTCCAGTCAAAGTGGGCGCCGTGAACTGGCCGATTGGATCGCCGCAGCGGACAATCCGCTGACCGCGCGAGTGTTCGTGAACCGCGTATGGACCTGGCTCTTCGGTGCAGGCCTCGTCCGCACGGTCGATAACTTCGGCACGACCGGCGAACTGCCGTCGCATCCGGAACTGCTCGATGATCTGGCGGTGCAATTCGTCGCGCAGGGTTGGAGCACGAAGCGGCTCGTCCGCGAGATCGTCCTCTCACGCACGTGGCAACAAAGCGTGCGAAGCGAATCAGCAGAGGATCCGGAGAATCGGCTCTTCACCCACGCGAACCGTCGCCGGCTGGATGCGGAGCAGATCCGCGACACGCTCCTGAGCGTCAGCGGCCAGCTCAAACTGGATTACGGCGGGCTCAACATCATCCAGGCGGGCGAGATCAATCCGAACGACTTCTCCGCCCAGAACGTGGAGTATGGCTACGTGTTCGCTGACACCCGGCGCAGCGTTTACACACCGGCTTTCCGCAACAAGCGGCTGGAACTCTTCGAGGTCTTCGACTTCAGCGACATCAACGCGAGCATGGGGCAGCGCAACGTAAGCACGGTTGCGCCGCAGGCTCTGTTTTTCCTCAATCACCCCTTCGTCCTGGAACAAGCCCGCGCCGCCGCGGAGCGCGGCCTGGGCAGCAACGGAGATGACGCCGGGCGGATCTCCACCGCGTTCCGCCGCACCCTCGGACGCCTTCCCACTTCCGCCGAACTGGAGAAGTGCCGGCGCTTTCTTGGTCCAAACCCCACGATCGAAACTTGGGCGCAATTCCATCAGACACTCTTCGCCTGCGTTGACTTCCGTTACCTCGACTAGTCCCCTCATGAACCCGCTTCTCACTACCCGCCGCCGCGCGCTGCGCACCCTCGGCTGCGGCTTCGGCTACCTCGCATTGGCAGGGCTGGCAGCGCAGGAAAAGGCGCGCGCTTCGATCAATCCGCTCGCGCCCAGGGTGCCCCACCTCAAACCCCGCGCGAAACGGATCATCTTCCTTTTCATGGCCGGTGGCGTGAGCCAGGTGGACAGCTTCGATCACAAACCTCGGCTCATTCAGGACGACGGGAAGATGATGGATTTTGCCGACCTGCGCAGTCTCGCGAAAACCGGCAAAAGTCCGCAGCAGCGGGTGATGCGGCCGCTCTGGAATTTCGCGCAACACGGCGAAAGCGGACTGTGGGCGTCGGATCTTTTTCCCGAAATGGCGAAGCACATGGACGACCTTTGTGTCATCCGCTCGATGCATACCGAAGGGATAGCGCACGGCCCCGCGACGCTCTTCCTGCACACTGGCTCGACGACCTTCATCCGCCCCTCGATGGGTGCGTGGGTGAACTACGGACTGGGCACGGAAAACGAAAACCTGCCGGGGTTCGTCTCCCTCAGTCCAGCGCTCGGCAACGGCGGTCCACGGAATTACGGCAACGCGTTTCTGCCCGCGATCTATCAAGGAACAGCGATGGGCCGCGCCGGCATCCCCGCCACGGAGGCGGCGATCCGTAACCTGAAACCGGCCAGATCGCCCGAAGAGGCAAGGCGGCAGTTCGATCTGCTGCGCGAGCTCAACGTCGAGCAACTCACGCAAAAGCCCGGCGAGAGCGAACTCGAAGCCGTGATCAACAGCTACGAACTCGCGTGGCGCATGCAAACCACTGCGCCGGAAGTGCTGGATGTCGGTAGCGAATCACCCGAGACGCTGGCGCTTTACGGAGTCGGCGACAAGGAGACCGACAACTTCGGCCGCCAGTGCCTGCTCGCCCGCCGCATGTGCGAAGCCGGCGTGCGCTTCGTGCAGGTGAACTACGGCGACAACACCAACAACCCGGCATGGGATCAGCACTCCAACTTAAAGAAACACGGTGAGCACGCGAAGGCGGTGGACAAGCCCGTCGCCGGCCTGCTCGCCGATCTCAAGCAGCGCGGCTTGCTGGAGGACACCATCGTCTGGTGGGGCGGCGAATTTGGGCGCACGCCCTACGCCGAAAAGAACGGCACGGGCCGCGATCACAATCCCGCGGGCTTCAGCGTCTGGCTGGCCGGCGGGGGATTTAAGCCGGGCATCACCTTTGGCGAGACGGATGAATTCGGCCACCACGCCATCATCGACAAGGTCCACATGCACGACCTGCACGCCACGCTGCTCCACGCCCTCGGCCTCGATCACGAAAAGCTGACCTACAACTACGCCGGCCGCGACTTCCGCCTCACCGACGTTTACGGCAACCTGGTCAAGGAAGTCCTAGTCTGACGACACGGACTCGCGGCTGAGCCAGAGCTCATTGCACTGGCGGCGCACTTCGCGGAGCAGGCTGGAGTAGTGAAAGGAGAAGAGCTG
>JAQGOK010000004.1 GCA_028293645.1 Chthoniobacter sp.
GTGAATGTAAATGTCATGTCCCGGTTTGTTCGGATCGGAGAGCTGACGATCGGATTCGTTCGGATAGTTCACGCGGAGCGATAGGTGAAATTTGCTCTCCGGATTCCAGAGATCGATTTCGTAAAAGCCTTCGGGAACCTGGTAATCCCCTTCGCGACGTTTCGGCCCGGGCTTTCCCGACGCAGCGAGCACGGCGTGCGTGGTGATCAGTTTGAACGGCCCCTCCGTTTCACGCCCCCAGACTTCCAACTGAGCCTCGTGCTTCAAAGCTCGCAGAAAAAGCTCTCGCGGTGGATAGGGCAGACCGACAGCGACACATCGCTCGCGCACCTTCGCTTCCCTGGATTCACGAGCTTTCGCGACGCGTTCCAATCCGGACGGCCCCGGTGTGGCGAGGGCTCGCGCAACCCCGCTGACCGCATGCGCAGCGGACGAGCCGCCGGCGCGGAGTCGTTGCACCCACAGCGTTCCAGCGCCGATCAGGAGCAACAGTGCGAGCACAAATGCCAGTTTGCTCATGCGCATGAATCCTCGTTGCCACGCTTTAGCACGGCCAACAAAATCCCGCATGCGTTACCGTCGTTTTGGCCGGACCGAACTGCAGATGCCCGTCCTGAGCTGTGGCGGAATGCGCTACCAGCAGAGCTGGGATGATGTTGAGCCGAAGGCGATCAAGGAAGCGGCGCAGCGCAATCTGGAAGCGACCGTGCTGCGCGCGCTGGAGCTCGGGATCAACCACATCGAAACCGCGCGTGGATACGGCAGCAGCGAGATGCAGCTCGGCTGGATTCTCCCAAAGCTGCCGCGCGAGAAGTTGATCGTGCAGACCAAGATCGAGCCGTTCGCGACGGCGGCAGAGTTTGTCGCAACGTTCGAAACCTCGATGCGCTACCTGAAGCTCGATCACGTCGAATTGCTCTCATTGCATGGGGTGAACAATGCGGAGCTGCTCGACTGGTCGTTGCGCCCCGGCGGCTGTGTGGAAGCCGCGCGCAAGCTTCAGCGTGACGGCCGCTGCCGATTCATTGGCTTCAGCACGCATGCGCCGACGGACGTGATCATCCGCGCGATCGAGAGCGACGCATTCGATTACGTGAACCTGCATTGGTACTACGTGAACGATTTCAACTGGCCGGCGATCGAAGCGGCTGCAGCGCACGACATGGGTGTCTTCATCATCAGCCCGAGCGACAAGGGCGGAAAACTCTACGCGCCGCCGGCGAAGCTGCGCGCGCTCTGCGCACCGCTGACGCCGATCCAGTTCAACGATCTCTACTGCCTCACGCGGTCCGAAGTGCACACGTTGAGCATCGGTGCGGCGCGCCCGAGTGACTTCGACGAGCACGTGGCAGCGCTCGAACATTATGACAACGCGGCTGAAGCGATCGGGCCGGTCGAACAACGGCTGCGAGCCGAGATCGCGCGCATCCACGGGACGGAGTGGGCGGCGGAATGGTCCCGCGCGCTGCCCGGATATCAGGACGTGCCCGGTGAGATCAATGTGCAGGAGATCCTTCGGCTGTGGCACTTCGCCAAGGCGCTCGACCTCACCGACTGGGCGAGGATGCGCTACAACCTCCTTGGCAACGCGGGGCATTGGTTGCCCGGCCAGAACGCCGCGGAGTTCGACGCCGGCAAAGTGCGCGCTGCTTTGAATGGCTACCGTTTTGCCGAACAGGTTCCGAAGATTCTTTCCGAAGCGCACGCGCTCCTGCATGGCGAGCAGCAGAAGCGGCTCAGCGAAAGCAGCTGAGCGGACGCTGCGGTGTTAAAGTCGCGCGAGCAGGTCGGCCGGATCGAGTTCGATCTCCTCGCGGCTGGCCAGGGTCTTCAATCGAATGCGCGGCCATTCGTCGCCGACGACTACCGCGTGCTTTGCGCCGAGTTGCTCGGCCGTCTGGAACTGCTTGCCGACCTTGCCTGCGACCAGCGGGAAGTCCACGCGGTGTCCAGCGTCGCGGAGTGATTGCACGAGTGCGAGCGCATCGGCGCGTCGGTCTTCCTTGGCGATCACGACGTAAACACTGCATGCACGCTCCTGCGCGAGCCACGCTTCCATCTGCGCTTTGGCGGCGGGCGTGTCGTTGATCAGATTCGCCAGCACGACATCGCCCATGCCAAAGCCGAGGGCAGGCAGGTTGACCTTGCCGTCGCTCATCAGGCTGAGGAGCCCGTCATATCGGCCACCGCCGGCGAGTGCGCGCTCATTTTTGCTGCGGTCGAAGACTTCGAAAACGACCCCGGTGTAATAGGCGAGTCCGCGGACGATCGTGAAATCAACGTCCACGAACTCCATCAAGCCGCGCGGCCTAAGATGATTGTGCAGCAACTCGTGCATTTGAGCGGAGTGGGTCCCCGCTGAGACTCCTGACTGATATGAGGTAGGATCTAAAATCTGCTCCCGAATCTGCTGCAGCCACACCCGAATGTCAGCGACGCTGGTGTTGAAAGACTTCAGTGCTGCATCAGACCTTTCCGGATCGGTTCGGTCGATCTTGTCCAGTATTTCGAAGAACCCAGTGAGTTCGCCCTCATCCTTCAGGTTCAACTTCTCGCCGAATACGTCTACCAAGACGTGCCTGCTGCTCACGCGCACTACGAAATCATGCTGCGTCAGACCCAACGCCCGCAGCATGTCGATCGTGACGGCGATCAGCTCCGCGTCTGCCGCCGGTGAGGCCTCGCCGATGATGTCGCAGTTGAGTTGATAGAACTCCCGCAACCGTCCGCGTTGCTGTTTTTCGTAGCGGAAGAATTGCGGGACGCAGAACCACTTCAGCGGTTTTTTAAAATCGCGCTCCCGCGCCGCCACCATGCGCGCGAGGGTCGGCGTCATCTCGGGCCGCATCGCGACGTGGCGCTTGCCCTTGTCTTCGAAGTCGAAGAGCTGGCCGACGAGTTCGCCGCCGCTCTTTTTTTCGTAAAGCGCCATCGGCTCCAGCACAGGGCCGTCGTATTCCACAAAGCCATAGCGCCGGGCGACCTCGCGCCACTTCGCGAGGATGTAATTTCGCCGGGCGCAGTCCTCGGGATAAAAGTCGCGGAAACCTGGAAGCAGTTGCATGGAAAGCGGGCGCGCAGGGTAGCCGCGCGCGTGCGGGGTTCAAGCGGGGAGTCGTTCGCGCGCAGATGATCTGGCCGGCCTGCACCAGCGCGTCGGTCTCCTCGTCGGACATCACGCGCTCCGCGTCTTGATCATCGCCGCGCCAGCTTGCTGGATCTCGGTAACCTGTGCGCCGAGGTCTGATGGTCTGCTGCTGAAGAGAGCCAGTCGCCCTTCAGGTTGGAAATGAAGGCGGCGACGTGAAACTCAAATCGTGCGCGGTGGCGTGGGCATTCTTACGCCGCGCCATGGCGACGCTCCGTCGCCGGCCGGCCGGAAGATCGAGTGCCCGCGGTCAGCTCATTCCCGGCGCGCAGCGTTTTGCCTATCGTGACCTGAGGGCAGGATTGCGACCGTAATTCGGCCAAAACCGAGACAGTGGTTTTTCCATTGGCCCGTAAGAGCCAACAGGACCGAATTTAGCGTTTGCGAACGAGTCCGACGTGGTAATCGCCCTGCTGACCTTCTCCCCCTGTATTTCTAAGTCGAAAGGAGCCGAACGTAATATCTCCGCGAATTCGGCTTCGGTTTGTTTGGCATTAAGCCGCATCAGGCTGACGAGAATCCTGCACGAGCTACGACCCTGCTTGGCCACTGTTGTGGAGAGGCTGTCAAGATCGATACTCAAATACAAACCGTCCTGGCCATTTGCGAAGATGGGAACAGCGCCACCATGGATGGGAACGGCCGTGCTCGGGTGGAACTTCCACGCCCCGCGGTCGTGTATTTCGATCCCTTCAACAACGATCGGCCACCTCGGAGGCTTTTGTCCGTCGCGTAACTGGCTATACGCCAATAGAAAGCGCGGAGTCTTCGTGTTCAGCCGGAAGCAAAACAAAAGGTCTCTAACGTTTTCCGTGCTTGGCTCCTCAAGAATGCCCCAACTCGGAAAGAACGCGTAGTCAAGGCCCCTGGTCGTCTCCGCGCCGCTGCTCTCATGTAGCGCCGCGAACCAAAGGATAAGGGCGAGGCATGTCTTCATTGGTGTCTTTGCAGTCACGACCGTCTTTTAGCGAGCTCCGGAGTCTATGGGGTAGCGTTTCACCGCATCCACATTACCGGATACTCTGTTCGGTCCAAACGAGGCATCGACCCAGGAACCATTTACACCGGGAGACACCACTTCGAAGCCATTGCCATCCCACCGGAACTTCTGGCGTTCAAATCCCTCCGCAGTGTCTGACACGAATCGTGCAGTCAGCCCTCGGCCCGAGAGAAAGCGTTCGATCGGGGTTCGGAGTTGCGTCTCGGGTTCTGTGGTCACGTA
This sequence comes from Chthoniobacter sp., assembly GCA_028293645.1. Classification (GTDB taxonomy): domain Bacteria; phylum Verrucomicrobiota; class Verrucomicrobiia; order Chthoniobacterales; family Chthoniobacteraceae; genus Chthoniobacter. Next base: position 4,371 of record JAQGOK010000004.1, read on the forward strand.
GCGGAGCGACTGCATCATAGGCTCGCCTGGAATGATAAAGTGTTGGGTATACTGAATGGATCCGCGCCGTCGCCCCGGTGGAGGCGTTGGAACTCCCGGATCAACCTCGAGAACGGCCGCGCGAAGCTTCTACGGTTAGGCTTTCACTCGCTGCTCTCAAGATCAAACCACTTAGTCCGTT
>JAQGOK010000172.1 GCA_028293645.1 Chthoniobacter sp.
CGTGAATCGTAGTATCCATACAGAGGTTTAGCCCAGTAGTAGGAGCCCCCGGTTCCCCACAAGGGAGAGTTAGGCTTGGTTAGGATATCGGGATCCTGCGGGAGGATTTCGGCGATGTTATTCGGCAGCTTGTCCCCGCGAGGTCGGTGAGTAAGGAAGTAGAAGAGCCCTACGGTGCGCTCCGAACGCGGCGGCCCGACCTCCTCTGCGCTCGGCAGACTGCGACTCAAAGCATCCGTCGCGACCCAGCTGCTTGCATTGACGTCACGTATTCCCGCTTGGGTCTCGTCCACACCCACCGCTCTCCCCACGCACCACATGCTGAACAATGCGATGGCCAGGTTTCGTTTGGTTCGCTTCATGAGATCTGTTGGGTGGTTGCGTGAGGAACGCTCGGCTGACTTCTGCCGCCTAAAGCTGCGGCGACCCAGCCTCCCATCTCATCGACGTCGAGCTCATCCGGCCGCTGCACGACGCGATCCGCATGCGGAGCCAACAGCTCCCGTGGATTCGTCGTAGCTACAGCTATGCATTTCATTCCAGCGCGGCGCGCTGCTTCCAACCCAACGAGCGCGTCCTCGAAGACCACGCACCGTTCTGGCGGCACGCCGATCCGATCAGCCACCGTGAGGAAAATATCCGGCGCCGGTTTGCCGCGGGTCACGTCCTCTGCGCTCACGATGGCGCGGAAGAACTTCGCGCAACCGATAAGCTCAAGCGAAAGGTCGATATTCGCTCGGGCGGTCGAGCTTCCGATTCCGCACGGGATCCCATTCTCAAACAGCGCCTGCAGCCACGGCAAAACGCCTGGCAGCGCGTGCGCACCACATTCCCTTACGACGTCGCGGTAATGCTCTTCCTTGCGCAGTGCGAGGCGCGCGATCTCAGCTGTGTCCTGTGACCATCCGAGCATTTCGGGAATGATCTCGACGTTCCTGCGTCCGAAGCTCCTTTCGAAATACCCGGCGGGCAATTCGCGGCTAACCTCCGCTGCGAGTCGCTCCCAACCGACACGGTGGCATTCTTCGGAGTTAATGATCACCCCGTCCCAATCAAAGACGGCGCCGAACGGCGGGGAGGTAGTCACGGCGACCCCGGCGCAGGGTTTGCCGCCGTCGCCAGGTGTTCACTCCGATAACCACCGCGGGCGCGGAAGTGCAGGATCAGTCCAAGGTATGCCGCGAGCATGATCACCGGGAAAATCGTGGCCGTGCTTAGCGCGTTCTTTTTCGCACTTGCCCGAGCGGCATCCACGGCAGCCTTGTCCCCCTCGGGGGCAGCGGCGAGCTTCGCCTGATCGAGCGCGCGATACTTGCCGAAGACGCTCGGCTTTTCCTCGCCGAGGTAAGTGCTCGCGAGCTGCGGTTGGTTCGCGGTGAGGGTGAGCGCGGTATGTTTGTCCTGGACGTTCCCGAGGAAGACCATCCCGACGCTGAGGCCGAGCATGCCGACGCCGCCGATGCAGTTCAGCGTGACAGCTCCGCCGCGGGGAAAACGCTCGGCGACGAGACCGAGCATCGTCGGCCAAAAGAAGGATTTCCCCACGCCGTAAAGCGTGGCCGCCAGCAAGATGGTCAGGCCGGCTGCCTTGGAAAGGGTGAACAAACCTAGCGCGGCGAGGACCGAGCAGCACGCGAGCAGGCCGAGTGGCGACAGCTTGTGAACCAGCGGCCCGGCAAAGCAGCGCAGCACGGTCATGATAAGCGACGTGTAAACCAGCACCCATCCCGCGTGCAGACCGATAAGACGCATCTCGGGCGCCATGAGTTCACCGATCCAGCTATCCACGCCAAGTTCAGTCGTCGCGAGCGGCAGCATGATCAGCAGGAGCACGAAGTAGATCGGCTGCCCGAGCGAACGCACCGCCATGCCGAAGGCCGCGGCAATGATCAGCGCCGGCAGCAGCGGCCAGAGGAACTGGCCACTCGCCATGTGAAGGATGCCTTCACAAACCTGCACGCCAATGAAGTACGAAGCGACGAACGCTCCGAGCCCCCCGAAGTCGGCAAGCATTTCCCGATAGGTCACGCCCGCTGCGACACGCTCGCTGACCGGAAAGCGCTGCCGAAGAAGAATCAGCCCATAGATCGCAGTCGGGACGAAGGTGAGGCCGACTTTCCATTGCCAGGAAAGGTTGCCCATCGCGATGCCGAGCATCCCCGCGATGACCATCCCGCCCGGCCAGCCAGCGTGGAGAATATTGAGCCACTTCGTCTTGTCGCGCGGATACATCGTGGCGACAGCGGCGTTGATGTAGCTTTCCACTGTCCCATTGGAGAGCGCAAAGATGAAGGTGCCCCAGTAGAGCTGCCGCGCGCTCGTGGCAGTCACGAGCAGAATCGTCGAGACGACGTGACAGAGAAATCCAAACGCCGCGACGCGTCCATAGCCGACCTTGTCGATGATGAAGCTGAAGAGGAAAATGCTGAACGCGAATGGCCAAAACCCGACGCCCAGGATGTCGCCCTTCTGCGTCTCATCGAGGTTGAACTGCGTCTGCCACTCACCGATGACCTGAGTGCGAACGATGAACCCGAAGGCACAGGTGACAAGGGCGATGAAGCAGCCCCAAAAGAGGCGTCTGGTGTGGATGGAGTCGGTGTTCATGGCGGGACGTGGAGGGTGAGAACTCCCGCCGTTTGCGCGAGACGACCGCATCTGGCAAGCGCGGAACGCGCCTCTGACGCCATTGTATAACTTCTTTGCGGGCAAGTTTCTTTCGAGCCGCCAAGCGCCTGTGCAATCTCTCACCTCCCCACCGTCAGGCGGCCTTCCACATCTCCCCTCGGTAGAACTGCCTAAAACTATAACCCGATCCTCCCCGAAACCACGGAACTCATGAAAGTAGGTATCGATAGCTACTGTTACCACCGCTTCTTCGGCGAAGTTTACCCCGGTCAAAAACCGGCCGCGCAGCCTTACACCATGGACTCGTTCCTCGACCGCGCGAAGGCGCTTGGCTGTGACGGCGTTTCGTTGGAGTCGTGCTTCTTCCCGGAATTCGGCGAGAGCTATCTCACGGGACTACGGCGCAAGCTGGATGACCTCGGCTTTGACCGGGTCTATGCCTGGGGACATCCGGATGGATTGGAGGCGGGCGGCAGCACAAAGGCGAAGTCCGAAATGCTCACCCACATCGAGTACGCCAAGCTGATCGGCGCGCCGGTGATGCGCGTGGTGGGCAGCAGCCTGATGTTTCGTTTCGCGCCGCACGAGCCGCAGCTCGCGACGCTCGCGGAATGGTTCCGCGAAGCCACGGAGATCGCCTCGCAGCACGGCATCCGCCTAGCCGTTGAGAATCACATTGATTACAACTCGGATGAGATCCTCTGGCTCATCGAGCAGATCGGTTCGGAGTATTTCGGAATCAACCTGGACACCGCAAATTTCCTCCGCGTGCTGGATGATCCTGTCGAGGCGACGCGCAAGCTCGCGAAGCATGTCTATGCGACGCACGTCAAGGACATCCGCCCGGTGAAAGGCGTGAGCGCCCGCGAGTGGTATTACTTCTCGTGCGTTGCTGCGGGGGAGGGGCTGATCGAGGTTGATAAGATCGCGCAGGTGCTGAAGGACGCGGGTTACAGAGGCTTCCTGGCGTTTGAGACCGACATGCCGCATCCCGATTACGCCGAGCGCGAAGAGGAGATGGTCGAGAAAAGCGTGCGCTATTTGAAGAGCGTCGCGGCGCACCTCAACTGATCTACCGCCATGGCTTCCAAAGAACTTCGAGTCGCGATCATCGGCTACCAATTTATGGGTAAGGCGCACAGCAACGCTTGGTCTCAGGCTGCGCGCTTTTTCGATCTGCCACTGAAGCCGGTACTGCAAGTCGCGTGTGGGCGGAATGAGACGGCGCTCCGCGCTTTTGCCGACAACTGGGGCTGGCAAAACGTTGAGACTGACTGGCGCAAAGCTGTCGAGCGCGACGACGTGGATGTGGTGGATGTCTCGCTGCCACAGCACCTGCACCACGAAGTCGCGATCGCTGCCGCGCGTGCTGGGAAGCATCTCTTTTGCGAAAAGCCGATGGCGCTCAAAGTCAGCGATGCCGAGGCGATGCTGCAAGCCGCGGAGGAGGCGAAGGTCACACATTACGTGAACCACAACTACCGTCGCACTCCGGCGGTGCGGCTCGCGCGACAGCTCATCGACGAGGGCAAGATCGGCCGCATTTTTCATTGGCGCGGGGCGTATCAGCAGGACTGGATTGTCGATCCGGAGTTCCCGCTCACGTGGCATTTGCGAAAAGAAACCGCCGGCAGCGGACCGCACGGGGACCTGAACTCCCACAGCGTCGATCTGGCGCACTACCTCGTCGGTGACATCAAGACCGTCTCCTGCCTGACGACTAACTTCATCAAAGAGCGACCGCTGCCGGGCCAAGGTGCGGCGACGTTTAGCGCCGGCACCGGCGGTGCGGCAGCGCGCGGCGAAGTGACTGTCGAGGACGCCTCGCTGATGATGGTTGAGTTCGCAAATGGCGCGATCGGCTCCTTCGAGGCGACGCGCTTCGCGCCGGGTCGTAAGAACCGCAACACCTTTGAAATCTATGGCAGCGAGGGCTCGATCGCTTTTGACCTCGAACGGATGAACGAGCTCCAGTTCCATTCGCGGAATGATCCCGAGCACGCGCAGGGCTTCCGCACCATTCTCGCGACCGAGTCGTGTCATCCCTACATCAAACATTGGTGGCCGCCGGGACATATCATCGGCTATGAGCATGAGTTCACGCATGCTGTCGTCGATTTTGTGGACGCCGTCGCGCACGGCGCGCCGATTGAGCCAAACTTCCACGATGGTTTGAAATGCATCCGCGTGCTGGAAGCGGGCCTCAAATCCGCCGCGTCCGGTAGGCGCTAGAATGTATGAAGCCGCGACTGGTTACGATTTACTTTGAGCCCGGTCGCTACGTTGGCTTCGAAACTCAGATT
>JAQGOK010000056.1 GCA_028293645.1 Chthoniobacter sp.
GCACCCTCGCGGGCGAAGGCGACCTTCGACATCGGAACCCACACGTTGCGGATCTCACCAGCCGAGTCCCGCATCAGCATCAGCCGCTCGAGCTGAAAGGTCGTCGCCGCGCTGAGATGCGCCGGCCAGGCAAGCTTCGCGGTGGTCGGCGTCAACTCGCTGACCTGAATGTCCTTCACGACGTTTAGGTCCGGCATCCAAACCGGCGTCTCTTCCGAACGTGAGATGTTCTCCGATTTCGTCCGATGCGGTGCGCCCTTCGCCGGTCGCGACGCTGCAGCTGCGGAAGTGCCGTTCGATTGGAGCATCTCAGCCTCGGCTTCGAGTTCCACCTTCATGGTCTCCACTTTCAGGAGCAGCCACGCTCGATAGCGATTCGGTTCCGCAGGTTGAATCGCCAGCGCGAGCTGCTTTTTCTCCCCAGGCGCGAGATCGAAGTTCGGCTGGGGGAGCACGAAAGGTTCGCCGATCGAGGCGGAAACCCGCGCGATCGAGCCGCCGGTGTTCTCCACCGCAAACGGGACCTGCGCGGCGGCGCTCGCGTCAATGCGGCCAAATGAAAGCTTCGTCGGATCGACGCGAATGATCGGACCCACTTTGGGCGCCTGGATCGGCACACGAAGCGCAAAGCCCGGTGCCTCCACGCGCACCTCGCCAGAAAGAGCCGCCACATCCGCGGCGTCAGTGCTCACCGACACCCATACGCGGCCGTTCGCCGGAACAACGAATTCCTTCTGCACGCGCAGACGTTCGCCGCCATTCAGCTCGAAGCGACGCTCTTCCTGCGTGCGGTTCACAATTTCGAAGCCGCCTCGACGCGTTGGGTCATCTGGTTCGTGGCGCAACTCGACCTTCGGTGGTTCCGCGGAAATCGGCGCGACGGCCACACCGCGCAGCGACGTTGCGAGTTCTCTCACTGAAGTGAACCGCATTTCGCCGCGGAATGTGCCGCCCTCGGCCGGAGCGAAGATCACTTTGAAGAAACGGTATTCTCCAGCAGCCAAACGGTATTTCGGGTCGCCATCGATCTTCCACGGAGGGTCGATTTTTACCTCGCCCAGAGCGACGCCGCCGCCGCGATTCGCGAGTTCAAATTCCCGCTCGGCGGTATCTCCGGCCAGCAACTCAGGGAAATCCAATGCCTCGGGAACGGTCAGCTTTGCCGGTTCATCCGTGATCGCGATGCTCACTTCGACCGGGGCGGAAACGCCATCGAGGCTCTGCACCGAGTAAGTGAAGCGTTCGCTGGTGATCGCGAGATCGTCCGGCGGTTCATACGTCACTACTGAGATGGAGCGGTTGAGCGGCCGCGGCGGGGAGAGCTTGCCTCGACCGGGAGCCCGTTTGATCACGTAACTCAAGGCCTCATTGCGGCCGCCGTAGATGCGGAGCTGAATCTCCAGGGTTTTTCCGCGCGCCACCGTGAGGCTTTGCGGCATCGCGGGTGGGGGAGCCGCAACGACCGGCCGCACTTCCTTGTCTTTCGGCGCGGCGGCTGCCAGTCCTCCCGCCAGGAAGCAGCAGGCGATCAAGAAAACGAGACGAGCAGCTTTCGACACGGGAACCGGGGAGCTTGCGCCGCCAGGGGAATGCTGTCCACTCCGATCCCGGTTCTGCGAACGGTCCGGTTCCGAGCCCTACACGCCGCCGTGGGCGTGGGCGACCGAAGCAGTTCGCCGCAACTGCGCGGCTACGCGACGCTCTTTTCCCCAGCCGCGGTCGCTGATGGGCGAAGCACCGCCAGAATTTTTTCGACTGCATTCTGGGCCGTGAGGCCGTGCTTCCGCCGCAAGATGTCAACGGCGCCGTGCTCGATGAATTGATCGGGCCAGCCGATCCGCACGACGGGGGTTTTGATCCCGGCATCGTTGAGATGTTCGATGACCGCGCAGCCGAAACCATTGTGCAGGACGTGATCTTCGAGGGTGCAGATCACTTCCGCGCTGCGCGCGAAAAACTCGATCGTGCCGGCGTCGAGCGGCTTGATCCAGCGAGCGTTGATGACGGCGGCGCTGATGCCTTGTGCTTCCAGGGTCGCCGCGGCTTCCTCGGCGAGTTCACACATTCCGCCAAGTCCAATGAGCGCGACTCGAGTGCCGTGCTTGATCACTTCGGCTTTGCCGATCTCAAGCAGCCGCGGCTGTTCCTTGGGTTGCACACCGGTGCCCACGCCGCGCGGGTAGCGGATTGCAATCGGACCCTCGTGGTAATTCGCCATCGTCCACAGCATGTCCACGAACTCGTCTTCGTTCCGCGGTTGCATGTGCACGATGCCCGGAACGTGGCGCAGGTAGCCAATGTCGAAAAGCCCGTGGTGCGTCGGTCCGTCGTCGCCGCTGAGACCGCCGCGATCCATACACAGACAGACATTGAGTCCCTGGAGCGCAATGTCGTGGATGATCATGTCGTAGGCCCGCTGCATGAACGTCGAGTAGATCGCCAGAAACGGTTTGAAGCCTTGCGTGGCGAGGCCGGCGGCGAAAAGCGCCGCGTGTTCCTCGGCGATGCCAACGTCGAAGTATTTGTCCGGATGTGCCGCCGCGAACGAGAACAGGCCCGTGCCGCTGGGCATCGCGCCGGTGATGGCGACGATCTGGTTATTCGTGTTGGCGAATTTCGCGAGAGTTCGGCCGAACAGTTCAGAATAGGTGGGCGACGACGCGGAGATCGTCTTGCCGGTGATCGGCTCGAATTTTCCGAGTCCATGAAACTTGTCCGGCTGCTCGAGTGCAGGCGCGTAGCCTTTTCCTTTGCGGGTAAGAATGTGCAACAGCACCGGCTCGTTTTGGGTTTTCAGGAACTCAAACGTCTTGATCAGCAAAGCGGTATCGTGTCCGTCGATCGGTCCGTAATAACGCAGCCCGAGATCCTCAAACATGACGCTCGGCAGCAGCACGTTCTTCACGCCCGCTTCGACTTTGTGCGCAAGGTCTTTGGCAAATTTGCCGCCGATCATCTCCACGAAGCCTGCCGCTTTTTCATGCAGATGCGCATAGGTGGGATGCGTGGCGATCTTGTTGAAGTAGCTCGCGATGGCACCCACGTTTTTGGCGATTGACCACTCGTTATCGTTGAGCACGACGATGAAACGCTTCGTCTGCTCCGCGACATTGTTGAGCGCTTCGTAGGTTACCCCACAGGTAAATGCGGCGTCCCCTGCAACGCAGACCACATGCTCATCGGAGCCGCGCCGGTCACGACCCACGGCCATGCCCAGTGCGGCACTCACCGCGGTCCCAGCGTGACCCGCACCATAGCAGTCGTGCTCGCTTTCAGTGCGCAGGAGGAATCCGTTCAGACCTTCGTACTGCCGCACCGTTCCGAATCGAGGCAGCCGCCCGGTGAGCATCTTGTGGACGTAACCTTGATGGCTCACATCGAAGACGAATTTGTCCTTCGGTGTTTCAAAAACGCGGTGCATGGCGATGGTCAATTCGACCACGCCGAGGTTGGGTCCAAGATGTCCGCCGACCGAGGTCGGGTTCGCATCGGACATCACGCGGATCAACTCATCCCGAACCTCCTGTGCGAGCCGGGGAAGATCTTTTTCCGGCAAAGCTTTGACATCAGCGGGGGAGAGGATGGTGGAGAGGAGCGACTGCTGCATGAGAGTTTAAAAAAGGCTGACGTCTTCGCGAGAAGCGGGAGGGGAGGGCAACTTCTTCTCCGGTTCGAACTCCACCAATTCGGGCGCACCCGCCGCATTGCGGGTGATGATTTCGATGCGTTTCTCCGCTTCCTGGAGGCGCTCCTCGCACACCCGAACCAGACGCACGCCTTCTTCGTAGCGCGTTACGAGATCCTGCAGAGGGATCGTGCGAGAGTCCATTTCCTGCACCAATTCCTCCAAACGCCCGAGCGCGGCTTCGAAGGTCGGGGCGGGTTCTTTGGATTCAGCGGGAGGTTTGGCCATGAGGCGAAAACGCACAAACTACGTGCTGCGTCGCGCGCCTCACAATACCAACTTTGCAGACGCTGAATTCACGAAGGATCGCGCCGTTTATTCCTCGCGGTTGGTCCACCGATCGCGGTCCGCGTAAAAGACGCACTCGTTCTCAATCGGGAGCGGAGTGACATATTTGAGCGGGAAATCGCGGAGCTGCGCGGTTCGCATGATGAACTGCGCCCACTCCTTATACTCGCCTTTCACGACCTCCGAGATGAACGACTTGTTTCCGGTGACTGGCGTGAGGTGCAAGCCGACTATCCTGCCGTTGAGCTGATTGAAGTCGTTGAGATCGAGGAAGTCCTTCACCGACATCGGCAGCCAGAGGCTCTTGCGATCTGCATACCAGGCCACGGCCCATGGCATATCCGAGGCGATGATTTCTTTCTCCTCGGTCCACTCGTTGAGAATGGCAATATACGGCGGGACGTAGGGCGGCCAGGCGACAGGCGAACCGGCGGGGCCGACCAGCACCAGGAACTGGTCAATGAAGGGCAGCGCCGAGATGATGAAAACGAGAGTTAGAAATCCGAGCCGAACCAGCCGGATGTTCATTTCCAGCCGCGACCACATCACCAACAGGAACGCCAACCCGTAAAAGCTCATCAGCGGGATGAACAGCACGTGCAAATCATTCGCCGCGAGTCCGGAGCCTTCGCCAAAGCCGAAGACACTCATCCCCAGTACTGCCGCCAACCACATCAGCAGGATGCACCATCGGAAAACCGCTGTTTCAGGCCGCTTGAAGAGATGCATCAACGCCACGAAAAAGATCGGCGCCACCACGACGCTACCGAGCAGGCGATAGAGATTGTCGAATTGCCCGAGCGTTTGCACCTGGACCTTTTTGCGAAACACCCTCGGCGAAACCCCGGCCAGCGACACCTCCATCGAGCGCATGATCTGGCTCTCACTGCCTTTGATCTGATGCAGTCCCGAATACCATCCGAGACCCACCGGCGTTCCTGAAACCCGCGCGTTTCGGATCAGCCACGGCGAGTAGCAGACGAGGAAGACTGCGAGCATCAAGCCGGCGGCACGGCCCCACGGTCGGAAGAGCAGCGTCACAAACAACAGCGCACCGGCGAAGATCCAAATCGTGATCCCGTGCGCCAGTGCGAGAAGACCGAATAGAGCTCCCGTCGCCGCGATCCAGCGCATGGGAGACTGATTCAGGTAACGAGCTTCGACGGCCCGAATGAGGGTATGGACCGCTCCGCTGAAAAGGAACAGCATCAGCATCTGCGGGAGCCCTGAGAGCGCAAAGTTCCAGAACTGCTGACAGAGCAGCAAAAGGCCGACTGCGAGCAACGCGAGTCGTCGATCAAACAGCCGCTTCGCGGTGTGGTAGTTGACCAGGACCGAGAGCAGGAAAAACAGAACCCCGACTCCTGCGATCACGCGATCCGGCGTGTATTGCAGGTCCTTCTTCGTCATCGGCCAGTCCTTTTTCACCAGGCGCAGAAACCACGAATTGATCCATGGATTGAGTGGCGCGTGATAGATGTCGGGCTGCCGATCGACCGGGAAGGCGCCCTTGTTTTTCTCGAAGAGCCAAAGCGCCGCGGGCCGGATCACCTTCGTGGTAAACCCGTTTCCGCGGGCGATTTCGCGCGCGATCTGCGCCTGCTCGATCGCCTTCTCGTGCGTCAGTCCTTTGAAGCCGGAATCACGAAAAAACCAAAGGTTGATCATGAAGACGATCGCCCCGAGCAGCACGGCCAGCTTCACCCATTTCGCCCACCTTCCTTCTTCTAGTTTATGTACGAGTTCCTGGACCTGCGTTTCCGTCGCCATCTTCGAGATTCTTCAGTTCTTTGAGCTTCCGATGAAGCGTGCGGCGACTGATGCCCAGCTTTTTGGCGGCTTGCGTGATGTTTCCGCCAGTTTCTTCAAGGGCCTGCAGCATCAGGCGGTGTTCCGTTTCGTGCAAATTGAAACGGCTGCTTCGCACTGGGATGAAGCGCGATGACGAAAGCGGCGACACCGCGGCCGCTCCTTCCCGCACGGAAAGCGGCAGTTCCCGCAGGCCGATTCTGGTGCCGGTGCTCATCACCACGCCAAACTCGATCGCGGTCCGGAGTTCGCGCACATTTCCCGGCCAATCGTAATGCAGCAGTGCCTGCATCGCGTCTGGCGTGATCTCAGTGACGGGCTTGTTGTTCTCTTCGGCGAAGCTCTTCAGGAATGCACTGACCAGTAGCGGGATGTCCTCCTTCCGTTGCCGCAACGGTGGCATCGTGATCGGCACCACGCTGAGCCGGAAAAACAGGTCGTCCCGGAATTTCCCCTCGCTGACCATCTTCTCGAGGTTCTTGTTCGTCGCGGCGACCAGCCGGATATCGACCTTGATCGAAGCATTCCCGCCTACGCGCTCGAAGGCTCGTTCTTCGCCCAGCACACGCAGCAACTTCACCTGCGTTGTCGTGTCGATCTCACCGATTTCATCGAGGAAAATCGTCCCGCCATTCGCTTGCTCAAATCGTCCAATGCGGCGCTCGGTCGCTCCAGTGAATGCCCCTTTTTCGTGGCCGAAGAGTTCACTTTCGAGCAGTTGCGGCGAGAGCGCCGCGCAATGCACCGCGACGAATTTCGGTTTCGGCCGGCCGCTCAGTGAATGGATTGCCTGCGCGACCAACTCCTTGCCGGTGCCGCTTTCGCCCTGGATCAGAACGGTCGCACGCGTCGGCGCCACCTGTTTGATCGTATCGAAGACCTCCGTCATTACCGGCGCGTCCCCGATCAGCCGCTCGAGGCCGTACTTCTTCTCGACCTGCTGCTTCAGCTCCACGACTTCCTTCTCTACGTTTCGGCTGCGCAGCGCGCGGTGAATGAGGATCTCGAGCCGATCGATGTTTAGCGGCTTGGTGATGAAGTCGTAGGCGCCGCGCTTCATCGCCTCCACCGCCGCGTCGACCGAGCCGTAGGCCGTCATCATGATCACGATGGGCGGATGGGGGAGCGTGAGGATCTTCTCCACCAAAACCATCCCATCCTCGCCGCCGAGCCGCAGATCGGTCAGCACCAGATCGACGGATTCCCGCTCGAGAACGCCGAGCGCTCCGCCGCTATCGGCGGCGATATACACTTCAAAGTTGTCCTCCAAAGACGCGCGCAACCCTTCGCGAGTATGCTTTTCATCGTCCACGATGAGGATGGTCGGCTGCATGGAGGCGCGGAGAGTAGCGGTGCGCTCGGAAGCCGGCAACGAGTCAGTTGCTGCTGTGGTGCGACCGATCGAAGTCGATCTAAGGGAAGGCGCTGCCGTGGGAGACTTGGGAACTCCCAAACGTGCGAATGTCTGGATGGCAACCGGGATTGAACCGGAGTGATTGAGGTTTGAAGAGCGCGATTTAGAACGGGCGGATGCAAACGACAGAACGCTTTCTGATCCGCCCGGCGACCGAGGACGATCTGCCCACGATCATGGCGTTTATTCATGCGCTCGCTGACTTCGAGAGCCTGACTCACGAGGTGACCGCCACCCCGGACGAGCTGCGCGAGCATTTGTTTGGCGTGACACCCCGGGCAGAAGTCTTGCTCGCGTGCGAAGACCACATCGCCGTCGGCTTCGCCCTGTTCTTTCACAATTTTTCGACATTCCTGTCGAAGCCCGGGCTTTACGTGGAAGACGTCTTTGTCCTGCCGGAACACCGCGGGAAAGGTTACGGGCGCGCTTTGATGGTCCAGCTCGCCCGGGTTGCGCGGGATCGTGGTTGCGGGCGTTTCGAGTGGACGGTGCTCGACTGGAACCAGCGAGCGATCGATCTCTATCGTTCTCTAGGGGCCGAGTCGAAATCCGAGTGGATCATCCAACGCGTGAGCGGCCCCGCTCTTGATTCTCTCGCGGCTCGTCCATTGTTTTCAGAGCAAAGCTAAGAAGGCTATCTGCATGCGGTATTCACCCAATCGAAAAGCTCAAGAGCGGCATCGCTCGGCCGCCGGTGCCGTACGCTACAACGTCTTCAGGAAACGAATCAGGTGCGGGAGGGTCGGGCTTTTCGCGTTGCGAACGTAGAATCCCGACGAGGCAACTCCGATCTGCAGGCTGGACTCCAGATTGAGTCCGAGCACCCGCCCAATACAGAAGCCCGCGTTGAAATGGTCTCCCGCGCCGGTTGTGATTTTTGGTTTGGCGGTGAAGGGGCCTACGACATGCACGGAACCCGCGGCATCGGCAGCCGAGGCAAAAAACGTCGGGTGAATCACCACCGTATCGAGGCCCAAGGCCTGCTGAATCAAAGTGGCGTGGTGCGTCACCGTCCCGTAGGTCTCGTCTGGCGGAGGGAAGCCGAGCACTTCGCCGACCTGGCGTCCCTCCTGCAAGTTCATGCCGAGGATGACGCGGAAGTGCTTCTCGAAACGGGTCACCTGTTTGAGAGCAGTGGCGATGTCTTCGCGCGAGCGCTTTGCAGGATCCGCAAGATCGATAAAGAGCCAACGTTTTGGCCCGGTGAGCTTCGGCGCGATACGGGTCGCGACCTTCTCCCAAATGGCAGTCATCTGCGTGAGCATGGTCCAGTTGACCAAGGCAATCAGTGCCGAGTTTTGGAAGATTCCGAGCAGTTCCTCCTCGGGGACGTGCGCCACGAGGTTCTTCCAGTTCACATCCTTCAGGCTTTCATGTTTTCCGAACATCAACTTGCCGTCCTCAAACTCGATCGCGTCGGTGTAGCCAGGTTCCGCGATGGATATGACACGGGCCCGTTGAGCCAATTCGGCGAAGACCGGGTGCAAATTCGGCGCGCCGAGACTGCCAATGTAAGTGACCGGCACACCAAAGCTGCCCAGCGCATTGGCCATGATTGGCCCATTTCCGCCGAGCTTTACCATCTGCGTTACAAACTCCAGATTCGCGCTGAGTCCGGCAGCGGCTTCAACCTTGGCAGCGAAGTCGCGCATCATTTCCATGCGCGAATACTTGGACAGCGACTCCCGGCGGGCGACGACGTGTAAGATCGTATCCACAAAGCCATCCAGCCCCACCAGCATGCGGCTCTTCGGGATGCTCGCGGAGGTCGCCTTGAGTTCGTCACAGACGGTTCGCGGAAGATCGGGCATGAGGCGCGGCGTTATAGGGACGGAAATCCCTGAGTGACAAGTGGCAACTTCCCGGCTGCGGACGGAATACGCTGGAGGATTGAGGCGGCTCTCGGAAGCTGTCAGGCGCGACGATGTCTGCCATTCCCAAGATGGAATCCGTCTCGCTGGGATGTGGAGTCGCGAGATCGCTCAACGTCCACGTTCCTCGACGCAAAACGGGCGCCCCCACTTTCGCAAAGGCGCCCGTCGACGATTCTAAAATTAAGCTTACTGAGCCTTCTCGAGCTTCTCGCCAGCTTCTTTCCAACCGGAGATGCCGGCGGAGAGGTGCTTGACGTTAGTGTAGCCGAGTTCTTTGGCAGCTTTCGCAGCAGCGGCATAAGCGCCACACGAAGGTCCGCCACAGTAAGCGACGACGAGCGCATCCTTTTCAGGAGGGAGCACCTTCGCGAGTTCCGCTTTCTTCGCGCTGAAGTCAACGGCTGTCGGGATGTGGCCCTGCTTGTAGGACTGGCTGCCGTTCACGTCGATGACGGTGGCCTTCTTCGATGCGATGGCTGACTTCAGCTCGCTAACGCTGATATCGGGGTATTCGCCCGCGGAAGCGGTTACGGCGAGTGCGGCGGTGGCCAGGAGGGTGAGGAGTTTCTTCATGAGATGCTGTTCTGTTGGTTTGGTTTGGTTTGCCGTCTCGCTCGGGTGAGAGAGGCGGCGTTTTCCCCGGCACATTCGTCCGCGCACATTGGCGCGGACGCACATTCCGGGTGCGCTTGGTTGAACGCAGGATCAACCAGACACATTCATCGTGATTCGGTTCAATCGATCTTACAGCAACGGCTCGGCCCGGACGCCAGTCAGTGCGGAAGGCCTGCGGATTCTCGCTTCGCTCGCGATTCGGAATGAGCAAGTGCGGGATAAGCGGCTGGTCCAAGACTGCAGCTTTGAAGGAACTCAGGCACATCGAGCGTTGCCGCGCGATGGTCGGTTCCCATTGTTTTTGCACGGGGCTTCAAAAAAGAGTGAAAAAGGCGTTGACGGTAGTGGATGGGTGGCTAGAGTGTCCGTCCCGCAAGCGAGTGGGCTGCTGAGAGAAGCCGGTAACGGTTTCGATCGAAAGCAGAAGGTTCTTCCAACTTCT
>JAQGOK010000059.1 GCA_028293645.1 Chthoniobacter sp.
TTCAAGCTGAAGCAAGGTCCCATCGGTCTATCCGCGATCAGTATCGCGCCGGGCACAACGGTGAAGCTTCGCAGCTTTGAGCTTCGGAAGATTAAGTCGGCGGAATAGTCGTGCTAACTGCCGGTCGGGCCGGTCACCAACGTCTTGCGTGGATGCTCTAGCAGCTAGTAAGAGACGCTGCGCCCGCGCCGCAAGGTGAGCGCTGCGGCGCCAATAGCTAGCAGTCCAATAGCGCGTGGTTCGGGAACTGGGCCGACCGCGGCATAGGTGTCTCCGATCCGGATCTCGTCGAAAGTGTAGCTCGCTCCCGCGCCGTGGTTGCCCGCAGCAAGCTCGAGCAAAGCGATGCCGGGGATGTTTTGCGACGTCAACGAAGCGGCCGCTGCCGTGGGAGCCGAACCGCCCGGTGCCGGGTTGATGAAAAGATCGACCCGGTCGGTAGCCGCGGCGCCGAAAGTAAACTTCGCCACAAGGAAGTAGCTGGTGGCGGTGCCGAACTCTGTCGTCGATGGAACCGTCGTTGCGGGTCCTGATTCGCGTAGAAGGCTGATGTTCTTGCCGGTCGATGTGTCGCCGAAAGCAATCGTCGGCGCCGCACCGGTCATCACCACCCGAAACAGCGCAAAGTCGCGCAGGCCGTTGGGATCGGTGGCGGTGAGCGCGCCCGCCGTCGTTTTCTCGATCAGGAAGCTGAGCCACAGTTCACTGCCATTCGCGGGAACGATATCGGTCAGATCACGCATGTTTACCGAGCTGCCCGAAGTGCCTGCTAAAAGCACGGAATGCCCCGAGTTCAGCAACGAGCCCGATTCCCCAGTGAAGCTCAAGCTCCCGCTGCGAATTCGGTCCTCACCACCAGACCCAAAGTCCGGATCTTCCCACGCGGCCTCGAATGCACCAGGAGTCCCGCCATCCAAATTATGGAGAAATTCGCCCGGGTGGTAACCAGCGCCTGAGAAGCCCTCGTAAACGTTAACCGCCGAAGCCCCCATCCCGCTGAGCATCCAGGCGAGGGTAATCGTGAGGACGGACGCGAAGCGGGCGGTGCAGAACATGCGCCGGATTAGAGGCACCAGGTGGAAAGAGCAATTCGGTTCCACTACGGACTAGGCTCTTCCGTTCGCACATATAGGAAAAGATGTCCCACGTGGGTAAACTCGCCGTTGGCGTCGGCCTTCCCTATCAGGATATGAATCCCGTTATAGTCGGTTTTGTCCATGAAGGTGCTCTTGATCTTCACTTTCACCGGAAACGGCGGGTATGTGCTAGGGACCGTCAGCACTTTCCTCCCCGTAAAGTAACCGGTGGACGCGCTTCCGTCGAGATCGCCCGAGCTGCCGGAGTAGAGGCGAGCGTCCGTGGCGAAGACTGGATTTCCATTCACTTCCTTTAGCGTCGCATAGCGAGCGATGAGGATGACGTCTGCAAGCTCATCCGATGCGGAAAGGTAGAGGTAGAAATCCCGGTCTACGTGCACCTCGTCGGTATGGACCTCGCTGCTTGCGAGCTTGGGCCCGCTCGGTTTCTGTTCGCGTTTACCCAACGCGTCCGACGGCGGAGGGGTATTCGACTTCACGATCGTAATCGTGTTCGGAATCCTGATCTTTGGTCCTTTATTCGCCCCCTCCGACGCTTGTTTCGGACGGGGATTGATGTCTGCCGGGCGTTCCGACTCCTGCGCCGCAACGGATTGCGGCGAAGTGAGGCCCGCGTGGGTTAGAAACGCGACCGCGAGAATCGCCGCACCTTTGATGAGAGCTGTCCTGACCTGGATTTTCATTCGTATGGGAGCAAACCGCCGACTCAGAGAAACCGAATCGGTGATACCTTGCTGCCGGCTCAAGCGTCAAGCGCTTCGTGCGAGACTTCTCCCAGCCAACGATCTGCCCGAACGGTTCCTGCACTCCTGATTTCCCTCTGAGCGCTTTTCGGGAGCTGCGATTCCAAGTGATGGCGGAGTTGTAGAACGCGGCCAATCATCTCACGCGAAATCATCATCATGGCGCCGTTTTCAGTAAGCCGATCAGCCGTCGCGATCCAGCTCGCCGCCACCTTGAGCTCATTTTTCTTGGCTGCCGCGAGTGCCAGTAGAGTCGCGTTGATTGTCAGATACGGTAGAAGGCGGAGCCGCTGGCTAAGTTCAACACTTTGCAAGGCGAGAGCGTGAGCTTTGTCGGGTTCCGCACGGCGAAGCTCCATCTCCGCAAGGGTGGCGAGTGTCGAGGCGAGCCCGCATTCGTCCTTTAGTTCTCTTTGCAGCGCGACCGATGACTGGAGTGCCTGTTCGGCCGCGGCGAAGTTACCCATTTCCATCCAGGCGCAACCTAGGTTTCCGAGAGCCAGGGCTCTTCGCGTTTCCAAGCCCAAGCCCTCGTAAGCCTGCAGGCTTTCTTCAAAGAACTTGCGTGCTTCGTCGGGCTGGTCGGCCCCCAGCGCAGTAACCCCGATGTTACTGAGCATCCCCGCAATGTTACGTTGGTCGTCGGTAGTCCGGAAATAGGCGAGCGTTTCTTCGAAGTGACTCCGCGCGACGGCGCAGTCATTCATCATCACTGCCAGACTGCCCGCCGTGTTATGCAGCCCCGCGATGGTGGCTGGCGCCATCGCGGCGGCATCTTTAAGCAGACTGTCCACCCAGCCGCGACCTTCCGAAAGCAGGCCGCGGACTTGCCAGTAGTGCGTCATCGTTCCCGCTAGCTGGCCGCGGGTTTCTGCTGCGTCCGGGAGCGTAAGGGCCGCTCGGATATTATCCAGTTCGCGATCCATCTGGCTAAGCCAGACGCTTTGATCCGCCTCGCGCTCGTGAGCTTCGACCTTCTCGCCAAAGCGGAGCATGTGCTCGATAAAGCGGTTCCGGATCTCGGTTGCTTCCGCTAATTCATCGAGCCGCTCTCCAGCGTAATGGCGGAGCGTCTCCAGCATCGAGAAGCGCATCGTCTCGCCATCGTCAGTGGAGACGATCAGTGACCCGGAGCGCAACTCGGCCAGCGCACGGAGCACCGTCGATGACACGCCTTCGAGGCCCGGCAGCGCGGCGACCGCTTCCGCCGCCGCGCTGGTCCAGCCACCACGGAACACCGAAAGGCCCGCAAAGAAGATCCGCAGCGGAGGTGGGAAGAACTCGTAGCTCCAGTCGATTGCGGCGCGGATCGTCCGATGCCGCTGTGGGGTGGAGGGTGCGGACGAGGCGAGCGCATCCAACCGGCTGCCCAGCTCCGCGATGGTTTCGGCGGGCGTGAGAACGTCTGCCCGTGCGGCAGCGAGTTCGATCGCCAGCGGCATTCCATCGAGACGACGGCAAAGCTCCGCGACCGCTGCTGCATTGCGTTCTCGCAGCTCAAAATCGGGTCGCGTGGCACGGGCGCGGTCGGTGTAAAGCGCCACGCTCTCGATCTCCTGGAGCTCCTGGAGCAGCAGCCCCTCCGCACGTGGCACCGCCAGAGGTGAGACCGGGAACTCGCGCTCGCCGGGCACTTTGAGCCGCTGGCGGGAAGTCACCACACATCGCAACTCCGGGATCCGCGTCAGCAAGCGCTGGACGAATTCCACCCCCATGTCGGCGATTTGCTCGAAGTTATCGAGAACGAGGAGTGCCGGTTGTCCCGCAAAGTGGGCGAGCAGCGAATCGACCGTGCTTCGACCGGGTTCGGACTGCAGCCGCAAAGCTGCCAGGATCGCGCCGCCAAGCAGCCGCGCATCGTGAACATCCGCCAGGGGGACCAACCACACGGCGTGGGAAAAATCCTGGAGCAAGCTATCCGCGACAGCGAGCGCGAGGCGGGTTTTGCCCGTGCCTCCGGGACCGGTGAGGGTAACCAACCGCTTTCCGCTTTTGCGCCGGGCATTCCTGCGTGGGAGGAGGTGTTCACGGACTGCGGCGATCTCCTTTTCGCGTCCAATGAAGCGCGTCGGCGCGACGGGGAGATTGTGGGTGTAAGCGGGCGGCGCGTTGGGCGGAGGAAACGCCTCGGTCGGCATGCCTGGCCAGCAGACCTGATGCAGCCGTTCCGGTTCCGGAAGGCCTTTTAGCCGGAACAGCCCCAAGTCGCTCGCCTCCACCCCGGCCTCGCGCACGGCTTCCGCCACCGAGTTCGTGCAAAGCATCTGATCCCCATGTGCTGCGTTGCATACCCGCGATGCGCGATTGAGCGAGACGCCCCGGTATTCGCCATCTTCCCGCAACTCCGCCTCCCCGGCGTGCAGTCCCATGCGCACGCGCATCGCGGGTAACTTCCTGGGCCAGCGGCACTGCCGAAGTTTCTGCTGAATCGACACGGCACAGGTGACCGCTTGCCGGGCGCTTTCAAAGACGATGAGAAAGCCGTCGCCGGCTTCGGAAAGTTCCTGCCCGCCGTGTCCGACGATCTCTTTTCGGATCACCGCATGATGCAGGTCGAGCGCGGACCGGAACGCATCCTCCGCCTTTCCCCACAGCTCCGTCGATCCTTCCACGTCCGTGAACAAAAAGCACCGTTTGACCCGAGGCCCGCCTGCTATGCTGAGGAAGGCTTGGGAAGGATCGGGTTGTCCCGGATGTTCTCCGCTCAGTTCCATCGGGCAGCCAGCATAGCGAACTGGTTGTCTTTGCCTAGATAGTCGTGCTTTGCACTTCCTGGCCGTGTGGCACTCGCCAAGCGCGCTGCGGTCCGAATCTTTCCGCTATCGGTCACGGGCCGACCGGCCTTTCGCCGGTGAGCATTGCTCCGGGGCGAGAGTGACGCCGAGAAGCTTTGAACTGCGCCGGCTGGCGAGAATCCCGACCGGTGTGCTAAGCCCGAGCAGCTACCACGGCGTCAACTGCTGCGTGCGAGGCGCCTGCAGTGGCGATTTGGTCTTCGAAGGAAACGCCACGCAGATCAGAAAGAGAGCCGAGAAGGAAAGATCGCTCAGGAGCGTGTTGCGGAAGAACAGGAGCGTGCTCGGATAACCAGGCAGCCCCGTCGTCATCGCTTGGGTCCATCCGACGAGATCGCCGC
>JAQGOK010000083.1 GCA_028293645.1 Chthoniobacter sp.
CCGAGTTCCGCCCGCTTAGGCGGTTTTATGGCGAAGGTGATTGTTCCTGCCTCTTTATTGGCGGGATTGTCGCCCGGGCTGCGCGAGATGAACGTTCGAAGGAGTCGGAGGACTTGACCGGTTGCGTCTCAAGAGAAGCGTTGGCGGGCAAGCGGGCGCTTTGGCGAGACCTGCTTCGTGTCTCGCAGAAGAAGGTTGAGCAACTCTCGAAGCACCGATGTCGTTCGACCACCTCCAAAGCTTCCTGGCCGTCTGCCTCACCCTGGTGGCTGTTGTTATTTTCCGTTGGAGACGGGCTCAGCAGAAACGACTTGAGGCTTTGGAGTCGCGAGTAGCGGCGCTTGAAAAGGAAATCCGCTCGCGGACTCACGAGACGGCCGAGCCACTCTTGGCCATTGTGGCTGCGACTTCGCCGGCAATCCTCCAGCCGCAGCGGACATCCGCCCCACCTCCACATTTGAAAGGAGTCCCAGCCCCGGCTGAGTCTCCGCCGCGGGTTCCGCAGATCGCAGCCGTGGTTCAGTCACGACCGGCACCGGTCTTCGATCTGCCTGCATTCAGCTGGGAAGCCTTCATGGGCGTGAAGCTGTTCGCCTGGCTGGGTGGTCTCGCGCTGTTCCTCGGCCTGATCTTCTTCGTGAAGTATTCGTTCGAAAATAATCTCGTGACGCCACAGATGCGCGTGCTGATCGGCGCGGGCATCGGGCTTGCATTGATCGGGGGCGGACTCCGCCTGCCGCGTCCGCGCTTCGACATTACCGCGCAAACGCTGGTCGCGACGGGTGTCGTCACGCTCTACGGCGTCACGTTCGGCGCGCACAGTTTCTATCATCTCATCGGCCTCGGAGCGGCCTTTGGCATCATGGCCGCGATCACCGCGGCGGCCTTCCTCCTCGCGGTCCGGATGGACGCGCAATACGTCGCCCTTCTCGGCTTGCTCGGCGGTTTCCTCACGCCCGCATTACTTTCCACCGGGCGGGACAATGCGCCCGCACTCTTTACTTACATTGCTTTTCTCGACGCCGGACTGATCGCGATCACGCTGCGCAAGCGCTGGTTTTATCTCCTGCTGCTCGCAGCGATCGGCACTGTGCTGACGCAAGGCGCCTGGTTCGCCGCCTTCTTCAACCCCGAAAAGACCGGCACGGCGATGCTGATCTTTCTCGGCTTCGAAGCGCTGTTTCTCGCCACGTTCTGGAAGGCGAACTCCGACGAGGGAGTGGAACGATATTCAAGCTCGGCCGCTGTGCTGCTGGCCGGCGCACCGCTGATCGCGGCGAAAGTCTGGCTGGATTATCGCGAACTCGGCGCGCAGCCATGGCTTCTCCTGAGCTTTGCTTTGTTCGCTGATGCCGGGCTCGCCGTGCTGCCGCTCCGCCGTCCGAAGCTGCAGCCGATCTTCCTCGTGAGCGGCGGGACGATGTTCCTCATTCTGGTTGAATGGACGAGCCGCTATCTCACGGACGGACTACTTGGCTGGGCGCTCGGCTTTAATGTGACGTTCGCGCTTCTGCATCTCGGATTGCTCTTTTGGGTTCTGCGTCGTCATCCGGAGCAGCGCGCTGCGCCTTGGACACAAGCGTTCCCGGCGCTCGCGCTCCTCTTGATGCTCTGGCCCGCACTGCGGTTCGGTGATGCGACGATGCTTTGGTTTGCGGTCGCGTTGCTCGACTTGGCGGCGATTGCTTTTGCGCTGTGGACCGGCTCGCTGCTCGGTGTTCTCGCCGCGCTCGCTCTCACCTTTGTTGCCACCGGATGTTGGTTATTCGGATCAGGTGCTCCACCGAGCCTCGCCGGTTTGCTCGCAGCGACGACGTTCTTCGCGGCGCTCTTTCTCAGTGGGACGTTATTGCTCCGAAAGCGACTCGGGCCGGCGGTCGCTTCACTCGGGGAGTTCGAACGTGATGCGCTGGAGTATCTCCCGGCGCTCTCCACGATCTTCCCGTTCGCGCTCCTGGTGATGATCGAGTCGAAGCTGCGGCTGGCGAATCCCACGCCCGTCTTTGCAGTTGCACTGCTGCTCGCGGCGGTGTTGCTGGGGCTGGCACGGTGGAGCGGTAAAGCCGCTCTCTCTGCACTCGGCCTCGTCTGCGTCCTGGTGGTCGAACACTTCTGGTTCGTGCAGGACTTCGGCCCGAATGCGGGGCTGCTCATGCTTGGCTGGATCGCAATGTTTGCCACACTCTTCGCGGCGTTTCCGTTCGCATTCCGCGGGCGGGAGGGAGGTGAGCCCGGGCGTTGGGGTGTGGCGGCACTCGCGTGGCCACTGCATTACTACCTGACTCACCAGGTCGTCGCAGCAACCTGGCCTCAGTTCGCCGACTCTGCGATGGGACTGCTCCCGGCACTGCTGGCGCTGCCGATGCTGGCGGCGGTCATGTTCCTCCATCACCGGCTCGGGGCCACCGATCCCGCTCGTCTCTCAGCACTCGCGTGGTTTGGCGGCGCTGCGTTGTTCTTCATCACGCTGATCTTCCCAGTGCAGTTTGAGCGCGAATGGCTCACCATCTCGTGGGCGTTGGAAGGCGCCGCATTGCTGTCGTTTTTCCATCGCGTGCCCCACCCCGGTTTGCGCCTTGTCGGAGTTGGCCTTCTATCGGTGGTGTTCGCCCGGCTCGCGCTCAATCCGGCCGTGCTCGGCTATCATGAGCGCACCAGCGTCCCCATCTTCAATTGGTTCCTCTACACCTATGGCATCGCTGCGGCTTGCTGCTTTACCGGCGGCGCCTTGCTCGCACGGCCGCGCGATCGCATCGGCGGGTTCAATGTTCGCGGATTAGTTCACGCTTGCGGCACCCTGCTCACTTTCCTGCTGCTCAACATCGAAATCGCCGACTACTTCGCCACTGGTCCGACAGTCACCTTCGACTTCAGTGGCAACCTTGCGCGCGATATGACCTACTCGATCGCCTGGGCACTCTTCGCACTCGGCCTACTGCTCGTCGGCATGTTCCGTCAACAACCCGCCGTGCGATACACTGGCATCGGGCTCTTCAGCATCACTCTCCTCAAGCTCTTCCTCCACGACCTCGCGAATCTCAATCAACTCTACCGCATTGGTGCGCTCATCGCCGTAGCCGTGCTGCTCATCCTCGCCTCCTATTTCTACCAAAGATTTCTCACTCTGACCAAGCCAGCCCCGCCCGAGAGTAACCCCCTTGAGCAGGATCCCTGAGCATTGCGCGCGGACCGCACTGCCTCATTAACTGTGGCGCGCACCAGACTTACGGTTCCGTC
>JAQGOK010000115.1 GCA_028293645.1 Chthoniobacter sp.
GGAGTCCACCGAGGTGCATCGAGCACGAGGGGGCGTGCCCCTTCGAGCTCATCGGCCACTGCGCATCTGCAAAATAGGAATCCGCCCAACGCGCAACGCCTCGCGTCGTCAAAGCCGATTGACACTCCCGCGGCGCGCCGCCATAGCGTCGCGCATGAAGCTCCCTGGCTCCTGCCTCGCCATCCTGCTGCTCCTCGTCGTAGTCGCCCGCGCGGCCGAGTCGGTGCCGCAGATCAAAGCGAAAACCGAGGAGCCGGTGATCGAGGAAATGCTCGGCGGCTGTTCGCTGCGCTGCTCATTCCAGTGGACCGTGGAAGCACAGCCCGGCGCCGGCGGAAAGATGCAACCGACGACCATCCTCAATGATGAAAGCGCGCAAACGGCGTGGGTCGCGCCCGAACCGACGACCGGCGTCGGCGCAAAGTTCCGGCTCAGTTTTCCCGACAAGATCCCCGCGGAAATGGAAGGCCAGACGCCATTTTACGGGCTGGATTTGATCAACGGCTTTTGGAAAACGGAAGAGCTCTGGAAAGAGCACGCGCGGATCAAAAAGGTCCGCCTCTACTACAATCGGAAGCCCTTTCGTGACGTGGCATTCGTCGATTCGAGGCGCTGGCAGCGCGTGACCTGGCCGGACATCATGATCCGTTCCGGCGACTCGCTGACCGTCGAAGTGCTGGAGATTTACCCCGGGACCAAGGCCGGCCTCGCCGTTACAGAGCTGGTTTTGGAAGGCGCGCACTGAGATTGCGGCGTTCCGCCAGCAGCAACGTCGCGCCCGCGGCGAGCAGCGCGAGATCCCGCATGAGCAAGCTCGGGAAGTGCGTGCGAATGGCGGCCTTTTCCCGGCCGAAACAGCCGCACTCGATGTCCAGCCCGCGCGTCCAGGCACTCGTCAGCGCTCCAAGAAAAATCAGCGTCAATGTGATGAGCACCGCGAGTCCGCCGAGGTAGAGCTTGCGGCAAATCACCGCCAGTCCGCTGAAGATTTCCAGCCACGGCAGATACACCGCAAGCAGCAGAACCGCATCGGTCCACGGCACCAGGTCGTAGCGATGGATGTCGTGCGCAAAATCCTGCGTCGCGAAAGCCTTGATACTTCCCGCGTAGATAAAGACGCCGCCCAAGGCGAGCCGCAGAAGGAGCAGAATTACCTTTGCTGCCACGCGCGCCAGCCTCCCTTCAAAACCCAGACATTATCGAGCTGCAGCTCTTCACGAAGCCGTCGGGCGACGGCTTCGCTCGCGTCGCAGCCGTCCCTGTCGCAGTAGATCACCACCGGGTTCTCCGGTTGCCACGCGTCGAGGAAGGCGGGGACCAGCGCATCCCACTCGTCTTCATTGAGCGGCACGGCGCCCGGGATGTGATCCTTGTCAAAACTCGATTTTGCGCGGGCATCCACCCACAGCACTTTGTCGCCCCAGCTCTGCACCGTCGCCATCTCCACCTGGCCGCTCTTCGTGTCGGCGCCCCGGAGAATGGTGAGTTGCGAAATCCCCGAAGGGACGGCCGGGAGCAATGCCAGAGCAAGCAAGGCGGCCGCTTGTCGGAGCGCGGTCCGAATCATTTGATCCGCGCATGCACCATGTAGGCGCGCGGCGCGTCTGGCGGAAAGTCCGTCTGCACGGTTACTTCGGCGGCTTGCTTCTGCCCGGTGCCGGTTGGCTCCAGAATCAGGTCATACTGTTCGCCGGCTTTGACGGTCACCAGCCGCGCCGCGATCTCCCGGTTCGATGACTGCACGCGTTGAACACGGACCGGCGTGCCGGGCGTCGCTTGCAAACGCACCACCTTCGCATCGGCAGGCTGACCGACTCTCCACAGGGCGAGCGCCGGCGAAATGCTCAGCGCCTGTTGAATCACCACGACCAGGTTCAGCTCCTGTTTGTGACCGTCGTCGGTGGCAACCGTGAGGACTTTCCGCTGCGGACCTTTGCGGTCGCCGAACATAAACCGCGCTTTCACTTCACCGCGCTCGCCGGGACCGATCACCTTCTTCTCCAGACGCGCCGTCGTGCAACCGCACGAAGACCGCACCGATTTGATCGTTACCGGTGTTGCGCCTTTGTTCTCAAACGCGAACGCCGTCTCGATGCGGCCGTCCTCCGGAGCCCGTTGAAACTGCTGCCACGGCTTTTCCCACCTAAGCTCAGCCGAGGCAGACAGGCCCAGAAGCAGAAGGACGAAAAGCGCGCGATGCAACATGGACGCTCTGTGAATGAGCGGACGTGAAAATTCAACGGCGCTTCCATTCACCACGATGATGCAGACTTCCGCTGATGCAATCAGCTTGCAATGAATGGTGGTCAACGCATCCTACGCTGCATGAGAACTCCCCATTGGCTTCTTATCGCTTTCGCTTCGTGGTCCATCCCTGCACATGGTGCGGACAAGCTTCGCGTCTCCAGCTTCTCGACGATCCTGACGGAGATCGCCACCGAAGTCGGCGGAGAGCGCGTCGAGGTGACAGCGCATGTGAAGCCCGGAGTCGATCCGCACGAGTTTGAGCCGAAGCCGAGCGATCTGAAGGTCGTCGAGAATTCACAGCTGATTCTGCTCTCGGCCAAACACATGGAAGGCTATATCGGCAAGCTGCGGGAAGCCACCGGAGGCAAGGCAACGCTGCTCGAAGTCGGCAACACGCTGCCTTCGCTGAAAGCCGCGGGTGGGCACGATCATGACGACCACGAGAAGAGCAAAGGGAAGCACGACCACGGCGAAGAGGATCCGCACTGGTGGCACAGCGTGACCAACGTCCAGAAGGCGACCCGCATCGTCCGGGACGCGCTGATCAAGCTGAGCTCAGGCGATAAGGCAGTGTTTACGCAGAACGCAGCGAAGTATTCGAGCCGGCTCGATGCGCTGCAGAAGTGGGTTCGCGGAAAGGTCGCTGAATTGCCGCGCGATCAGCGACGGCTCGTCACTTCGCACGATGCATTTCAGTATTTCGCCCGCGAGAATGGCTTCACGATTTACGCGATCGAAGGCGTCTCGAGTGCGGATCAACCTTCCTCGAAGAAAGTCAGCGAGATCATTCAGACGATCAAAGCCCAAAAGGTGAAAGCGATCTTCCCGGAGAGCATCGAGAACCCAAAAGTCATTCAGGAAATCACGCGTGAGACGGGCACAAAGGTCGGGCCCGCTTTGCATGCCGATGGCTTGAGCGAAGGCGAGGCATCGACGTTCGAAGGCATGTACAAGCACAACGTCACGTCCATCGTGGACGCGTTGAAATAAGTGCGCGGATCGCCGCTTCTGCGGGCGTTGATCGCGTTCGCAGTGATCCTCTCGCTCGGGTACCCGCTCAGCCGCTTGACCAGCGGCGGACCGGCTTCGGCTGTCGCGCCAGCAAAAGGCGGGGACGCGACGAGCAGCGAAGTTCAATTGCAACTGAGTTTTACGGCGGTGCCCCGCACTGTACGGGTTTTACACCTCGGAAAAGAGCTCTGGAACGAAACGGCGCCAGAAGCCGCGATGGAACGCACCCTCTCCCTTCCCTATCCCAAAGCCGGCGTGGATCTGCAGCTTCAGGCGGAGTTCGCCGACGCGAACGCGACCGTCGCGGCGCGGGTCACATTGACCGATCCGCAGGGTGACGAGCACGTGCGGTCGCTTTGGGGAACCGGCAGCATCGACGACGTGGCGACCTTCCCATGAGCGCCATGCATTCTCACCAGCTCACGGTCTCCGATCTGACGGTTTCCTACGATCGGATTCCCGCGCTACATCACCTGAGTTTCCGCGTGGACTGCGGCCGTTGTGTCGGACTTCTCGGTCCAAACGGCGCGGGCAAATCGACGCTCCTGAAATCGCTCGCGGGTTTGCTCCCGATGGAGACCGGCGCGATCAGCTTCCACGGCCATGCGGTGACCGGCGCCACGCAGGATTTCGCTTACCTCCCGCAGCGCGAACAGATCGATTGGGACTTCCCGACGACCGTTCGTGGCCTGGTGGAAATGGGACGTTTTCTCCGGCTCGGTTGGTGGCGAACCTTCCGCGACGAAGACCGCGTGGCGGTGGACGAAGCGATCGCGGCGATGAAGCTGACCGAGCTTGCGCATCGGCAGATCAGCGCGCTTTCCGGCGGCCAGCAACAGCGCGCATTCCTGGCCCGCGCACTGGCGCAACAGGCCCACGTCTTCCTGCTCGATGAGCCCTTCACTGGCCTCGACAAGCCGACGCAAGACAGCCTCAAGCTGCTCCTGCGTGGGCTCCGCGACGACGGCAAACTGATCATCGCTTCGCACCATGATCTCGGAAGTGTTCCGGAGCTTTTCGACGAAGTGTTGTTGCTCAACGGCGAGTTGATCGCCGCCGGGCCGGTCGCGGAAACATTCACGCCGGAGCACATCGCGAAGGCTTACTCCACGCGCGTCTTTGCGCGTCTCGAACATGGAATGGCTGTCTGAATCCCTGCAGCACGATTTCATGCGGCGCGTGTTGGTTGGCGGCGCGCTGATCGGCTTCACCAATGGCTTTCTCGGCGCGTTTGTCGTCTTGCGACGGCTCGCGCTGATGGCCGATTCGCTTTCCCATTCACTGCTGCCGGGACTCGCGCTGGGCGTGATGCTTTTCGGGCTGGCACCGGCCGGACTTTTTGTGGGGGCGCTGGTGGCTGCGTTGTTCGTTGCGCTCGGCGCTCAATTGCTCGCCCGCAGTTCGCGGCTGAAGGAAGACACCGCGCTCGGCATTCTCTACACCGTGGCGTTCTCGCTCGGCGTCGTGATGATCAGTTTCGTGAAGGTGCGCGTCTCGCTGATGCACTACCTCTTCGGGAATATCCTCGCGCTTTCCAACACCGACCTTTGGCTCGCCTATGTCATCAGCCTCGTCGTCGTGCCGCTGCTCGCCGCGTTGCAAAGGCCACTGCTGTTGACGCTCTTTGATCCCACCGTCGCGCTCAGTCAGGGCATCCGCGTGAATGCGCTGAATCTCATCCTCATGCTCTGCCTCGTGTTGACCATGATCGCTTCGCTCCAGGCGGTCGGCGTTATTCTGCTGCTGGGGCTGCTGATTGCGCCGGCCGCGACGATTTATCTGCTGTGCGATTCCTACCCGGCGATGCTCTGGGGCGGAGGTTTTCTTGGGATGTTTGGCTCGTGCGTCGGCTTGCTCATTGCCGATCGCTTTGATCTTCCGTCTGGCGCCTGCATCGTGCTCGTGCTCGGCGCCTGCTTCTTCCTCGCGTATCTATTCAGCCCTCGTTACGGGCTCATCCGCCGCTGGCGGCGGCCGCGACACTTTCATGAGGAATCGCTCGCCCGCTGGCAGAGCGAACATCATCACGACTGAGCCGGCGGCCCGTTGGCGAAGACACATCCCGGAGCGCAGACTCGGGGCGCGTGCTGGTGAAACAGTTGCCCATCGTGATCTGCATGCCTACACAGGGCGTTCGCATGTTTCCCTCCTCCGCCAGCCGTGGCATCGCATGGCCTCTCTGACTCACTCACACAGGTGGGTGGCGCGGCGAGCCACACGCTGGACCCGGGTCCCCGGCCCTGGAACTGCATTCCTGGGATCGCGGTTTGCACGAGGCACAACTCATGCGAAGGGATGGGCTCACGATGTCTGAACGCGATCCAGAGCTGCTCGATCCACCGGTCGAAGAACCTGCTCCGCCGGCTCCCGTCGTGCGCAGTTTGTCCACCGACTTGCGCGCCCTTTTACGGGACGCCGGCGGCCGCGCGGTGACCATCGAGGAGATCGAATCGCTGCTGCAAGGGCGCGGTTTTGCCATGTTCATTCTGTTGCTTTCGGCGCCGTTTCTCGTGCCGGCGCCGGGACTCTCCACGCCCTTCGGGATCGCCATTGCGGTGCTCGGACTCCGTATCGCGCTGGGCCAAAAACCGTCGCTTCCGCCCTTCATCTTGCGGCGAAAGATCAAATACTCCGTGCTCGAAGGCGTCATCACGCGCCTCGCCAGGATCGTCGAAAAGCTCGAGCGCCACATCAAGCCGCGGATGCATTACCTCGAGCGGCCGCTGATGATCAATCTGATCGGCGTCGGCATCGTTTCGAGCGCCTTCATCCTCGCTCTGCCGGTGCCGATTCCCTTTAGCAACGGCCTTCCCGCCGTCTCGATCATGCTCCTCGCCGCCGGCATGATGGAACGTGACGGCTTGCTTGTGATTTGGGGCCACATCTTCGGGCTGCTTTCCTGGATCTATCTCGCGTTCTGGTGGAAAGCGGTGGTCATGCTGGTGGTCGGAGTCCGGCATTACTTTGCGCCGTAACACTGCTCGCCACTCCACCGAAACAGGTCGGATCATCGGTAATCTCTTATGACTCGTTTGCTGTTTTGCCTGCTTGCGACCTGTCTCTTCGTCAGTGGCACCTTTGCCAAGCCCGTGGAGATTGTTCCTCCTGGATTGCGTGGGGCGGTTCAGCCTCAACTCGCGACCGATGCGAATGGCCGGATTCACGTCGTCTTTGGCCAGGACAACGCGATCTTTCATACCAGTGCGCAAGGTGATGAAGCGTTCCCGGCGCCGGTGAAGATCGCCGAGTTGAACAAGCTTGCGCTCAAGATGCGCCGCGGTCCGCGAGTGACGGCGACGGATCAGCTCGTGACCGTCACCGCCATTTCGCATGGAGACGGAAATCTTCACGCGTGGACTTCCGCAGACAACGGTCAGACTTGGAAGGAAAGCGCGCCGCTGAACACGGTCTCGGGATCTGCGCGCGAGGGTTTGCATTCCGTCGCCGGCGACGGGCGCGGCGTCGCGGTTGTCGTCTGGCTCGATCTGCGGGGAACCGGCATGGAGGTCCGGTGCCGCGTTTCGCGCGACGGCGGGGCGAGCTGGGGTGAAGACACACGCGTTTATGAGTCTCCCGATGGGCACGTCTGCGAGTGTTGCGTCCCAAATGTGGCGATCGGACCGCGCGGCGAGATCGCTGCAACCTGGCGCAACTGGCTCGGCGGCTCGCGCGATTTGTACCTGTCCCTCAGTCAGGATGGCGGACGCACCTTCTCGACCGCGCAGAAGCTTGGGACCGGCACATGGCCGCTCAAAGGCTGCCCGATGGACGGCGGCAGCGTGGCGTTTTCTGCCGGCGGAGAATGGCTGGCCGCCTGGCGCCGGGAGCGCACCGTCTTTGCGAGCACCGCGCAGGCACCCGAGCGGAAGCTTGCCGAAAACGCGGCTCAATCCGTGGTGGGGTTCGCCGGGTCGATACCGCTGATGCTGTGGGAAAGCAACGGCGCGCTGATGCTTCAGCGTGCGAACGAAAAGCCCGTGCGTTTCGCCGAAACGGCCTCGGCGGCGGCTATCGCGAGTGGGCCCGCGTCGGCCGTGATCGTTTGGGAATCCGGTGCGGGAACGGAGAAGACTTTGCTCCTCGATCGCGTCCGCTAGAGCACCGCGAGCCTGGAGCCGACGTTTGCCTCGGCCCTACACATCAAATCCACGGCGAGGCGAGCGGTCGGCGGGAAAGTGCCTTCTCGAATTCGGACGCCAGAGACGTGTCATCCAGGTGATCCGTCCACTGAATCACCGTCTGCATCTGCTCAGTCAGGAGCTTGGGGTTGCCGGCCCCATTGGCGATTGTCGCTGCAGCTGCTCCGATTCGCTCCAAAGTACGTAAAGTGTCGAACGACACCGGCTCTGCAGAGTCAGCAATTTGCGAGAGCAGCTTATCCGCTGCACGCTCGAGCTTCCGCAGTTCTTCAATCTGGCTTTCGCTGGGAGTCACGTGAGGGTGCGGAGTTGGAGCACTCCGGAGGTTCGTAGGCCCCGCGCGTGCGGTCAACGGAAGACCACTGATCGAGAATACCGGGGAGTTACCTTTTATAGGCCGCTAGTTCCCCAAAGTGACCGTGCCGGTGACCAGCACGCGGTCGGAATCCGTCGGTGACGCAAGCTCCAGAGCCAGTTGCTCGGAGGTGCCCAGAACGAGAGGTTTTGCGTCTTCCTCAAACCCACGCCGCCGCCGGGTGCGAGCGTGCCGCCGATGGCTACGCTCTGCTGGATATCGCCGTTACCCGCAAGGGTCGTGCCGTAGCCGGACGCCCGTGGCTGCTGAGTAGGCAAGCAACCCCGCGCCCGTGCCCGTGAAAGCCGCCGAACGCGAAGGAACGGTGAATCGCATCGGAGACTCCGTGCCGATCGAACACTCGCCGCCGCAAGGGTGACGCCGCACAGGAGCGGGAGAACGCGCCGCATGGCAGACTGCGTAAGTAACAAAGCGTTCGCACGTCACATCCGCTGGCATTCCGAGACGGAGTGTTTACATCGCCGGTCCGCTTCGACAGCCGCGGACGGCCTGAGGAGCTGTCGAGACGACGCGGTGCTGCCGCGAAAACGGCCGAGTTGTCGCGCCTAGCGACGACCGACTGACCGCTGGGACGAGCCGACTGCGGCCAGATAGGCGTGCGCCAATTCGTCCGGTGCGGCGACGCTCATGTGCAGGTCATTCACGAGTCCGTCGTGGATGGAATACACCCAGCCATGAATGGTCAGATCCTGTCCCCGTTCCCATGCTTCCTGAACCACTGTCGTCTGGCAGACGTTAACCACCTGTTCGATCACGTTCAGCTCCGTCAGCCGGGCCGCACGCTGATCATCGTCGCCGTCTTCCAACAGCTCCGCGTGTTTGAGCCGGACATCTTGAATGTGGCGCAGCCAATTGTCCGCGAGCCCGATGCGCCGATTTATCAAAGCCGCCGCCACGCCCGCGCATCCGTAATGCCCGACGACCAGAATGTGTCGCACCTTGATCACATCGACCGCGAACTGAATCACCGAGAGGCAATTCAGATCGGTGTGCACGACCACGTTGGCAATGTTGCGATGGACAAAGATCTCGCCGGGCATGAGGCCGGTGATCTGATTCGCCGGCACGCGGCTGTCCGAGCAGCCAATCCAGAGATATTGCGGGCTCTGCTGACGGGCCAGCGTCTCGAAGAAGTCCGGTTGCCGCGCTTTGATATCGGCAGCCCACTGGCGGTTATTGGCAATGAGATCGCTAAGGTCCGGCATGATGGCGGCGGTTGTAGCGAAGTTGCGGCGGGAAACAAACGCGAACCCGCACGCTTTTTCACTCCTCGCCAGCTTGTGGACTACCCGCACAATTGGCGTTACGCTCCGCGCCCTTTCTCGTGCCCAAGGTCTTTCTCAAAACATACGGCTGTCAGATGAACGAGCGCGACTCCGAGCAAGTCGCGCGGATGCTCGTCGCGCGCGGTTACGAGATGACGCCGAGCGAGACCGACGCCGATGTGGTTTTGCTCAACACCTGCTCGGTGCGCGACATGGCCGAGCAAAAGGCGATCGGCAAGATGGGGCTCCTCGGCCGCTTGCGCCGCTCCAAACCGGAGATGGTTTTTGGGTTCCTCGGCTGCATGGCGCAGTCGCGCGGACAGGAATTGGTGCGCGACATCGGGCACGTCGATCTCGTGGTCGGCACGCAGAAGTTCCACCGCGTGGCGGAATACGTGGACGAAATCCTGGAGCGCAAACGCGTGCTGCGCGAGCGGCTGATGGACGACGAGCGGTACTCAATTGTGGACGTCGAGGAAGAGCCCGGCTCGCAGGAAACGATTCGCGAGCACGTCTTGAAGGAGCGGCAGGCGACCGCATTCGTCTCGATCATGCAGGGCTGCAATATGCACTGCACGTTCTGCATCGTGCCGTTCACGCGCGGCGCAGAGCGTTCGCGGCGCATCGAGGAGATCGTCCGCGAAGTCGAAGAGTTGGTCGCGCGAGGCGTGAGGGAAGTGACGTTGCTCGGGCAGATCGTGAACCTCTTTGGCCGGCATGAGTTCGAGAAGCGCGACGGCAAATCGCCCTTCGTGCAGTTGCTGGAAGCGGTGCACGCGATCCCTGGACTGGCGCGGCTTCGCTTCACTTCACCACATCCCATCGGGTTTCGAGACGATCTCGTGAACGCCTTTGCCGAGTTGCCCAAGCTGATGCCGCACGTGCATCTGCCAATGCAAAGTGGCAGCGACCGCATGCTCAAGGCGATGCATCGCGCTTACACGGCCGAGCGATATTTCGCGCTTGTCCAGAAGCTGCGTGCCGCGCGTCCGGACATCGCGATGACCACGGACGTGATTGTCGGGTTCCCCGGCGAGACGGACGGCGACTACGCCGCCACGCGTGAACTCGTGCAGCGCATCGGCTTCGATAACGCCTACATCTTTCGCTACTCGCAGCGCCGGGATACGCCCGCGGCATCGCTCCCGGATCAAGTACCCGAATCGGTCAAAGAAGAGCGCAACCAGGACCTCCTCCGCATCATCGATGCCTCCGCGGTGGCGAAAGGTGAAGCGCTCGTGGGGCGCCGGGTTTCGATCCTTTGTGAAGGCGTGAGCAAGACCAACGCTGACCGTTTGATGGGCCGCACGCCGGGGCAGAAGATCGTGATCTTCGAAGGCGGCGAACGTCACATCGGCGAGATCTTCGACGTGCAAATCACGCGTTCCAGCGGCTTCAGCCTCTACGGCGATCCCGCGGTGTTGGGCTGAGCCGGCTTGGCAAAACGTCAGCGGAACGTTCCCAGATCGGGATCGCGTGGAGTCGGTCCGGCCGGGGTCGTGGAACGAAGCGTTTGGAGCACTTGACGCAGCGGCGCTTCTTTCGTCGGCTCCGCGAATTCGGCGGGATGATCCTTTCCGAGTCGCGAGGCGCGCAGCTGCCAGTTGCTGCAGGCTGTAAGCACTTCAAACGGAGCGGAGCTCACCGCTTCTTCCGTGACTTTCTCTCCTGAAAGGACCCGTGCCCCTTCGGCTTCCGTCGTCAGGCCGCGCGCCGCGTACGGAGCACCGTACGAATACTGTCGAAGATCACGCGCCCGTCGGTGCTGCCGAGGCGGGCATCGCAGGCCCGTTCGGGGTGTGGCATGAGACCGAAAACGTTCCGGGCGGCATTGCAGATCCCCGCAATATTCTCCGCGGCGCCGTTGGGATTGGCAGCTTCATTGGCCGCTCCGAGCCCATCCGCGTAGCGCAACAGGATCCGGCCGCCGACATTGAGCTGCCGCAAAGTCTCCGCATCGGCCACGTACGAACCTTCGCCATGCGCGATCGGCAGGCGCAGCAGCGTGCCCGTCCAGGTCGCATTGAGAAATGGATTTGCGATGTCTTCCACCCGGACGTGGCGGTGCTCGCAGAGGAAGTGCAGATCACGGTTGCGAATGAGTGCGCCGGGGAGGAGGCCAGCCTCGCAGAGGATCTGAAAGCCGTTGCAGATGCCGAGGACCAGGGCTCCTGCAGCAGCCGCTTCCTTCACGGCCTGCATCACTGGAGAGAAGCGCGCGATCGCACCGGCTCGAAGATAATCGCCGTAGCTGAAACCACCCGGCAGCACGATCAGATCGTGTCCAGCAACACTCGTTTCCTTATGCCAGATGTAGCTGGCCTCGAACCCCGTCTCACGCAGCGCGAGGTGGCAATCCTGATCGCAATTGGAACCGGGAAACCGGATGACGGCGGCTTTCATTCTGAAGGAATCGACTGTCGCGAAGCTACGACTTGAGCTCTCTCGCGATCTCTTTCAAACGGCCTTCGTTCTTATGATCGGTGACGACAAAGAACGCGTGAATCACGCCGGGAAACCAACCGAAGAGCGTCAGGATCAGGCTGAGCAGGAAGCTGCCCATGCGACCGGTGAGGAACACCGCGAGCGGCGGAAGGAGAACACAAAGAAAGAAGAGCATGGCGGAGAATCGATGGGAACGCGCGCGGGCGGCGTTATTTTTGCACTTTCAACTCGTAATCTTCCATCACCGGGTTCGAAAGCAGGTCGCGGCAAACCTCGTGGATCTGCGCTTCGGTCTCGGTGCCGTCGAGTTCGAGCTCGATGAATTTGCCGACCCGCGCGGCCTTCACGGAGGGAAGACCGTGGTGGTGAATCGCCTCACGAACCGCGGCACCTTGCGGGTCCAGCACGCTGCGTTTGGGCATGACAATGACCTGCGCTTTCATAGGCGGCCGAGCCTACGGTTGCGACTGCGCGGTGCAAGCGGGAACTGGACTCCGAGG
The DNA here is from genome assembly GCA_028293645.1 of Chthoniobacter sp. Classification (GTDB taxonomy): domain Bacteria; phylum Verrucomicrobiota; class Verrucomicrobiia; order Chthoniobacterales; family Chthoniobacteraceae; genus Chthoniobacter. The sequence goes on from JAQGOK010000115.1 coordinate 11,984, forward strand.
GCGCAAATTGCCGGGTGACAAGCGGCGCAGCGTTCGTTAAAGCTCCGGCCATGACCTTAAGACACCGCATCGTCGCGGGCGGCCTGGCGCTTGTCTCCGCAAGCGCCTTCGCGGCCGGCGAAGCTGCTCTGCTGACCAAGGAGGAAATGGCGGCCGCAGTGCGCACGGACGACTTTTCGATTCCGACTCCCGCGGAGCTGATGGCGGCGCTGAATAAACAGGGCAAACTGGATTGGTCGGCCAAGTTTCGCGCACCGATCGCCACAAACTATCCGAGCCGTGCGCAGCTCGCGCTGAACCTCGGAACTTTGGTGGCGGACGGATTCATCGCGGTGGAAGCGGAGGACGCACAGCAGGTGAAAAATCTCGGCAAAGACATCATGAGCCTCGTGAAGAATCTGGGCGCTTCCAACGAAGTAATGATGCGCGGCAGCAGCATCACCGATTTCGCCGAACGCAAACAGTGGGACCAGCTTCAGGAGGAACTCGAAGCGACCCAAAATGAAGTGAAGTCGTCGATGATCGACAAGAAAGACGCCGATCTGATTCCGCTCGTAACGGTGGGCGGCTGGATGCGCGGGACCGAAGCGATCACCACCTATCTGGCAGATCACTACTCGGAAGGCGGCGCGAAGATTCTGCGCCAACCGGCGATCGTATCCTACTTGAACCAGAAGCTCGACGCCCTGCCGGACAAGATGCGCGACGATCCCAAAGTCAAAGCGACGCGGGTGAAGCTGATCGAGATGGAGCAACTGATCGCCTTCCCGCGAGACAAGGCGCCGAGCAAGGAAGATGTGCAAAAGCTCGGGGCTCTCGCGCAGGAGCTGGTCAAAGAGATTGCCCGGAAGGAAACGAAATGAAGCGCCCTCTCCTGATTGCACTACTGGCGATCCTGCCGGCTGTCGTTTCGCTGCGCGCCGCGACGGATGATGAAGTGGAAGCGCGACGCACCGCCCTGGAGCTGGCGGGCGCGTTTTCCAATGACGGCTTCAAACTGCGCGACGGCGTCTGGCAAGGCTCGCTGGAACTCGGCAAGGCAAAGCTCATCCAGGTGAATCTCTATTCCGGGAACGAGTATTGGTTTTCCCTCGCCGGCGCGGGCAAAGCCAGGAAGGTCGGCGTCAGCATTTACGACGAGACCGGGAAAGTCGTGCAATCGGAGCCGCATCAGGAAGGGCTCACCGCAGCGGCCGGGTTTTCGCCGGAAGCAAGCGGGCCGTATTTCGTTCGCGTCGAGTTGCTCGAAGGTGAGCCGGCCGCTTTTTGTCTCGTCTATAGCTTCAAGTAAGCAATGCCCGCCAAATCTGCCCAGACCACCGAGGACACGGGGGCTCCTCGGGTGACACAATTCTCGATTTTCCTGGCGAACAAGGTCGGCGCTCTGCTGAACGTCGTTCGCCTGCTGAATGAGCTGCATGTCGATGTGCTCGCCGTCAACGTGCAGGACTCCGCGGACACCGCGATCGTCCGCGTAGTCGTGAGCGACCCGGAAAGCGTGCAGAATATTTTCCTCGAACGTGCGGTGCCGTTTTCGGTGTGCGATCTCGTGGTGGTCGAGTTAAAGGAGGGCGCGACCGAACTCGGGCGTTTGCTCGCCGCGTTGCTCGCGGCGGAGTGCAACATTTTCGGCAGTTACGCACTGATGACCCGGCCGCGTGGCCGCACTGCGCTTGCCCTGCATGTGGAGGACAATGACTGCGCAATTGCCGTGCTGCAGTCGCACCAGTTCATGATTCTCGGTCAGTCGGACATCTCGCGGTAGGAATAACAAAAGCGCTCAACCCTGCAGGGGTTGCATCTCAGGACGGGGATCGTTCGATTCAACCCCTGTGGGGTTGGCGCCCTTCGGGGAGAGAACCCAGGGTAAGCGCTCGTCCGTCGCGCCAACCCTCGGCTGGTTGATGCAACGCCCTCGGCGTTGGTGCCCAGGAGTGCATGACACGCTCTAAGAACACTACTCAACAGCCTGAATGGTTCAGGTGCTGGCCTTCGGTAGGAAGGTTTTGCTCATAGGCACCAACTGACGCTCGATACGAACCTGGGTGACCGTGTCGAGGATCTCTCTGAGTGGCACGCCCTTCTGGAGAAAAGTCGTGGGTCCATCCTCGCTCGCCCTCCTCAAAGCCTCTGAATCGACGAGAAGACCCGAAAAGAAGATAATCGGCAGATGGCGAAGACTCGGCTCATCTCGCAACTGACGAGCGACTGCGAAGCCATTCTGACCCGGCATATTGACGTCGAGGATGATCAGATCTGGTTCAAAGCGCTTCGCCACCTCCACCGCCGCGAGGGCGTCTCCCTCCCATTCCAACTGGAAGTTCCCGGTCAACTCCAGAACTGCTTTGAGCAACCTTCCTACCGCGGGCTCATCGTCAACACAGAGGACCTTGGGCTTGGGGTGGAGAAACATGACCGAGGAAGGCGGATCGACGATGAAGCTGGTCGGCTTATACGACAGTTATTCTCCGGAGGTCAGCCGTTGCATCCGCGATCTCTGCTTCGGAGAGACCGAGATTGCGCGCGATTTGAACTCGGCTTTGGCGATTATAGGCTTCGATTACTACTTCAAGGACCTGATTCTCGTCGTAACGATAGGTCAGCTCGACTGGCGCTCCCTTTGGTAAAGGAAATGGGAGTTCAACTTCACAGACTCCCAGAGGCGTGCACTCCTCGGGCACCGTGCTCTCACCTTCCACAATCCGCACTGTCACGTTGGCCATACCGGCCTTTGCGATCCCGAACCGATCGTTTTTGATGGCAGGAACTGGTGTCATCTTGGGGATCATCGGAAAGACGAATTCTTCACCGGCGAGCGAATTCCATAAGACGACGCCCAGAGTGTGGGTGGTGATGTTCGTCACTCCGATCAGTTCCCCGCTGGGGCTCGAGAACTGAGAGCGCACCTCGTGAGGAACCAGAGCCTGCACCCCTGTCCTATTCTCCTCTTCCAGCAACGCGAGAATACCCTGGATCGCTGCTCCGAGAGCAACGGCCTCATCCGGATTGACCTCCTCCGCAAAGGGCACATCGATGAACTCTCGAATCATCTCACGGATCGAGGGCAGGCGAGTCATTCCCCCAGCGAGCAGGACCCGGCTGATGCTTGGCGAATCGAGTTTGGCCTCCTTGAGCACGATCTCGCAGATCGACTTACATTTCGCCAGCAAAGGCCGGCACCGATCTTCAAACTCGGTGCGGGTAATCTCCACCTTGATGCTTTTGCCGTTATAGCTGTGCACAACCGAGGTCTTCGGACGTGTCGTAAGTTGGATCTTCGCGGCTACTGAGCGGTTATAGAGCTCTTGATAGCTTTGCAGATCGAGCAGCGGATTGTGCCCGTGTTGCTTGTCGAACTCTTCGGCGACCCAGTTCAGGATGACATCGTCCCAATCTTTTCCACCGAGCCGGTGATCGCCGCCGCTGGCTAACATCCTGATCTGGTGATTCTCCACTTGCATCACCGTCACATCGAAGGTCCCTCCGCCAAGGTCGAAGACGAAAACCGTCTCATTGCGATCGAGCTTGTCCAGGCCATAGGCCAATGCCGCCGCCGTCGGCTCATTGATAACCCTCAGCACATTCAACCCGGCCAATCGCCCCGCGTTCACCGTCGCCACGCGTTCGGTGTCGCCGAAGTATGCCGGCACGGTGATCACGGCATCGGTGATTGGTTCTCCAAGATACTTTTCGGCGTCGTTCTTGAGCTTTCTCAGGATCAATGCCGAGAGTTCTTCGGCGCTATAATTGCGTCCGTTAAAGGCGCGGTGAAAGCGATCCTTACTCTTGCCCATCTCGCGTTTGACGAAGTCGACGATTTTCTCAGGCTCCGCCACGGCGTTTTGCCGCGCAGTGGTGCCTACAATCGCCTCGAAGTCTTCGAAGAGAATCACCGAAGGCGTCATGCGCTCGCTTTCCGCGTTGGGAATGATTTGCGGCTTTCCGTACTGATCGACATGCGCCACGGCTGAGAACGTGGTGCCAAGATCGATCCCTACACACTTTCGGCGGCTCTCCCGCCTCGCGGTGACACTCATGCCTCGATCTGCTGCAGTTCACGACGCTCGCCGGGTGCTTCGCGCTCTGGCGGTGCGCCGGTTCCAGGGGTCAGAGAGCCGGAGAGGAGCCTGGCGATGGCGTGCCGCAGGGCTCTCTGCGAGAGCGGTTTCATCAGCACCCTTCCCACCCCGACTGGCGCTTCCTCATCGCTCAGAGTGGGATCACTAAATCCGGAAAGCAGCAAGAGGGGTTGTCCGGGAGTGATGGCGGCGATCGCAGCAGCGAGCTGTGCTCCGGTCATCCCCGGCATGGCTTGGTCTGCGATGACCAGGTCAAAGGGTTCCTCCTGGAAGCGCGCCAAAGCCTCGCGACCGGCATGCGCCACCACCACATTGTGGCCATCTGCTCTCAGATAGCGCGCCACGATATCTCGAGCGAGCGGTTCGTCGTCCACGATCAGGATTCGTAAAGGCCCGTTCGCGCCAAATAGCTCCTCGTCGGGAATCTCGGTTTCCGCCTGACCTTTGGGCAGAGAGATCCAGACCGTGGTTCCTACACCCAATTCGCTCTCGATCTCGACCTGACCCTCGTGACGCTTGACGATTCCAAACACCATCGACAATCCCAAGCCAGTGCCTTCATCCCCCTTGGTGGAGAAGAATGGTTCCATACACCGCTGCTTGGTCTCCTCGGTCATCCCCGTGCCTGAGTCGGTTACTCCGAGCCGGACCCACTGGCCGCAATGCCGCGAGCGGAGCGTGATCGTTCCTCCGTCTGGCATGGCGTCCACCGCATTGAAAATCAGGTTCACGAGCAACTCCCTCACTTCAGGACCGTTGCATGAGATCAGAGGCAGTTTCTGGACATCGAAACAGATCTCGACGTTGCGGCCGGTTGCGAGTGCCTGGGTTTTCCACTTCGGCTGCGTGAGCGGCACAATCTCTTTGAGCAACGTATTCAAATCGAGTGCGGTGAAGATCTCGTTCTCTTCCCGCGGGCGGTAGAAATCGCGAAGTCGCGTGACGATCCTGGAGGCGTCCAGACCTGCGGTGTTCATCGTGCGCAGAAACTTGAGCGCGGTATCCGTGTCGGCCAGGATCTTAGGCTCAGCCAGCATCAGATCGGTGTAGCCGATGACGCACATGAGCACGTTGTTGAAGTCGTGAGCTACGCCGCCCGCCATTTCGCCGAAGGCTCGGAAACGCTCCTGCTGCATAAGCTGCTCTTGAGTTTGCTTTAGCTCTGCCACCGTCTGCTCCAACTGTTCGGTTTGCTGCCGGAGGGCCTGGGTGCGCGCCGCCACATGATCCTCAAGCACCTGATTTTGGTTCTTCAACTCGGAATGAAGAATCCGCATCAACAGCAGATTCCGCAGCCGCAGGACAATTTCGGAAGAGTCGAACGGCTTCGCGAGAAACTCGGTGGCGCCTGCCGCGAGTGCCTTGCGTTTGGTCTTTGGATCACTGTGCGCTGTCAGCACCAGGATGGGGATCCAATCCTCCTTCGGAACCTGCGCCCGAAACATCTCCATGACTTCAAACCCGTCGAGGTAGGGCATCGCGAGATCCAGCAGGATCACGTCGGGGCGCCATTCCTCCACCAGCGCGAAAACTTCCCGGGCATCCGTGACACTGCGGACGTGCTTGTACCCGAAGCGGTGCAACACATTCTCCAGCAGGCTGACATTCGCAATCACATCATCCACGACCAGGATCCGCGAAGCCTTGACCCTCATTTCGTGGTTCATGGAGTACCCCGAAAAAGGCTAGTGGCCGCCGCACAGGAAGAGATGGTGATAGTGAATCCAGGCAAGCTTGTGAAGAGAGCAGAGAATGCGCCAAGCAGCCGCTTCTCAAGGACGCGACAGCCCCTGTGCCGTCCTTGCGACGATGCTTGGCAGTGAGCGCTGCTCTTCTCCGGTCGTGACCTCGACGGTGTATTCGCCAGCCGCAGGAGAATGAGGCTCATTGAGAACTCATCGTTCACCGTCACGAAGGGATGGTGGACGCTTCCGCTCTTCGTGGAGCCTCCATGGAATGTCTCTGCCTCAGCGGCGATCTCTCTGTGATGAGCGGTATTCCCAACTGCTCTGAAAGCCCGAACCTCGCTCCAGCCTCTCGCAGAGGACCCATGCATCGATAACCAGTTGCAGCGTTCCGGGGCGAGACGCAGTGAGGGCAACTCTCGAATCGTTCGGAGTGGATTCTCGAGCACCCTCAACCCTGCCATTTCCGGCTGCTTTCGAGCTGAGCACGAAGGCGGTCCCGATCAGCAGTCACCACATTGAGCTTCTGCTCGAGCGCGTCGGCTTCCATTGCTCGGTTCGCGAGCTGATGGCGCTCGTCCCGCAGCTGGGTCACGTGCAGCTGAAGGTGGATGAGGCGCTTGTGGGCTTTTTCGAATACCTCCTTCAAGCTCGCCAACTCACTGGATTTGCCCAAGAGGTCCCGGTGAAATCGCTGGGCGAGTTCGCCCGCCTGCTCCAGATCAGCGCGCAACGCTTCTATATCCGAGGATGTTGCTGCGCCGAGTCCTGCTCTGCTCGTGTTTGCCTTTCGTTCGGGGTAGGGCGCGATTGGATTCTCAGCCATCGTGGGGCAGAGATAGCCGATTCTGTGCCTCGGGGCATCGGTCGTGATTCCGAAACAGACTCGGTGAGCAGCTCGCGGGCAATTCACGCAGTTTGCAGCCGGCGGCCACGAGGCGTACAAGAGAGAGCCAACTCCGGCGCCCGGGCTTTCGTTCTTCACCCGCTCTCCTAAAGTTTGCCCCATGTTTTCCGATCTGATTCTTAGCTGCCCTCACTGCCAGGCGCTCGCTCGCATGGTGCTACCGGAGGCAGTCGAAATGCCGGGCATGATCACCTGGACCGATGGCTGGCAGACCGCTCCCGGTCTGGCGCGGGCGCCGCGTGCCACCCTCTGCCCCACGTGCTCGCGCGCGTTTTGGATTGGTGAAGCCAATCAGCTCGGCTTCGCCTCGCGAGAACAAGCTCCAGATGATCCCGCCTGGGCGACTGCGCCAATTCTCAAACCGCTCGACGAGAACGGAGCGCAGCAGGCGCTGGATGAAGGCTTGGGGTCGTTCACGGATCTTGAGCTCGAACTTCGCGTTCTGCGTTGGTGGCGCGGCAATGATCCTTTCCGCTGCGCAGACGTCGTGCTCGGCTATCAAACCGAATCCGCGGCTGTCGAAAACATGGAGCGGATGATCGCCATGACGGCGGACGGCGGCGAGGACCTGTTGCTCTTTCGGGCGGAAGCGCAGCGCCACTTGGGCCGCTTTGACGATCTGGTGGAAACGCTGCGCGGGGTTGGCTGCAGCGACTACTGGCCGGCCAAGTCGCGCCTCCTCGAACTGGCGGCTGCGGGCAGCCGAAAGTTGGACGTGCTCTTCCTCCCGCTGGAACACGACCCGTCGCTCGAGCCGGTGGCTTGAGCGGTCACTCTGGCTGCGACTTCGACGCGCGGTTATTTCGCAGCGAGCGCGGCTTCCACTGCCTGCACCAACTCAGCGGAATCCGGCGCAGACTTTGAATCGAAACGCGTCTTGAGCTGACCGTCGCGGCCGACGAGGAACTTGCCAAAATTCCACTTCACCGGTCCGGGCGCCGGCGACTCGGCTCCGGTGAGTGTTCCGTAGAGCGGATGCTGCTCGGGGCCTTTCACGTGCAGCTTGTCGAAGAGCGGAAAACTCACGTCGAACTTCGAGCTGCAAAACTCTTTGATCTCTTCGTTGGTGCCGGGCTCCTGTCCGCCGAAATCATTGGAAGGGAAGCCGAGCACCACGAGGCCTTTGTCTTTGTATTTGCGCCAGAGCTCCTCCAGCCCCGCGTACTGTTTGGTGTACCCGCACTTCGAAGCAACGTTCACAATCAGCAGCACCGAACCTTTGTAGGCCTGGAGCGACGTATCGCGGCCGTCGATGTCCTTGAGCGGGATGGTGTAGAGTTTGGGATCTTCGGCCATGACAGATGCGGTGGTGAAAAGGAGCAGGGCGAAAGCGGCAAAACGGGGAAGCAGTTGCATCGCAGGAAGAAAGCGGACCCACGCCGGTCTGTCGATCCTCGCCAAAAGCTCGGCTCTGTGGCTACCGCGGCGGCGCGTTCACGAACGGTTTCAGCGGCGCCCCAGCGCTGGTGTTTCGAGCGGCGGGAGCGGGAGAAGTGGAAACCTGCGGCTGTGCGGATGCAACGACCAGCGTAGCGCGCGGTGCCTCCGGAGCGCTGGCTGGTTCCATGACGAGAGAGCTTTCCGGCGCGAGTTGCACCGGCCGCGAGAGCTCGGCGTAACGATCGTTGATCTGATCGAGCATGCGGCGGACGTGGCGGTGCTTCGATCGGGGCCGAAGAATGGCGAGGCTCCGCTGCACGTCTCCCCAGCGGAGTATTTCGATGTTCACCCGGCGCACTCCCCAATTGTTCATGGAGCGGCGCGAGGGTTTATAGAGGTCGATGGTGTTTGTTCCGGCCAGCGCCCAGCCGTAATCATCCACTTCGTGCACTTCGCCGGTTTCCCGAATGCGAAAGAGCGTTCCCGCCGGCCAGCGCGACCAATCGCACGCAGCGCTCTTCACGTGCCCATACTGCAGGCGGCCACCAGCGGCGGTGCGGTTGCTGTACTTCCGGTGATCCGCTTCGGTGTGCGTGTAAGCCGTGGTGCGCACCGCCTGGACCGGAGCCCGCGCGAGCGGCTTTTCAAACTTCGGCAAAGCTCGTTGCGGCGAGGCGCAACCAGCGGCGAGCAGACACAGAGCGACGCAGAAAATACGCGAAACGGGGAGCTGCATCGCGGGAAGTTAGCGACCGCGTTTTCGGTGGCGAGTCGGAAGATTTTCTCCGCACGCAGGCCAGCTACTTTGGACTTTTAACACGGGGCCTTTGCTGCACCATGCCCCGCCATGAGAGTCTGGCTGTCTGTCCTGTTGATGTGTGCGTGCGTGGCGTGTGAGCCGAAGCCTTCTCCCGAAGAGATGGTCGAGCAGGCGAAAGCAGCGGAGGCAGCTCGTGCGACGCCGAGAACGACTCCGAAACCGAAGCCGGGCGACTGGATGTTGAAGAACTACCAGAACCCGCTGGAGCCTAAAAAGAAGCCCGTCCAGCGCTGAGCAGCTCGTTGGTTCCCGCTGCGGTCGAGCGGCCTTTCCTGACGGGATGAAGTTCGCGTTGTTTTGGCTGTTGTCGGTTTGGACGCTCGGTGCGAGCGCGTTCGCGGAAGCGTCACCCGATGTGACCGCTCGTTTTCTGGCGGGTCTGCCGGTCCGCGGCACACCGTTGGAAGCGCGGAGTCTTGAGCCAGCCTGGGCCGATCACGCGACCGAGTTTGATGCGGCGTGGGCGAAGCTGGAGGAACGGCAACTCGCCCGAATCCGCGTCTGGGCACCTGAATACCTCGGCCAGGCGTATCAACGCCGCGGACCGATGTTCTACATGTTCAGCGGCCCGGACTTTCTCTACGCGCGGGCGTTCTTCCCTCACGCCTCGACTTACATTTTGTGTGGCACCGAACCAGTCGGACCACTGCCGCAGATTGAGACGATGCCCAGTCCCGTGCTCGCGGGTTCATTGGCGACCCTGCGCAAGTCGCTTCGTTCCGTCCTGAATTGGAGCTTCTTCATCACCAAAGACATGAAGATCGATCTGACGCAGACGCAGCTCAGCGGAACGCTTCCTGTGCTCTACGTTTTTCTCGCGCGAGCGGGCTGCGAGATCCGCTCCGTGGAGTCCGTCGCGTTGGACAAAGCCGGCCAGTTTGGCCCTGCGAAAGGCGGCACCCCGGGCGTGAAGATCGTCTTTGCGAGTCCCGGTCAGGAAAACCAAACGCTCTACTACTTCACCACGGATCTTTCCAACGGTGGGATCCGCGCGCACAGCGGTTTCATTCGGTTTTGCGAAGCCCAGGAGAAAGGCGCAAGCCTCGTGAAAGCGGCATCGTATCTGATGCATGAGGACGGCTTCTCGAAGGTGCGCGAGTTCCTCCTGGCCCGCAGTGCTTTGATTCTGCAGGACGACTCCGGGATTCCGCACCGGTTCTTCCAGAACAGCGACTGGGTCGTTCGCTATTGCGGCAGCTACACGGGGCCGATCAGCCTCTTCCAACAGTACCCGCAACCGGACCTGGCCCGTGCACACGAGGTGAGCCGCGCGGGTCCGATCCCCTTCGGCTTTGGTTATCAGTGGCAGCCGAATAAATCCTCCCTGCTGATCGCCGCACCCAAGCGGTAGACGCGTCAGATCGCCGCGGCGATCGCCGCGCCCATCTCGGCTGTGCCGACGCGCTGCGAACCTTCGCTCCAGATGTCGCCGGTGCGCAGACCATCGTCGATGACTCGCCGCACGGCCGCGTCGATCGCGTCCGCCGCGAGGATTTCGCTGAATGAATATCGCAGCATCATGGCCGCGGAGAGGATCTGCGCGATGGGATTGGCGATGCCTTTGCCGGCGATGTCCGGAGCGGTTCCGCCGCTCGGCTCGAAGAGGCC
>JAQGOK010000182.1 GCA_028293645.1 Chthoniobacter sp.
CAGGTGCGGTGCATAGCGGAGCATGGGCGGCCGATCGCGCAGACGAACGGGAGTCGCTGGTGTTCTATCACGCGCAGGCTTTCAGCGCCGCGCTCGCAGCGATCTCGTCAGGGGGCTCGAACGAAGAGTGGGCGCAGTCACAACGTAGCGCGCTGCAAGGTGACCTCCTCGGATCGCAACGTGCCGACGGTTCGTGGCGTGGGCGGTGTCCCGACAGCTTTGAAGACGATCCGATCGTCGCCACTGCGTTTGCGATTCGTGCGCTCCTGTCGCCGACCGATGCGCAGGCAAGGGCCTGATGGGGTGGTCGACGGGACTCGAACCCGCAACAGCCAGTACCACAAACTGGAGCTCTACCATTGAGCTACGACCACCATTTAGGCGACGGGACGGTAGCAAAATCCTCCCGCTTGCCAACGGCTTTCTTGAACCGTTTCGCGTCGAGGAGGAACGGGCGAGGTTGCAATTGGGGCATTCTCTGGCAGCGTGCTTGTCCAGTTTTCGCCGGCATCGGCGTCCAGCCCATGTTCATCGATCACATACGTATTCAAGCCAAGGCAGGCGACGGCGGAGATGGCTGCGTCAGCTTCCGTCGAGAGAGTTTCGTTCCAAAAGGCGGCCCGGATGGCGGCGATGGCGGGCGCGGCGGATCGATCATCCTGCGCGCGGATACGCATACGGACAATCTCACCCCGTTCTTCTACGAGCCGATCCAAAAAGCGCAGAATGGCCACCGCGGCATGGGCAAACAGATGTCGGGCAAAGCGGCGCCGAATAAAATTCTGCCGGTGCCGATCGGCACGCTGGTGTATCGATTGCCGGGCGAGGTGGTGAACGACTTCGACCCCGAGGTGGCGCATGGCGACGGCGCGATGTTTGTCGATTTCAGCAAAACGCCGGACGCGCAGGAAACCACCGCGCGGCAGCCGAAGGCGTCACTGGATCCCTCGGAATTGGAGCTGATCGCGGATCTGACCGAGCCCGGTCAGGAGTTCGTGCTCTGCAAAGGTGGCAAGGGCGGCATCGGCAACGTGCATTTCAAAAGCTCACGCAACCAGGCGCCGCGCGAGTATCGCGAGGGCGAGCCAGGCGAGGAGGGAGCGTTTTACCTCGAATTGCGGAAGATCGCTGACGCGGGTCTTGTCGGTTATCCGAACGCAGGCAAATCCACGCTGCTCACGCGCATCTCGCAGGCGCATCCGCGGATCGCGCCGTATCCTTTCACCACGTTGACTCCGCACATTGGCGTGGTCGAGCTGCCGGAGTATGGTCGGACCACTGTCGCGGACATTCCGGGTTTGATCGAAGGCGCGCACGCGAACGTCGGTCTCGGGCACGACTTTCTGCGGCACATCGTACGGTGCAAACTGCTCGTGTTCGTGCTCGATATGGCCGGGAGCGAAGGGCGCGAGCCGATCGAAGATCTGCAGAAGCTGCGCAAGGAACTGGATCTCTACGATCCGAAGTTGAGCGAACGGCCGTGGATCGTCGTGGCGAACAAAATGGATTTGCCCGAAGCGGAGGAGAAGCTGCGGCACTTCCAAACGCGGTATCGCAAGCTCGAGGTGTTCCCGGTTTCCGCTGATCGCGGCGAAGGCATCGAGGAACTCAAAAAGCGGCTGGGGGAACTGGTTCCCACCGAGACCGTCGAAGGCTCCGGCGTTGCGGAAGGCCAGGCGGCCTCTGAGCCGGCGGAGGCTTAGTGGGCAGCAGGAGCGTCGCTTTCGCTCGTGGAGATTGGAGGAGGCATGACCCACACCGTCGCGTAGTGGGTCTCGCCGTCGATGTGGAATTCCGCCACTTCCTCTTCCTTCCAATCGCCCATCCCGTAGTTGTGCGAGACCACTCGTGAACCGGCTTTCAACTCACGAAGCAGCTTCGGCCTGAGCCGAAGATTCACCTCCGGAAGGAGGTAGAGCGTGACCACGGTTGCGCCGCTTAGATCGACGTCGAAGATGTCCTGCTGAATAAACTGCACCAGGTCGGTGACACCCGCTTTTCCGCGGCTTCGTTGCTTTCCTTGATGCGCGCCGGGTCGAGATCGTAGCCAATGCCGCGCGTGCCGTATTTCTGGGCCGCTCGGATGACGATCCGCCCATCGCCGCTCCCCAAGTCGTAGAGCACGTCTTCGCGATCGACTTTTCCCATCTCCAGGATCTTGTCCACGATTTCCATGGGGGTGGTCACGTAAGGGACTTCGAGTTCGCGACCTGCTGCGTCCGCTGCCCGGAAGGTGACGAAGTAAGCTCCGGCGAAGCAGGCTCCGGCGATGAAGCGCTTGCCGATGTCTCCGGCGGCGTAGCATTCGTGGATGTCCTTACCTCCGTTCGGTCGCATCCGACCATCAACGTCAGGCTCGCAAGAACGATGATGCTGAACAGGGGGCTCATGCTGGCGAGCATTCGGGATCAGCAGCGCAGTGTCTCATTTGAACCGCCGATCTCGTGTGCAGCGAAGCGCACGGAGCCCGGCAGACTGGACATCGCGGGCGCGGTTTTCGAGAGTCCGGCCAAATGCCCGAGCAGATCACTGAGCCCACGTCGCAGCCGATCGTGGCGAGTTACTGCACCACGTTTCTTAAGCCGGAGATGCGCCACATCTACCGGCAGGTGACGGGCCTGCAGCGGTACTCGACCTTCGTGCTGACGCGCGAACGGCAGTGTGAAACGGATTTTCCGTTCAGAGACGTTGAGCTGATCCCGCGCGCCCGGAAGAACTTCGTGAAGCGGTTCTGGCTGAAATACGTGATGCAAAAGCCGCCGGTTTATTACCGTGGCGAGCTGCAGGTGCTGATCAAACTCCTGGCCCATCGGCCCGCGGATCTCATGCACATTTATTTCGGGCACACGGGCGTGCATTTACTGCCGTTGATCCAGGAGTGGAATCGGCCGTGTGTGGTTTCCTTTCACGGCATGGACATCCAGCCGCGCCCGCAGCAGGAAGGCTACGACACACAGATGCGCGAGCTGTTGCAGACCGTGCCATTGGTGCTTGCGCGGTCGCGCTCGCTCTTTGCGGAGTTGGAAAAATGGGGTTGTCCGCCGGAAAAGCTGCGGCTCAATCGCACCGGGATTCCGCTCGAGGCGTTTCCTTTCACGCAACGGCCGATGCCGGCCGACGGCTCGTGGCGCTTTGTACAGGCGTGTCGGTTGATCGAGAAAAAAGGGCTGCTCACGGCCGTTCTGGCGTTTGCGAAATTCCACAGAAAGAACCCGCGCGCGCGGTTCGTGATCGCAGGCAGCGGGCCGATGAAGGACCGGGTCAGCGCACTGGCAAAGGAGCTCGGCATTAGTGAAGCCGTCGAGCTTCCCGGTTTTCTGTCGCAGGCGGAGCTCGCCGCGCTTTACGCGCAGTCGCACATTTTCCTCCACCCCAGCGAGCTGACCGCCGATCAGAATCAGGAAGGCGTGCCGAACTCGATGCTTGAAGCCATGGCGACCGGCCTGCCCGTCGTCGCCACGCGGCACGGCGGCATTCCGGAAGCCGTGACGCACGAACGCACCGGTTTGCTTGTGGCGGAACGCGACGACGAAGCCCTCTTCCGGGCGCTCGAACAGATCACCGCCGCGGACGACTCCCTCTACATTCTGGGCGAAGCCGCGGCGCGCAGTGTGCGGGAGGATTTCGAGCAAACGCACGCGATCGAGCGGCTGGAGAGCTTTTACGATGAAGCGCGGGAACTCGGCGCCGGCCGGGTCGCGCGCTGAGTCCGCCGGCTCTCATGGCTCACAGCTTCGCCTATCTTTTCGAGCGCTTTCCGAGCTTCGTGCAGACGTTCGTCTATCGCGAAGCGGTCGAGATGGTGCGCCAGGGAATGGAGCCGTGGCTCGTTTCGATCCGTCGTCCTGACGATCCGGGCGACCTGGCAGAGACGGTGAACGTCGAGGTTTTCTACGCGCCCGAGGAGAAGGAACTGCGCGGGCAAGTGGATGCGGATCGCGCTGCGCGGCGGCTTGGCTGGCGTGCGCATCGCGCAATTCCGCGGCATCGTGGCGAGCCGGATGCGCAACGAATGTTCGAGGCGATCTGGCTCGCGCCGCACCTCCGCGAGCGCGGCATTCGCCATGTGCACGCGCACTTTGGTGGGGTGGCAGCGCGCACGGCTTGGTGGCTGCGGAAGCTGTTTGGTTTCAGCTACAGCTTCACGGGACACGCGAACGACATTTTTTGCGAAACCGACTTCCCGGTTTCCAATGCGCAGCTCGTCCGCGATGCGCGGCTGGTCATCACCGAGACGGATTACGCACGCCGCTGGATGGAGCAGAAGCATCCGCGCGCCCGCGGCAAAGTATTCCGCGTCTTCAACGGCATCGACGTGACGGGCTTCCCTCCGGGCCAACGGGCTGGCGCGGTGCCGCTGATTTTGTCGGTCGGTCGCTATGTCGAAAAAAAGGGCTTCAGCGACTTGATCGAAGCGTGCCGCTTCCTGCGTGAACGAGGTCGCGCTTTCGAATGCCGAATCGTCGGGGGTGGTCCGCTCGAAGCCCGCCTGCGCGATCAGATCACCTCGGCGCAACTCGCGGACCGCGTGCATCTGCTCGGCCCGCGGTCGCAGAGCGAAGTGCGCCGGCTCTTGGCAAGCGCACAAATTTTCGCGCTCGCCTGCGTGCCGGACAGCGAAGGCGGCAGCGACAATCTCCCGACGGTGATCATGGAGGCGATGGCCGCGGGGGTGCCAATCGTCTCCACGCCGCTGGCCGGCGTGCCGGAGATGATCAGCAACGAAGGCGAAGGCTTGCTCGCGGCGTCCGGTGATCCGGGACAACTCGCGGCTGCCCTGGAGCGTTTGCTGACCGACGCGGTGCTGGCTGAACGCTGCGGGAAGCAGGCGCGCGCCTCGGCCGTCGAGAAGTTTTCCATCGAGAACACCACGCGAACGCTCAAGCACCTACTGGTCACTCACGCTGACCTTACTCCGCCTCCCGGGGCGCAGGCGCTTGATTCGTCGCTTCGGACTCCGAATCTCACCTCACGTTGGCGACGCACGGCCGGCCATGTTTGCAGGCGATGGACCGCGGGTCGTTGACAAGCCTGAGCCGAGCCGACAATCTCGCCGCCCCCAAAACAAGCGATCACGTCTTCCCGACCGTTCGCCTGCTCCCATGCCGCCGCTCGTCTCACTGTCACTCAGCCTTTTCCGCGCGTCCGCGAGCTGTTCCGCGACGCGGGATTTAGGGCAGCGGGGAAAGTTTGTGAAATATTTCACAAACCACTTGCCACCTCCTGCCGCTGGTTGTTTCATCAGCCCCGCAACGCCCGAAGTGTCTGCCCGCGATCCGTCTTCCCCGACGCAAACTCCCCGATGAGTGATCGCCGAACGGCGCTTCCACTTTGCCCCATTTGGAAATGAGCAATCCCGTCTTCAGGCTTCGTCTTCCGATCGCCAGCGTTCGCTGGCTTCGCCTCTTCGTGCTTTTTGCCGCGGTGTGGATCATCGGCGGACTCGTGAGCAGCGTATCCTTTGCCCAGCATCCGGAGATCACGGCGGCGGATCCGAATGCACACGCGGCCCCCCATGCGGAGGCACATCACGGATTAAGTCCTGATGCGCCCGTCTTATATCATGGGATCGGCGGCCATCCCGCGACTGATTCGGAGCCCGCGAAGATCGGACCGTTCGCAGCGACGAACTCGATGCTCGTGACGTGGATTGTCGCGATCGTCGTGATCGCCTTTGCTCAGTACGCCACGAGGCGGATTAAAGAAATTCCGGATGGAGCGCAGAACTTCTGGGAATGGCTGGTCGAGAGTTTGCACGATTTCCTCGAGAGCATCATCGGCCACGATCTGGTGAAGAAGACGTTCTGGTTCTTTGCGACCATCTTCATCTTCATCCTCTTCACGAACTGGGCCGGACTGATCCCCGGAGTGGGCACGATCGGATGGGGAATTCCCAACGCGCAGGGCGGTTTGGAGCACATCTCGCGACCGCTGTTCCGCGGTGTGAATGCCGATCTCAACATGACGCTCGCGATGGCGGTCGTGTTCTTCGTGTGCTGGGTTTATTGGGCGCTTCAAGCAAACGGTCCCGGCGGCTTCATCCTTCACATTTTCGGTCCCAAAGGCGACACGACCGGCGCGCTGAAGGTCCTGATGATCGGTGTGTTCGTGCTGGTCGGTGTGCTGGAAGTGGTCTCGATCATGTTCCGGCCGGTGTCGCTGAGCTTCCGGCTCTACGGCAACGTTTTTGCCGGTGAAAACATGCTCGAATCGATGGCGCAAATTGTCCCCGGCCTCTCGTGGCTGATCCCGGTCCCCTTCTATTTCATGGAGCTGCTCGTCGGCTTGGTGCAGGCGCTCGTCTTCATGCTCCTCACCGCCGTCTTCACGCTCCTGATCACGCAGCACGACGAAAAAGCCCATCACTAGATTTCAGACTTTCGGCGGTCAGACCGTGGGCAACCTGCGGGGGTCGTCGGGAAAACAGCAAACCAACACAACAACATGAGCATTGAACTCCTCGCACAAGCCGCTCCCGGCATCACCGGCAGCATCCACGTCGGTCTCGCAGCGCTCGGCGCCGCCCTCGGCGTAGGTTTCATCGGCATGAAAGCGTCGGAGGCAGTGGGCCGGAATCCCGGCGCCGCGACCCCGATCCTCGTGCAGGCGATCCTGAGCACGGCCTTCGCAGAAGGCATCGTGTTCTTCGCCATCTTCCTTGTGAAGTAATCCTGCGGCGCGGGGTCGGCTCGTTCGGCCCCGCGCTTCTTCTCTGATTTTCCTCATCTCGCCAGCATGAACTACCTTCCCATTCTCGCCGCAGAAGGCGGCATTCTCGACAGCCTCTCCGAGAGCGCTCAGCGCACCGGCGAGACGTTCGGCTTCAACGCGTGGCTGTTTTTCTCGCAGATCATCAGCTTCTGCATCGTGGCGTTCCTGCTCCACAAATTTGCTTACAAGCCGGTGCTGAACATCCTCGAAGTGCGCCGGCAGAAGATCGCCGAAGGCCTGCTCAACGCGGAGAAGATCAAGCAACAGCTCGCGGAGAGCGAAGTGCGCTACCAGGAGATTCTGACCAAGGCGAACACCGAGGCGCAGAAGATGATCGATGAGGCGAAGAGCAGCGCCCAAGCGCTCGCCGACAAGCGTGCACAGGCCGCGATCGGCGAAGCGGAAGCGATCATCGCCAAGGCCCGCGAGGCGACCATCGCCGAGCGCCAGCGCGAGCTCGCGGAGCTGAAGAAAGAAGTCACGCGGCTGGTGATCGACACGACCTCGAAGGTGACCGGCAAGGTGCTCAACCAGGACGATCAGCGCCGCCTTTCCGAAGAAGCCGCTCGCGAGGTCGCGGCTTAACGCTCCATGAAGCTCGACAAGGATTCCCGCAAGCTTTCGAAGCAGCTCTTCCAGGCTAGCTTTACGGATGGAAAGCTCGACGAGGGCAAAGTCCGCATCATCGCGAAGAAGATCGCTGATTCGAAGCCGCGGAATTTTGTCGGCATCCTCAAAGACTTTCAGCGGCAGGTGCGGCTCGACGTCGAGAAGCACCATGCGGTCATCGAGAGCGCTCAGCCGCTCGATGATGCCATGAGCAAGCAGGTCGTGGACGGCTTGAAAGCCAAATACGGCCCGAGCATTTCCTCTGAATTCAAAGTCACGCCGGACCTCATCGGCGGCCTCCGCATCAAGATCGGCAGCGATGTCTTCGACAGCTCCGTCCGCAGCCGCCTCGACCGGCTCGAAACCAATCTCCTTCACGCCTAAACGCCCCATCTCATGAGCAGCATCCTGCAAGAACTCGAATCCCAAATCAGCGGTCTCAAGACGACGACCAGCAAGTCGAACGTCGGCATCGTGCGCGAGATCGGTGACGGCGTCGCCCGCATCGAAGGCTTGAGCGACGTGATGCTCAACGAGCTGATCGAGTTTCCCGGCGGTCTTTACGGACTCGCGTTGAACCTGGAGGAGAGCGAAGTCGGCTGCATCCTGCTCGGCGACGAAAAGGAAGTCATCGAAGGCACCGAGGTGAAGACCACGGGCCGCTTGCTTTCCGTGCCGGTCGGCAAAGGGTTGCTCGGTCGCGTGGTCGATACGCTCGGTGCACCGGTCGATGGCAAGGGTCCCATCACTTCGTCCGCGATCTACCCGGTTGAGAAGATCGCGCCCGGCATCATCAAGCGGAAATCGGTTAGCCAGCCGGTGCAAACCGGCATCATGGCGATCGATGCGATGATCCCGATCGGCCGCGGCCAGCGCGAGCTGATCATCGGTGATCGCGCCACCGGCAAGACGACGATCGCCATCGACACGATCATCAATCAGGCGCGCATCAATAAAGCGAACGAAGGCAAGGAAGGCTTCCGTCCGCTTTATTCGATCTACGTCGGCATCGGCCAGAAGAACTCGAACATCGCCCGCTCGCTCGCAGTTCTCGAAGCAGCCGGCGCGATGCCCTACACGATCATCGTCACGGCACCGGCGTCGGACACCGCGACCAACCAATACCTCGCGCCGTTCTCCGGTGCAGCCATGGGCGAGTGGTTCATGGATAACGGCATGGATGCGCTGATCGTTTATGACGATCTCTCCAAGCACGCCGTGGCCTACCGCCAGGTTTCGCTCCTGCTGAAGCGCCCGTCCGGTCGCGAAGCGTATCCGGGCGACGTTTTCTATCTCCACAGCCGCCTGCTCGAACGCAGCGCCCGCGTCAATGAGCAGAACGGCAATGGTTCCGTGACCGCGCTGCCGATCATCGAGACGCAGGCCGGCGACGTGTCGGCCTACATCCCGACGAACGTCATCTCGATCACGGACGGTCAGATCTATCTGGAAACGGACCTTTTCTACCAAGGTATCCGGCCCGCCGTGTCGGTCGGTCTGTCGGTCAGCCGCGTCGGTTCCGCCGCGCAGATCAAGGGCATGAAGCAGGTCGCCGGTAAGATCAAAGGTGACCTTGCGCAGTTCCGCGAGTTGGCGGCGTTTGCGCAGTTCGGCTCGGATCTCGACGCGAAGACCAAAGGCATGCTCGATCGCGGTGCGCGCATCGTGGAGCTCTTCAAGCAGGTCCAATACAACCCGCTCGCGACCGAAGTGCAGGTGGCCACGCTCTGGGCGATGCAGAACGCCTACTTCGACGATGTGCCGGTGGACAAAGTGAAGGACTTTCAGCTGAAGCTGCAGGAATACCTCACCACCCGCAAAGACGCGGTGCTCGCCAAGATCCGCGACAAGGGCGCGATCGATGATGACATCACCGCGGACCTGAAATCCGCCGTCGGCGACTTCAAGAGCAGCTACCGCTAAGTGATCTCGCTGCTGTCATTCGAGCCAGCCATGCCTGCGACTGCCGCCATCGAGAAGATCGAGCGCACGATCCATCTGATCCGCGGGCAGAAGGTCATGCTGGATTCGGATCTGGCAGCGATCTACGGCGTGACGACGAGCCGGTTGAACGAGCAGCTCAAAAGGAATCTGAAGCGGTTCCCTCATGATTTCGCGTTCCAGCTGGATGCGGATGAATTAGCGGCTTTGATATCGCAAATTGCGACATCAAAGCCGGGACGCGGCGGACGACGGAAGCTGCCGTGGGTGTTCACCGAGCACGGCGCGATCATGTTGGCGAGCGTGTTGAACAGCGACACCGCGATCGAGGCGAGTGTCCGGGTGGTGCGTGCGTTTGTCCGCCTGCGCGAGCTGATGCTCGCCAACAAAGAGCTGGCCGTGAAGTTCAACGAACTCGAAGGCCGGCTCGACAAGCAGGATGCCACGATCGCGCGGCTCTTCGAAGCCATCCGCCAGCTCCTTCAGCCGCCGGAGCCCGCAGAGAAACGCGAAGTGGGTTTTCATGTCCGCGAAGACGCGCCGCGATACCGCACCAAACGCAGAATTTCCTAGTCCATGGCTGCCAATACCCGAGACATCCGCCGACGCATCAAGTCGGTCAAAAACACGTCGCAGATCACCAAGGCGATGCAGATGGTCGCCGCGGCCAAAATGCGCCGAGCGCAGCAGGTCGCGATTGCCGGCCGCGCGTATGCCGAGTTGCTCGGACAAGTTTTGCGCTCCGTTGCCGGTGGAGCGGAAGAAGGCGCGCATGAGCTGCTCGCCGCGCGTGAGGTGAAGAAGGAACTCGTGCTGGTGATCAGCACCGATAAAGGCCTCTGCGGCGCGTTGAATACGAACCTGCTGCGGGAAGTCGCGAAGTTCGATCCCGCGACCACGGTCTTCGTCGCGTGTGGACGGAAGGGCGTGCAGTACATCGCGCGAACGAACCGCACCATGATCGCGGAGTTTCCGCTGCGCGATGCGCCGGGCTTTCTCGAGACCAAAGCCATCGCAAAGTTCTGCATGGATAAGTTCGTCAGCGGTGAAGTGGACAAGGTGACCGTGCTGTTCACCGACTTCATCAACACGCTCACCCAGATCCCGAAAGCGCGCACGATTCTGCCGATTACCTCTTTCGAGGTGACCTCCGGCATCGGCGGCGCAAATGAAACCGCCAACGTGCAAGCGGCTGCGGATGAGGATTCGCCGGAGTATCTCTTCGAGCCCGGCATGGGCGCGGTGCTCAGCGCGGTGCTGCCGCATCACGTTTACTTCCAGGTTTACCAGATGGTCCTCGATGCCCGCGCTTCCGAGCACAGCGCGCGGATGGTCGCGATGAAGAGTGCCACCGACAACGCGAAGCAGCTGATCAAAGACCTCACGCTCGAATACAACAAGGTGCGCCAGGCGGCGATCACCACCGAGCTCCTCGAAATCACCACCGCGCAAATGGCGCTCGCCTAGCCTTTAGCTTCTCCACTTTCCAACTCTCCGCACCATGAGCAATACCGGCACCATCGTCCAAGTCATCGGCCCCGTTGTGGACGCCGACTTCTCCGCCTCGGGAAAACTCCCGAAAATTTACGAAGCCCTCGAGATTCAGTTCAACGTCAACGGAGTCGATACCCGGCTCGTGCTCGAAGTGCAGCAGCATCTCGGCGAAGGCTGGGTCCGGGCGATCGCGATGAGCTCCAGCGAGGGTCTCAAGCGCGGGATTCCAATCACCGCAACGGGCGCTCCGATCAGCGTTCCAGTGGGGGACGGCATCCTCGGCCGCATTTTCAACGTCACGGGCGATCCCGTCGATGAACGTGGCCCAGTGGCGCATGAGAAGCGTTACCCCATTCACCGCCCGGCGCCGGCGCTCACGGATCAGGACGTCAAAGCGACCATCCTCGAGACCGGCATCAAGGTTATCGATTTGATCTGTCCGTTCACCAAGGGCGGCAAGGTCGGTGCGTTCGGTGGAGCGGGTGTCGGCAAGACGGTCGTCATTCTTGAGCTGATCAACAACATCGCCAAAGGCCACGGCGGTTTCTCGGTATTTGCGGGCGTCGGCGAGCGCTCCCGCGAAGGCAACGATCTCTACCACGAGATGAGCGAAGCCGGGGTCATCGATCAGAAGGATCTCAGCAAATCGAAGGTCGCGCTGGTCTATGGCCAGATGAACGAACCTCCGGGCGCTCGTTTGCGCGTCGCTCTCTCGGCGCTCTCGATGGCCGAATACTTCCGCGACGAGAAGAACCAGGACGTGTTGCTCTTCGTGGACAACGTCTTCCGCTTCTCCCAAGCCGGCTCCGAAGTGTCCGCCTTGCTCGGTCGCACTCCGTCCGCGGTCGGTTATCAGCCGACGCTTGCAGCGGAAATGGGCGCGCTCCAGGAACGCATCACCTCGACGACCAAAGGCTCCATCACCTCCGTTCAAGCCGTGTATGTGCCGGCGGACGATCTCACCGATCCGGCTCCGGCGAATACCTTCGCGCACCTTGATTCAACGATCGTGCTCGAACGTTCCATCGCAGAGTTGGGCATCTACCCCGCGGTCGATCCCCTCGCTTCCACCTCCAAGGCCCTCGCGCCCGAAATCGTCGGCGAAGAGCACTATCAGGTCGCGCGCGGTGTCCAGCGCGTGCTCCAGCGCTACAAGGATTTGCAGGACATCATCGCCATTCTCGGCATGGACGAGCTTTCGCCTGAGGACAAGCTGACCGTGTTCCGCGCCCGCAAGATCCAGCGCTTCCTCTCGCAGCCTTTCAGCGTGGCCGAAGTCTTCACCGGCACCAAGGGCGAGTACGTGTCCATCAAGGACACCGTGCGCGGCTTCAAGGAAATCCTCGACGGCAAACACGACGACGTGAACGAAACGAACTTCTACATGAAGGGCGGCATCGAGATGATCCGCGCGTAGGCGCAGACCCGACATGGCCACGCTCAAGCTCGAAATCGTCACGCCCGAAAAGGTCGCCTACAGTGCCGACGTGGACAGCGTCGTCCTGCCCGCGATCGAGGGTGAAATGGGCGTGCTGCCAATGCACATCCCGCTGATGACCATGATCAAGCCAGGCGAGTTGGTCGTGAAGAAAGGCAGCGAAGAATCCGTCCTGGCGGTGGGCGAAGGCTTCGTGACGATCAATCAGACCAGCGTCAAAGTGCTCACCGACATGGCGATCGCGTGGGAGCACATCGATGAGTCCGCGGCTGAGGCCGCGGTCAAGCGCGCGCAGGAAACGATCGCCAACAAGCACGAACTCGGCAGCGAAGAAGGCGCGGCCGTGCAAGCGGCGTTGGCGAAGTCGCTGGCGCAGCTGCACGTGAAACGCCGGCGCCGAGGCGTCTAGCGGACCAGCGCGGCACCTGCGTTTGCAGAGCCGTTTGTTTTCTGACGAGCCGGGCTTGTCTCCGAGCCACCCCCGTGCGGCTCCGCTAACTGTCAGGCGGGGTTTCGTCGAGCATCTCGCGCACTTTGCGGACGAGGCTTTGTTGGGTGAATGGCTTTTGCAGGACTTTGAGTCCCGCCTCGATCACGCCTTGATCGCTGATGTCGTTTTCGGAGTAGCCGGAGACATAGAGGATTTTCATCTGCGGCTGGATCTCGGAAAGAGCGCGTGCCAGGACCGGGCCGTGCATCTCGGGCATGACCACATCCGAAACGAGCAGATCAATTTTGGGCCCATTGGCTTTGACCAGATCGAGCGCTTCACGAGGCGTGCTGGCGCAAAGCACCTGGTAGCCGAGATCGCCGAGCACAGTGCACAGTAGCTGTCGCACGACCTCCTCATCTTCCACCACCAGGATGGTTTCACCGGCAGCCGATCCGGTGACCGGCGGCAACTCGGCGCGAACCGCGACGGGCTGATTTTCACGCGGCAGGCAGACGCGAAAGGTGCTGCCTTCACCTGGCGTGCTCTCGACGTCGATCCCGCCGCCGCTCTGCTTGACGATACCGTAAACGGTGGCGAGTCCGAGACCCGTGCCTTTGCCCGGACCTTTGGTGGTGAAAAACGGTTCGAAAATCCGCGCCTTGGTTTCGGCGTCCATCCCCAGGCCGGTGTCATGCACCTCGAGCGAGACGTATTCGCCAGGGGCAAGGTCAGTTTGCGCGCCATCCAGGCCCGGACCTGGCAGGGAAATGTTGGAAGTCGTAATCGTCAGCGTTCCGCCACGCGGCATCGCATCGCGGGCATTCACGCCCAGGTTGAGGATCACCTGCTCGAGCTGATTGGGATCCGCGAGGACACGCGGATCGGCGGCCGCCGGTTCGATGTGGATACGGATGTGCTCACCGATCACGCGCTGCAGCAGCTTCTCCATCTCCCGGATGAGATCATTCAGGTCCAGGACCTTGGGCTGCAGCAGTTGCTTGCGGCTGAAAGCAAGAAGCTGGCGCGTCAGACCGGCCGCTTGTTCGCCCGCTTTGCGGATCAAGTGCGCCTGCTCGCGGGAGGGGTCGTCATCCACGAGCTTCGCTTCGAGCATCTCGGAATAACCGATGATTGCGGTGAGCAGGTTGTTGAAGTCATGCGCCACTCCGCCGGCGAGCCGGCCCACGGCTTCGAGCTTCTGGGAATGCCGGAGCTGATCTTCGGTTTTGTGCAAGATCTCTTCGGTGCGGCGATACTGCAGGATCAACTGCGCAAGCTTCCCAAACTCGTCCGGCCGGCTTTTGAGCGGCTCGAGCGCTTCGGGACTCCCTTGTTCGAGGTTCTTCGCGATCAGCCGCAGCGGCCGCCGGACCCAACGGCTCAGCGATACGGCGAGCACGAGGAACAACACTGCCGCAAAGATCATCAACCCGCTGAAGAGCCGACGGCTGGACTCGTTTAGCTCGCTGATGATTTTCGAAAAGTGTCGCACCTCAATTTGCGCGACGGGCTTTCCATCCCAACCTGGCAGTGTCCGGGAGAAAGCAATCAGCCCGTGTTGCTCATCGTTGGCGGGTTGCACCCTGCTTTCATCGAAGGAGACGATGTCGATGTCGTAGCCGGTGAACATCGCCATTTGGTCGATATTTGTGTCGATCCAGGAATGCCCGGCGAAGAGCCAGCCTTGCGGCTTTGTTTCGCGATAGCGGTCATCCGACTGATGAATGGTTCCGCCGCGGATTTCCATCCAGCCTGGAGGCGCTTTGACGAAGAAGTGGCACTCATTCGTGCCGTCCGTCAGTTGTTTGAGAGCCTCCGGAGAAATCGGGAAAGTCTGGAGATCGAGCGGCTGGCGATTGTGGTGCGAAGCGAAGAGCGACAGGTCATTGCGATAGATCCAGACGGCGTTCGCATTCGCAGTCGCCAGGCGACTGTCGTTCAGGTTGTCCGCAACCCACTGGCGGTCGTCTTTGACGATTGCCCCGACGAGTTCGGTGAAATTGGTCCAGTCATCGACGAGCGCCTTGAGCTTGTCGCCGCGCACCTCCAGGAATTTGCTGAAATCCTTGTGCCGATCCGCCGACCGCTCATCAGCGATCGCTTTAAATTTGGCCTGCTCGAAGTGCTTGAGCGTGGCGAGACCGCCAACGAAAATCGCGACAATCGCGAACAGCAGCAGGAGGATTTTACTCTGAACCTTCATCTGGCGGGGCCGGATTTCTCCCGCACGCCCGACGGGTGCCCGGGGAAGCAGTTAACCGCGAATGCGACGTTCCTCGATGGCAACAATGCGCGGATCGGCAGTGGCAGCATTGATGAACAGACGATTCTCAGTCTGCCCTTTCACGGCCTGGCGATCGTTTTTCAGCGAGAAGCTGACATTGAAAGTGACCACGATCTGAGCACGTGCCGGATCGAACGCATAACGAAGCCCCTCCAGCAGCGAATAGCGGCGCTTCGGCCAGCGTTTGTAATAGGCCCGCAAGGTCCGTTCGACCAGTCGCCGATCGACTTCGCCATTCGCGAAGTAATTAACCCGATCGGAGTAAAAGCGGAGTTCCTCCTGCAAATCGTCGTCCCGCAGCGCGCGAATATAGCCCTCGATAAACGACCGCAACTCACGCTCGTCGATCATCTGCGTGCCTCGTGCTGCGGTCTGCGCAAGCGGGCGGGAGCGCTTTCCTTTGGAAGCCGCTGTCACCCTCCGTGATGGCTGGCGTTTGGCAGACCTGGTTTTCCTTCCGGCGACAACTTGCGTCTCGCCCAGTGCAACCGATTCCGGGGCGATACCGGTCTCTTCGGCGAGTGCCGCGGCTTCCTGAGCGACATCGATCTTTTCGTCGCTCTTCAGCACCGTCTCCGCTGGCCACGAGATCTCTTTCGGCGGGGGATCGTTCGGAGAACGCGGAACCAAAGCAAGTGAGCGCAGGGTATCCGGATCTTCCTGGCCGGTTTCGCTGAAGCCTTTGCGCTTCTGATAGCGTTTCAAAGCTTCGCCGAGTTCTGGCGAGCGGCGGCCGTCGATGTCCCCGTTATAGATGCTGCGGCGACGCAGTTCTTCCTGCACGGCTCGGACCTGTTCGTCAGCTTGCGCGGAAAACATCCCGAACAACAGAAACACACAGGCGGCACGGCGGATCATATTTTCCAGAGGATCGAATCGCCGCGAAACTACGCATCGCGCGCGTCCCGGGGAAGCTATTTTACGGGCTGTCCGCGAAAGCATCGAATGCCACCCGGCCTTTGCTCGACTCACGCCCTGCCACCGCTATGTTCCACCGCGTGACCGCCCTTGCCGAAAAACGTATCCTCGTCTTTGTCGTCGCTTACAACGCGGAGCGGACCATCGAGAGTGTGCTTGACCGGATTCCCAAGGAGCTGCGAACCAGCAATGTCGAAGTGCTGGTCATCGACGACTCGTCAAAGGACGCCACATTTCAGGCGGGCTTGAAGCGAGAGGACCAGACGAGCGACTTCAAGATCACGATCTTGCGGAACCCGGAGAACCAGGGATACGGCGGGAATCAGAAGCTCGGCTACCGGTACGCGATCGATCAGGGATTCGATATTGTCGCGCTCATCCATGGTGACGGACAATATGCGCCGGAGAAGCTGCCGCTCCTGCTCGAGCCGTTCTACCGCGACGAAGCGGACGCGGTCTTCGGCTCGCGAATGATCCACAAACGCGACGCCCTGGCAGGCGGGATGCCGCTTTACAAGTGGGTCGGCAATCAGGTGCTGACGGCCTTTCAGAACCGGATGCTCGGTTCGGAACTCAGCGAGTTTCACAGCGGCTATCGGCTTTACTCGACGAAGGCGCTGGCGCGGATCCCATTCGAGCGGAACTCCAATGACTTCCACTTTGATACGGACATCATCATCCAGCTGCACTTCGCCGGGCAGCGAATCAAAGAGATACCGATCCCGACGTTCTACGGCGACGAGATCTGCCACGTAAACGGGGTGAAGTACGCCTGGGATATTGCCCGGACCATGGTGCGGGCGAAGTTCCACGAGATGAACCTGCTCTACGATCGCCGGTTCGATGTCGGCCAGGTGGAGCTGACCTATGATCTGAAGATGGGGTTCGCCTCATCGCACACCATGGCAATCAATGCAGTGAAACCGGGCGCCGACGTGCTCGACATCGGATGTGGTCAGGGTTACGTCGCGGCCGAACTCGCGCAGAAAGCCGCGCGGGTGACCGGCATCGATCAATACGTCCCTGCGCAAGCGCCTGCCCCGAATGTGCAGCTCACGCGCTGGGACCTGGATACGCAGGAATTCCCCGTCGCCGTCTCGGAGTTCGACCAGATCTTCATCCTCGATGTCATCGAGCATCTTCAGGATCCGGAAGCCTTCATGGAGCGCTTGCGTGCCGCCACCGGCCGCAAGCGGCCGGAACTCGTGCTCACGACCGCCAACATCGCGTTTGGAGTCACACGCTTCATGCTGCTCTTCGGGCAGTTCAATTACGGGCGCAAAGGCATCCTCGACCGCACCCACACGCGGCTCTTTACGTTCAAGTCGCTCAGGGAACTCTTCGAGCAAACGGGTTATAAAATGCTCGAAATGCGTGGTGTGCCGGCCCCCTTTCCCAAGGCGCTGGGGGACAACGCGTTTTCCCGATTTCTCGTGGGAGTAAATGAGATGCTGATCCGGCTCGTGCCGGGGCTCTTCAGCTACCAGATCTTCCTGCGGGCCCAGGCGCTACCCACGGTGAAGACCCTCTTGACGGAAACGATCGACCAAAGCGCGGAGATGAAGCGGCTGGCGGTCGCCTCATAGATCGCCTGAGGGTTTGATTGATCGCGCGAGTCCGCGCGGAGTCGGCGCTTCGAAATTTGCGAATTCGATTCTTTGGATCGCCTCTCGGCAGTGGCAAAGATGAGCGGAAAACTCCTTCCGCATTCATGAACTCCTCCGAAGTCCTTCTCGGCTCTCCCGCCGAGCATCCAACGCCGTCCGAGACCCCTGACGCTACTTCCGCTCGAGTAGTAATCATCGGTGCCGGTCCCGCTGGGCTGACTTCAGCGGTGGATCTCGCCGAAGGTGGCCGGCCCGTGGTCGTCTTGGAAAAGGATCCTGAATACGTCGGCGGCATCGCCCGGACGGTCTGTTACAAAGGTTATCGCTTCGATATCGGTGGCCACCGCTTCTTTAGCAAAAGCGACGAGATCACCCAACGCTGGCAGCAGCGGCTCGGCTCCGAGTTCATTTCCGTGCGACGACTCTCGCGCATCTTCTACAACGGAAAGTTTTTCGATTACCCGCTGAAAGCCGCCAACGCACTTTTCGGCCTGGGCATCTTCCGCAGCATCGCCTGCGTGCTCAGTTATTTCAAAGCGCAGATCGTTCCGACCAAGCCGGAGAAGTCGTTTCAGGATTGGGTGAGCAATCGGTTCGGCAAGATGCTCTTTTCGATCTTCTTCAAAACCTACACGGAGAAAGTTTGGGGCATGCCGTGTGATCAGATCAGCGCTGACTGGGCGGCCCAGAGGATCAAGGGTTTGTCGCTCTGGACCGCAATCTGGAATGCGCTTATCCCCCAGCGAAAGAAGAGTGGCTCAGGTGTGGTGAAGACGTTGATCGATACGTTCGAATACCCGCGCTTCGGCCCCGGACAGATGTGGGATAAGCACCGGGATGATGTGATCGCTGCCGGCAGTACGGTCGAGATGGGCCAGGAAGTAGTCCGCATCAATATCGCCGGCGATCGCGTGTCTTCCGTGACCACCCGCGATGTTGCTGGTAGGGAGACGGATTGGACGGGCAGCGATTTCATCGTTTCCATGCCGCTCAAGGAATGCGTGCTCGCCTTCCATCCGCCGCTTCCGGAAGAGACGATCCGCGCAGCGAAACGACTGCAATACCGCGACTTTCTCACCGTCGCCTTGATCGTGAAGAAGACCGATCTCTTCCCGGATAACTGGATCTATGTTCACGATCCGAGCGTGAAGCTCGGCCGCATTCAGAACTTCAATAACTGGAGTCCGCATCTGATTCCGGACGCTTCGACGACCTGCCTCGGGCTGGAGTACTTCTGTTTCGAAGGCGATGGGCTCTGGACCATGCCTGATGGGGAGCTCATCGAACTCGGGAAACAGGAACTCGCGAAGCTGGGCCTGGTCCGTCAGGAGGATGTGATCGACGGCAGTGTGGTGCGGATGGAGAAAGCGTATCCGGTGTATGGCCCGGGTTATCAGGCAGACGTGAACGTGATCCGTGCGGAACTGGCTCGATTCACCAACCTCCAGCCCGTTGGCCGTAACGGCATGCACAAGTACAACAACCAGGATCATTCGATGATGACCGCCGTTCTCGCCGCGAAGAATCTGACCGGCTCCCACTACGATTTGTGGAAAGTGAATACGGACGCGGAATACCACGAAGAAGCGAGCGCCGGTGCGGAAGACACGACCGGGCGTCTGATGCCGAAGCCGCTCGCCGCGCCACTCGCGTAGCGAGCCGCATCCGCAGACGCTTCTTCGGCGGCTTGACCCGCCGGGTGCAGCCGCCATCCTGCGCCGCATGCGCAAGTTCCTCGTTCCCCTCAGCCTTTGCATTCTGGCGGCCGGCCAGGCATGGGCCCACCCAGACGGCACCGCAGGCACTGTCCCGCGGGACGACAGCAAGCCCGCGGAGAAAGTCACGACCGGCACGGCACCGCACGCTTTCACCACCGTCCCGAGCTGGGGCTCGATCCCGGAGCAACTCAGCATCGGTCCCACTCACGGCGGAGTGGTCGTCGATAAAAGCGGACTCATCTACGTCAGCTCCGACGGCGACAAAGGCATCTTCGTCTTCTCCGCAGACGGGAAACTCGTGCGAACGATCGCTCCCGAGTTCGCCGGCATCCACGGCCTCTGTTTGCGCGAGGAAAACGGCACTGAATTCATCTACGCCGCGCACCTCCGCGGCGCCCAAGCCGTTAAGCTGACTCTGGACGGCAAAGCCGTGCTCACGCTTCCTTATCCCAAGGAAGCCAACGCCTACCCCGAGGGCAAAGGCTACAAGCCCACCGGTGTTGCCGTCGCGCCGAACGGCGACATCTTTGTGGCCGATGGATACGGCCTCTCGCTGATCCACAAATACGATTCCACCGGCAAACACCTGAAGACCTTCGCCGGCAAGGGCAAGGAAGACGGGAAGTTTCAGACCTGCCACGGCATCGCGCTCGACAACCGTTCCGGCACGCCGCTCCTGCTCGTCTGCGACCGCGAGAATCGCCGGCTCCAACACTTGGATTTGGAAGGCAACTTCGTGGGCGTCATCACCACCGGTCTGCGCCGCCCATGTGCCGTCTCCATTCATGGCGAAAACGTCGCGGTGGCTGAATTGGAAGGACGCGTCGCGATTCTCGACGGGACGAATCAAGTGGTCTCTGTGCTTGGGGACAATCCCGACCAGGCACAGTGGGCGAAGTTCGACGTTCCTCCAGATTGGTGGAAAGCCGGCATTTTCACCGCTCCTCACGGTCTGAGCTACGACGCCACCGGCAATCTCTACGTCCAGGACTGGAACAAAACCGGTCGGCTGACAAAGCTCGTCAAAAGCACGCCTTAGCGAAGGAGTCGCGCCTACGCGGGGAGCGGCGCTGAGCTTCGTCTTTGCCAGGTGGCGGGGCTGTAGCGTTCGTCCGAATCCGGGAAACACTGGCGTCCAAAGGCGCACCTCCTGGATTCAGCGAAAGAAGACCGGCAGCTTCTTTCAGCACAAGGAAGCGAGTTCGTGCTGGGGAAAATTGAAAGGGATCACGCGAGCGGCGGGCGTGTGCTATTGGCGAGGTATGAAGACCTTTTTGATGGTGATGATGGCAGCGGGAATCGGGCTCTGTGGGTGTGAAAAGCCGCCCGCAGCGCGCGCACCTTCGCGACCCCGGCATCTCGCACCAGAAGGTGTTTACTACTTGATCAGTGCCAAAAAACTTCCGCCGGCACTGGCCGCATTGAAGCTCAAATCCGGCGCGCAGCTCGTCCATATCGGCGACGATGAATACCAGGCGGGGGAGCATCGAATTCGTCTCGCTCCGGATCTGGTAACCAATGACAACCGGATTCGGGATCAGATTTTGGACGGTGTTCGCGATGCCGAAGAGGAAGAACGCCGATTGAAAGAGGAGCAGGCGGAACAAGAGCGCCTCGCCCGAGTGGCGAAGGAGCAGGCGGAACGCGAGCGCCTCGCGCGAGCAGCGATTACCCCGAGAGCAACGCCTGTCTCTCCACTGTCCCAAGGAGCTTACGATCAGCGCCGGCAGGTCCGGCCGCCCGGTGGGAGGACCTATTACACCGACAGCTACGGCCGTCGGGTTTACTATTGATCAGCGCTCGAGCCGCGTAATAAGCGGGAACTGCGTCGATGGCCCGCCTTCGGCAGAGTAGACGCATGCGCGCTACAGGGTTCGAACCTGTGACTTCTTGCGTGTGAAGCAAGCGCTCTACCACTGAGCTAAGCGCGCGAATCGTCCGGCGAAACAGCGGGATGATTAAGGTATCGCGCAAAACGGCGCCAGTGAAATCTCTGCGCCGCAAAGGGGCCGCCGAACTTCCCGAAACGAACCCTTTCCACGGGTAGCGAAAGCGTGCTTTAGTGGCCGTCGATCCACCCTCGGAACTCGTTGCATGAAACGCCGCGCCTCTTTTCCTCCCTTTGCTTTTACTCTCGTCGAATTGCTGGTCGTGATTGCGATCATCGCCATTCTCGCGGGCATCCTTTTACCGGTGCTGACCAAGGTGCAGGATAGTGCGAACTCGACGAAGTGTACCTCGAACCTTCGGCAGATCGGGATGGCAATCAACAGCTACTGCGCCGAGAACGATGGGACTCTCCCTGGGCCGCTCACGATCGAGCAATACCCTCGCTTTGGTGACGGACAGCCGGGCAACGAGTATTCGCTGCTCCGGAAACTTGCGCGGTATCTCGGGATGCCGGACACCATTGGGAATACGCCGGCGGATCTGGCGGCTGCGGACCGTGGAAATCCGTTCGTGTGCCCCTCGTATCAGAAGCAAGTGAAGACGATGGCGGGGCCGGTTTACGTGATGAATCCTCGTGAGATCCCGGAGTTGCAGCAGTCGCCTTGGGGCAATGCGTCGGGCAAGGAACCGGTCCGAAAAGCGATGCTCTCAGGTTGGGTCGATGACAATCCCAATAGCTCCAAGCGGAGTCCGAATGGAATGATGGACCTGACGAGGACCTGGGCGATGAAGGATGCGGACCAGGAGGATTTCGCTGATGCCGGACTGGATGGACCGAAGCCAGGTGGCGTGGACCTGATGGCCCTTACCCCGGTGCATGGGGATCATCGGAACGCGCTCTTTTACGATTGGCACGTCGGGAAGCTCTCCACGGAGAAGCTGAAGAAGGACGAGCCAAAGAATTAAGGGGCGAGCTTCCCTTTCAGGTGCCCAAGGCGAGCGCATGCGCGACGGCGTAGTGCTCGGAGTGGCTCATCGTGACCCGCAGATCGGCGATGCCAAGGCGCCGCGCGGTGGCCGCGCCGACGCCGTGCAGGACGATGAATGGCTCTCCCGTGGCCTTGCGACGCACTTCGATATCAAGCCAGCCCAGCTGCGAACCGATCCCCGTGCCGAACGCTTTGGAGACAGCTTCCTTCGCTGCGAAGCGGGCGGCGTAGAACGTTTCCGGCCGCTTCGAGCCGGCACAGTACTGGCGTTCACCATCGGTGAAGATGCGCGCGAGAAAACGTTCGCCATGCCGTTGAATCGCTTCGCTCAGGCGCGCTGTCTCGACGATGTCGATGCCGGTGCCGACGATGTTCAACGCGTGCGGTTCATCTGCTTGAGCATCTCTTCGACGGCTTGACCCAACCCGACGATGACTCCGCGCGAAACGATGGAGTGGCCGATGTTCAGCTCGGCGAGGTGCGGGATCGTCCGCACCTGGGTGATATTTGTGTAGTTGATGCCGTGCCCCGCGTTCACCTGAAGGCCGTAGCCGTGTGCGTGTTCGGCGGCGACCTGCAGTCGCTTGAGCTCAAGTTCCCTGGTCTTTGCATCGGCTTCCGCAAAAGCGCCGGTATGCAGTTCGACCATCTCGGCCCGTAGCTTCGCTGCGGCTTCGATTTGATCCGGAGCCGGCTCGATGAAAAGGCTGACGCGAATGCCGGCGAGTTGCAGACGCTTGAGCGTTGGCTCGAGTTGCTTGAACTGCCCCGACACGTCGAGTCCACCCTCCGTGGTGACCTCTTTGCGATTCTCCGGCACCAGGCAGACTTCCTCCGGCAGCACTCTCAACGCGATGTCCACGATCTCCGGCGTGTTCCCCATCTCGAGGTTGAGCTTGGTGTTGATCGTGTCGCGCAGCCGCAGGACGTCGCGGTCCTGGATATGCCGGCGATCCGCGCGGAGGTGAATGGTGATGCCGTGTGCGCCGGCCCGTTCGCAGACCGCTGCAGCCAGTGCGAGGTCCGGCTCCGCTCGTTGCACGTCCTGCACGCCTGCGTAGCGCGCCTGCCGCAACGTCGCCACATGATCGATATTCACGCCGAGTCTCATTTTGCGAAGATCGAAATCGTGCAACCGGAGTCAATGCCGCCGAACGTCATACCCGGGCGAAGCGGCCGCGCGGACGTCGATCAGTGTTTGAAGTGCCGCACGCCCGTGCAAATCATTGCCATTCGTCGTTCGTTCGCCGCGGCAATCACTTCGGGATCTTTCACGGACCCACCGGGCTGAATGGCACAGGTGGCACCGGCTTCTGCGGCGGCGATCAGACCGTCGGCGAAGGGGAAGAACGCGTCGCTTCCGACTGCGCTCCCTGCGAGGCTCAGGCCGGCGTCGCCCGCCTTCCAGATCGCAATCCGCGATGCATCGATGCGGGACATCTGCCCGGCGCCGATGCCTAGCGTGCGATCTTTGCTGGCGTAAACGATCGCGTTCGACTTCACGTGTTTCACCACGCGCCAGGCGAAGAGCATTGCGGCGAATTCGTCTTTGCTGGGTTTGCGCTCCGTGACGACCTTGTCTTCGAGATTCAGCTCCTGCAGCTCGTCGCGGCTTTGGACGAGCAATCCGCCGGCGACGGACCGCACCAACAGACTTTCCTCGTCAGAAGTCGGGAGCGGGCGTGGCAGCTTTCGCATCAGCCGCAGGTTTTTCTTTTTCTGCAAAAGCACGCGGGCGTCCGGCTCAAAATCCGGCGCAATGATGACTTCGCTGAAGATCTCGCTGATTGCCCGGGCGAGACTCTCGGTGAGCGGTCGGTTGCAAATAATGATTCCGCCAAAGGGCGCCTGCTTGTCAGTGGCGAAGGCTTTGTTCCAGGCTTCGCGCAGGTCGGCATCGCTGCCGACGCCGCACGGATTCGTGTGCTTGAGAATCGCGACCGTCGGCTCCGAGAACTCCTCGATGAGGTCCGACGCGGCGGTGATATCGAGGATGTTGTTGTACGAGAGATCCTTCCCGTGAAGCTTCTGGAAGTGCTCGTGGAAGTGGCCGTAAAGCGCTGCCGTCTGGTGTGGATTCTCGCCGTAACGGAGCCGACCGACTGTCGGCAATGAAAGCGAGAAGGACGATGCGGCCTCCTGTTCCTGGTTCAGATAGTTCGCGATCGAGGAATCGTATTTGGAAGTGGTGACGAAGACTTTGATGCCGAGTCGCTCCCGGAGCTTCAGAGTCGTCCCGCCGTCGTTCGCGCGCATGTTTTCCAGCACGTCCTCGTAATCGTCCGGATCTACCACCACCGTCACGAACCGGTAGTTCTTCGCAGCGCTGCGCAGCATCGATGGGCCGCCGATGTCGATCTGCTCGATCGCTTCTTCCAGCGTCGTTCCCGCTTTGGCGATCGTCTGCTCGAAGGGGTAAAGATTCACGACGACGAGGTCGATCGGGAGCACGCCGTTGGCTTCCGCCTGTGCGACGTGCTCGGGATTATCGCGGACGAACAGGAGGCCGCCGTGCACTTTGGGGTGCAGCGTTTTCACCCGTCCGTCCATCATCTCAGGAAAGCCGGTGAACGATGAGATCTCGGTATTCGCGATCCCATTTTTGCCAAGCAACGCGGCAGTGCCCCCGGTGGAGATGATTTCAATGCCTTGTTCCAGCAGCCCACGCGCAAACTCGACCAGGCCGGTCTTGTCGGAGACGGAAATCAAGGCACGTGCGATCTTCATTCGGCGCGAACGCTAGGACAGCGGCGGCTCGGGGGTCAACTGCCGTTCCGGCGGCCGGGCGGATCTAACCGCAGAGGGCGCGAGACGCGGAGGGCCGCAGAGCGTGTGAAGAAGAGTCGAGCCGGACAGATTGAATCCTACGCCGCGGGCGAGCACGTCAGTCCCAACTCTGCGGCCCTCCGCGTCGCCGCGCCTCTGCGGTTAAAGCAAAAAGCCGCCCCGGATTCCGAGGCGGCTCTTATTGATTCGCTGATCGGCGGCTGAGCCGCGGTCGCTTAGTAGCGGTAGTGGTCGGCCTTGTAGGGGCCTTCGACCGGAACGTCGAGATACGCGGCCTGCTTGGCCGTGAGGGTCGTCAGCTTGACGCCGATCTTCTCGAGGTGCAGGCGCGCGACTTCCTCGTCGAGCTTCTTGGGCAAAACGTACACTGCGGGCTTATAGACATCCTTGTTCTTCCAGAGATCGAGCTGTGCGAGCGTCTGGTTGCTGAAGGAGTTCGACATGACGAACGATGGGTGCCCGGTCGCGCAGCCGAGGTTCACGAGGCGGCCTTCCGCGAGCATGAAGATCTGGTTGCCGGCCGGGAAGGTGTAGCAATCGACCTGCGGCTTGATGTTCAGCTTCTTGACGTCTTTGCGCTCGTTGAGCAGATCGACCTGAATCTCGTTGTCGAAGTGGCCGATGTTACAAACGATCGCCTGGTCCTTCATCTTCTCCATGTGCTCGAGGGTGATGACATCGACGTTGCCGGTCGTGGTGACGTAGATGTCGCCGCGGCCGAGGGTGTCCTCGATCGGGCAAACTTCGAAGCCTTCCATCGCCGCCTGAAGGGCGTTGATCGGATCGATCTCGGTGATGATTACGCGTGAGCCGAGGCCGACCATCGCTTTCGCGCAGCCCTTGCCGACATCGCCGTAGCCGCAGATGACCGTCACCTTGCCGGCAACCATGACGTCGGTCGCGCGCTTGATACCGTCGGCCAGCGACTCGCGGCAGCCGTAGAGGTTATCGAACTTCGACTTGGTCACGGAATCGTTCACGTTGAACGCCGGGACGAGCAGCTTGCCCTGCTCCTGCAGCTTGTAGAGGCGATGCACGCCGGTCGTCGTCTCTTCGGAGACGCCGCGCCAGTCCTTTACGATCTCATGGAAGATGAACGGGTTCTCTGCGTGGATCTTCTTGAGCAAATCCTTGATCACCTTCTCCTCGAGCGACGTGGACTCGCCGTTCACCCAGTCGTCGCCTTCTTCCAGCTCGTAGCCTTTGTGGATGAAGAGCGTCACATCGCCGCCATCATCGACCACCATTTGCGGGCCTTTGCCGTCTCCGTTCACGATCGCCTTCCAGGTGCAGTCCCAATATTCTTCGAGGCTCTCGCCCTTCCACGCGAAGACCGGCACGCCCGCCGCAGCGATCGCTGCCGCTGCGTGATCCTGGGGGGAGAAGATGTTGCAGCTCGCCCAACGCACATCGGCGCCGAGCGCGACCAGCGTCTCGATGAGCACCGCTGTCTGGATGGTCATGTGCAGCGAGCCGGTGATGCGCACGCCTTGCAGCGGCTTGCTCGGCGCGTATTTCTCGCGGATCGAGATCAGGCCGGGCATTTCCTTCTCGGCGATGGTGATTTCCTTGCGGCCCCAATCCGCGAGGCTCATGTCGGCGACTTTGTAGTCGGTGTTCTTCTGGGTCAGTGCAGTCGTGCTCATAAAGTGATCGGTGGCGAGGTTACTTGGCGGCCTTCTTCAGCGCGGCAGCCTTGTCCGTGGTTTCCCACGTGAGATCGGCGTCGTCTTTGCCGAAGTGTCCGTAGTTGGTCGTCTTCGAGTAGATGGGGCGCAGGAGGTTGAGTGCGGCGACGATGTCGGCGGGCTTGAAGCTGAAGGTCTTCAGGACGGCTGCGAGGATGGCGTCGTCGGAGACCGTCCCGGTGCCGAAGCTATCGATGTGGACGCTGACCGGCTGCGGATGGCCGATCGCATAGGCGAACTGCACTTCGCATCGCGCCGCGAGCCCGGCGGCGACCACGTTCTTGGCAACCCAGCGGCCCATGTAGGCGGCGCTGCGATCGACCTTTGAAGGATCCTTGCCCGAAAAGGCGCCGCCACCGTGCCGGCCCATTCCGCCGTAGGTGTCCACGATGATTTTGCGGCCGGTTAGCCCGGTGTCACCCTGTGGCCCGCCGACGACGAACTTACCCGTCGGGTTAATCAAATACTCGGTGTCCTTGGTCAGCATGCCTTTCGGAAGAACGGCCTTGATCACCTTCTCGATGCAAAACTTTTCGATTTCCGCGTGTTCCGCATCCGCGGCGTGCTGGGTGGAGATGACCACGTTCGTGATGCGGGTGGGCTTGCCGTCCACGTATTCCACGGAAACCTGCGACTTCGCGTCCGGGCGGAGCCACTTCGCGGCTTTGCCGGCTTTGCGGATTTCCGTCAGCTTCCGGCCGAGGCGATGCGCATACATGATCGGCGCCGGCATCAACTCTTCGGTCTCGTTGCTGGCGTAGCCGAACATGATGCCCTGATCGCCGGCGCCCTGCTCAGCGTGCTTCTTGCCCTTGGCCTTCTTGGCGTCAACGCCCTGCGCGATGTCCGGAGACTGCGCGGTCAGGATATTCTGCACAAAAATCCGGTCGGCGTGGAAGACGTCGTCATCATTGACGTAGCCAATCTCCCTTACCGCATCGCGGACGATCTGCACGTAATCGAGCTTCGCCTGGGTCGTGATCTCGCCGCCGACGATCGCGATGTTGCTCTTCACGTAAGTCTCGCAAGCTACCCGGCTCTTTGGATCCTGCGTGAGGCAGGCATCGAGAACCGCATCCGAGATCGTGTCAGCGACTTTATCGGGGTGACCTTCACCGACGGATTCAGAGGAGAAAATGTAGCTGCGGGACATGCGGGATGGAGTGGGTTCGGAGCGGGTGGGTGGTTCGAGGAGTCAATCAACGTATTGACCGATCATGATGCGGTGTTAGGTAGCGGATCGTCGGGGAACGTCAACCGGGAAGTGCATGGCGTCGCGCGGCTGTGATCAGGCGGTTTCCGTGGATAGACCGCGAAGAATCGGCGGGATATGTCTGAAACCGTCGCGCCGTACTTTCAGACCATTTTCAGATCCAGGCTGTGTCCTGCCGGACGTTCGCCCACGCCCGCCAGTGCATCGTCTCGTGAATGGAAAGGGAGCTGCATCCGGGAGGTTCGGAACGATCGGCCGGTTGTGGGGGGCCGCTTACATTGACGCGCAGAGCGCGGCCGCTAGCGTGGACGCCCATGCCGTCGCTGATCAAATCCCTCGCTTTGCTCGCGGATGAGACCCGGCTGCGGCTGCTGTTGCTCTTGCGAGCGGAGGAACTTTCCGTGGCGGAGATCCAGGAAGTGCTCGGGATGGGGCAGTCGCGGATTTCCAATCATCTCGCGCAACTCCGTCAGGCTGGTTTTCTCGAAGACCGACGCGCAGGGAAGAATATTTACTATGTCATGGCGAAGACGGCCGGCGGGCCGGAACTGGCGCCGATCCTCGCGGCCGCCGAGTCCGAGATCGCCGATGCGGCGCGCGATCGGACTGCGCTCCAGGTCTTGCTGAACAAACGCAACGATCGCGCCCGCGAATATTTCAACCAGCTGGCGGGGAAGTTCGGGCGCGCCTATTGCCCTGGGCGCACTTGGGATGGTGTGGCGCATCTGCTCTTTACGCTCATCCCGGAACTCACCATCGCCGATCTCGGTGCGGGTGAGGGGACGCTGGCTCAACTCCTCGCGAAGCGGGCGAAGAAGGTGATCGCCGTCGATAGCTCAGAGAAGATGGTCGAGTTCGGCAGTAATCTTGCGAAGAAGCACGGTTTTGCGAACCTGGAGTATCGGCTCGGCGACATCGAAGACCCGCCAATTTTGGCCGCGACGGTGGATCTGGCGCTATTCAGCCAGGCCCTGCACCATGCCGCCCGACCCGAACGCGCGATCGCGGCTGCGCATCGGATCCTGAAACCGGGAGGAAAGCTGGCGATTCTCGATCTGCTCCAGCACCAGTTTGAAGAAGCTCGCGAACTGTATGCCGATCACTGGCTCGGATTTAGCGAGGCAGACCTGCACCGGTTTTTGGAGGGCGCTGGTTTTCGGGAGATCGACGTCCGGGCTGTGGCGCGCGAACCACAGCCGCCCCATTTCCAGGTGCTGTTGGCGACCGCTTTGAAGTAGATAGCCGCCGCAAGCCAACCTACGTCACCGGCGGTGTGAATGTGCTGTGTATATGGTCAATGTCTTTCGCATTCCACCGCCGTTTCGCCGCACCTTCGCTTCGTGAAGTCGTCGCGCCAGTCCAACCGCCGCCACCCTTTGCCTGTAGGAGCGGGTGGAGCAGATGCGCCTGGCCGATTGGCGGAAAATAACCGCCGGCGCGTATCTCCGGGAGACCTTGTTCGCAGCGGAAGCTGCATCGGCCGCGCCGTTGGACAATATCTCTGAACGGATCACCGTGTGCGCCTACCCGGAATCCCACGGTCGCCCAGAGACTGGTGCCTGGAGCGGAGGAACGTTCGATTCAACCCCAGTGGGGTTGGCGCCCTTCGGGGAGAACCCAGGGTAAGCGCTCCTCCGTCGCGCCAACCCTGGGCTGGTTGATGCAACGCCTTCGGCGTTGGCGCCCAAGAGTGCATGACCCGCTCTAGCTCTGCGCTATGAGTGCCGCCGGCTTACTCAAGCCGGGAACGTTGCGAACGCCGGAAGCCCGCCAAAACCGCCATCCCGCCCAGCATTGCCACCCAAGCGCCCGGCTCGGGCACAGCGATGAGCGCCACGTCGTTGCCGATGCCATCCGACCCAGCGCCTGCGAAGTTTGCCAAATAGGTGAGCTGAAAAGCCTGGCCGTTCACGGTGAAATTCGAGGCGTCAAAGGGCGCATTGTTCAGTGTGCTGAACGTGCCAGTCACCGGAGTGCCACTGTTGTTTACCACGACGAAAAGCGTGCTGCCTTCCGCGAAAACCGGCGTCCCCTGCAGCGTCAGCTTTAGATCCCCACCAGCGAGGCTCACCCCGCCACTCGCCACGAGCCGATCGTAGCCAGCCGCTGATTCGCCGCCTGCTGTCGAGCCGCCGATCTGGAGGGACAAGTGCCCGCCGTTCGTGATCGTCAGTGCACCCGTATTCAGGATTCCCGCGACGTTCGCGGTGTTTCCTGGATCAACCGTTCCGCCGCTCGCCGCCGGGTCGCCTGTGCCGTTCGCGGTTACGTTTCCCACGGTGCCTGAACCGCCGAAAATGGCTGAGGTCGCTGGGGTCGCCGCACTTCCGACGGTGACTGGGCTGCTGCCGGAGATCGATCCGCTGACCAGCAGACTGCCTGCGTTAACCACGGCGCTCGTTACATTATACGAACCAGCCAAAACCTGAGTGCCAGCCCCGTTCTTGGTCAGGGTGCGCGAGACGTTTACTCCGCTAAAACTGCCGCTGTAGGTTGCGGCGCTCGCGTTGTTGCCGTTGATCGTCAGATTCCCGCCATTGAGGATGGGCCCGGAGCCAGCGAGCGAGCCAACCGTGTCGTTCACATTATTCATATCCATCGTGCCACTGGGGCCGATGGTGATTTGCGAACTGTTCCCAAGGCCCGCTGCGGAGACGTCATACCGCAACGTGCCGGCATTGATATTCGTCGCGCCAGTGATCGTCCATTCTTTCTGGATGGAGAGAGTGCCAGTCCCGACCTTGGTGAACTGACCGGCTCCGGCGATCACATTGCCGTAGGTGGTCGAGGTGTTGTCGCTACCAACGGTGAAGACGCGGCTCGCCGCGACGCTCACGCTGCCATTGAGGGCCGCGGGAGGCGCACCCGTTAAATTCGTGGCGTTGAGCGACTCCGTAAGGGTCAAAGTGCCTAGGTCAACCTGAACCGCGCCGGTGAACGTGGTCACGTTATTTGCATTCTGAAGGTTCAATCCGCCCCCGCTGACCAGAGTGATTTTGCCGGAGCCCGAAAGAGGCCCGGGAAGGGTGATCACGCCTCCGCCGCTCCCGAAGAAAGTGCCTCCGCTCGGCCCGATCGTGATTCCCCGATTGGCGTGCAGTGTCAATAACACGCTCAACCCGAGAGAACCGCCGTCGAGGGTGATTGCATCCGGAGTTTCGGTAGCCGGCACAGCGCCGAACCCCGTCTCAAAGTTAGCTCCAGATACGTTGCCGATGCGGAACAAACCCTGTTTTACTACGAGCTTGGAATAGGTGTTGTTCGCTTGGTTCGCTCCTTGCACCCGGATCTCATTCACGCCTGTCTTGGTTAACGTCCCCGTTCCGAGGATGGTCCCAGTGTAGAGGCTTACAAAATTCGGGGTGCCGCTGCTGCTCGTGTAGTCAATGGTCCCGCCGTTTGCACCCACGATGATCGGCGTCGTTCCGGGGAGGAAGGCCAAGGCATTCGTGACGTTGGTATTGCGGATTGTTCCCCCATTCAGCACCACGCCGCCAGTGGAGCTGATCTGCGCGGACGCGGGAATTGAAACCCGTGCCGCCGTGTTAATTGTGAGCTGTCCAGTGCCCAAGGTGATTGCTCCGCCGGTGAAAGTGATGTCGCCTTCTTCGACCGTCACCGCACTCGCCGTCTGTGCAGTTCCTAAATTCACTGTGAAAGCTCCCGTCGCGTCGCTGCCAGCCGAGAAAAACCCCGAGTCGCCAGACTCCCATGCGACGGGCGAGCCGGTGCCATCAGCGAGAGGATTCCAGTTCAGGTCCGCGGTGTTCCACTCGCCGGCCGGAGCGACACCCGCGCCGATCGTCACACCATTCAAGTCCCAGAATTTGTCCGCCGCAGTGAGCGAGAGCGGCGCGGTGACTGCGATGAGACTGGCGAGGATGGCGGAAGAGGGCGAGCGGCGGCTTGATTTTGACATGAAAGAGGTCGGTGAGAGCAGGTGGTCAGGTCCGAGTGGACCCGGAGACAAAGCGATCCGGCTAGCATTCTACAGGCCAGGGATCCGTTTGCTGGCGCGGGTATCCTTCATGCCTTGGGTACGAGCAACTAAAAATATTTCCAACGGACGGCTGGCGGTCGAGGGACCGCGGCTCGCCCTGTAGCGAAAAGCTCACGATGGCTGACTTCAAACTCCGCGCGGCGGGCATTGGCGCGAAAAGCTTGCCCCACCAGGTGCGCAGCGGTGAGGCTCGATCGATGATCCTCCCCGCTTCACTGCTCATCCATTCACGCCGCTGTGCGGTCCTCTTCGCGCTCGCTTTGGCGCTGTTACCGTCACCGGTGAAGGCGGCTGATTTCAAACCGGAACCTGGCTACGTCAGCCTCTTCAATGGCAAGGATCTTACCGGGTGGGGCTACAAGAACGGCGCCGCGTTCGATGGGAAAACGGAGAGCAGTGATGGCCGGTATTCGGCCAAAGAAGGGATGATCGTTGTGAACCCCGGCACCGGCCTGGCGCAGATGTGGACCACGAAAGAGTTCCCCAAGGACTTCCATCTCAAGCTGGAATTCCGTGCGGCGGTGAACGCCGATAGCGGCGTTTTTCTTCGCAAGCCGCAGCTCCAGTGCCGCGATTACCTGGTCGCAGGGCCTTACAAGACGCTCAAGAATTACAAACCACAGGAATGGAACACGATCGAGGTCACCGTGAAAGACGGCGTCGCGCATTGCACCTGCAACGGTGAGGTCCTGGAGGCGGCTCTGAAACTTCCG
Organism: Chthoniobacter sp.; assembly: GCA_028293645.1. Taxonomy (GTDB): domain Bacteria; phylum Verrucomicrobiota; class Verrucomicrobiia; order Chthoniobacterales; family Chthoniobacteraceae; genus Chthoniobacter. The sequence goes on from JAQGOK010000182.1 coordinate 32,434, forward strand.
GAGACTGGGCCAATTGGGCTCGAAGCCGATCGCGGTCAGATGGAATACCGGAACATCCAGCTCAAAGAGCTTCCCGCCAGCGCCGCCCCCTAGTAACCCGCCCGGATAAGCGGGCAGAACTCAAGGCTCCTCGACGACGCGGATATACGCCTGGGCGCCCCAGGCGGCTGGCACGGTCCACTCATAAGTGCTGCTTCCAGTCGTGGCGCTGACTCCAGAGGCGATGGGCGACCACTGTCCGGGCACTGCGGCGCCTTCGATGCGATAGGTGCGGCCCGGAAGTGAGTTCCACGAGATCGTCAGCTTGTTCGCCGGTGCCGGGGTGCGGACGAGCGAGGTAATGCGAAACGGGAGTCGTTGCACACCGAGCGAACGTTGCGCCACGGTTGCACCGGTCACGGCGACGTTCTGCGTGACCGGAGCGTACCCGGGGCGAGTTACGGTGGCGGTGTAATTGCCAACCGGCAGATCGACCGCACCGAAAAATCCGTTCGCATCCGCCAGCAAAGACCGATCCACGGGACCCGCCAGGCTGATCGTCGTTCCGTCGAACTTCGTGTCCAGCCCGTTGCCGACGAAGCCCATCAGATGACCACGCGCGGTGTTCGTCTTCCAAGGCATGGAAGGAGTGGCGACGGGGTTGGCGAAAACGGGAGTGCCGCCCGGATCATAGCTTTCTGCGGTGACATCATCGGTGAACGCGGCCCACGTTTCCGCCCGCGATATGCCGTCCACATTGGGAACGGCGTACGAGTAGCCGACTACACCGGACGAGGTTTTCCCGCCGGCACTGGAGCCGCGCGCGATCTTGACCTTCGCGATCGTGCTGCTGATGGGATTGTTGTACCAGCCCATGCCCAGCGCAGCCATGCGGTTGTACTGGCGTTCACGAGTGAAATTGGCCCAGCCGCTGAAGCCGCTGTTGGAGGTGCCGTAAACCATCGGGCACGCGAGATCCAGGATGCCTTCCTCCATCCAACCGCGCCAATCCTGTAACACTCGCCCGTAAGCTTCCGTATTCTGCCACGCGGTCAGACTCGCATTTTCTGCCGGTGCGGTGCCCCACGGAATCAATGCCGCAGAGATGCGCACGTGTGGCTTCGTCGCCCAAGCGTGCAGATACAGCCTCCGCACGAGCGCCGTGACCTGATCGCGTCGCCATTGGAGCCATACCGAGTCGTTGATGGCCGGGGTGGTCGTGCGGTTCTTCAGCTTTTTGAACCGCGCGACGCTCACCGGATTGTATCCCCACGGCTGCGAGTTGAGGGATGAGCTGTGCTCCGAGTAGCGGACGTAATCGAGATGGATCCCATCGACATCGTAGCGATTAAGGATGTCGGCGGCGACGTCGAAGGTGTGCGCCTGCACTTCGGGGTGACCCGGATCCAGCTGGTAGTTGCTGCTGTCGAACTGCGCGCCGACGTTGTTTTGCGTAAGCCACTCAGGATGGAGGTTGAAGGGATGAGTCGGTTGACTGGGTGGGATGTTCCCGTTGTTCCAGATGTTGTACGTGACCATCCATGCGTGGACCTCGAGCCGTTCGGGGCCTGCATGTGCTTTCGTGATGAGATCGGCAAGCGGATCGAACCCGGCAACCACATCCGTGGCGACTGGCTCGAGGCCATCGCGGTAATAGGCGTCCCCGCGCTTGCGCACTTCCACGAAAAGCGCGTTGCAGTTGGCCGCGCGAGCCGCTGCGACCAAGGCACTCGTTTCACTGCTATTCCGCAGACCGGCGTGAAAAGTATCCGCCCACATGCCACGCATCTCCTGCCCGAAGGCCATCGCCGGCGCGCAGCACCAAAGTAACGCGAGAGTTTTCGAGGGAGAGAAGAACATCAGGGTCGAAACGCTTGGTGCGCGGAAGCAGCGCTTCGAAGCAACGGACATTGGTGACGCAATCTGCACGGGTTCGCCAGTCCTTCTCCGCCCTCAGAACTTGCGGAAAGTTCTCGTCCGACCGGCGATTGTCCTAGGGCCTGCGACGGCGGTAGGCGAGCGCAACCACGCCGATCATCGCCATCGCCGCGCATGACGGCTCCGGAATCACTTCCGCAATCGATCCGGTGTCGCTCTTGGCGACGAAATCGAGATGGAAATCAGCCGATACAGCTGGATCAAAGTCCACCTCGCGAAGGTAAATGGAATCAATGGTATGGGATCCGTTGGGAAGTTGCCCACCATGTCCGCCGCCGATTCCCGGGATCGCTCCCCAGTCGAAGCTGTCCAGGCTCCATTCATAGAGATGCCATGCGCCGTCGCCGATGATTTCCAAACTGGTAGAACCATCCATTTCCCCGAGAGTTCCCCCGGCTCCGTCCAGGTTGATTGACGTGACCCAACCAGACTCGTTGGTTTTCAGGTAGA
>JAQGOK010000185.1 GCA_028293645.1 Chthoniobacter sp.
GCCATGGTATTCGACCGCCTTCGCCTCCTGCTTGAGCCCGCGGTATGCCTTGGCAACGTTGTTGAGGCTGTAGCTGTAATTTCGCAAACCCTCTGGTGTCGGCTCTTGCTTTACGAGTTGTTCACGGATGACCAGGCTTTGCCGGTGAAACCGGAGCGCGTCAGCCCATTGCTCGGTGGCTAGGTGAACGTTGCCGAGCTTGTTGAAACTGACGGCAATATCTTTCTGGCCTTCGATATCCTCCGGAAGCATGTCGCCCAGTCCTTCCTTCCGGATGCTGAAGGCTTCCTCGAACGCGGGATGGGCGCGATCTGTCTGCCCTCTGCTCATGTGAAGGGTGCCCACTCGATCCTTCAAGGTGGCAAGGGCCAAGCGAAGCGTTCGGTCCTTTGGATCATCCGCCAGCCGTTGTCGAATGCGCTGTTCGGCTTCGGCGTAGGTCGCGAAAGCCTTCTCCGTCTGCCCAACCCGCGCCAGCAGGTCCGCCAAGTTCATCCAGGCGGTGAATTCCCGCGTCCGCCATCCCGGTAGGTCCGGGGTGGCCGTTGCTGCGGCTCCCGCGAAATCACGCGCCAGCCGATATGCGGTCAACGCTTGCTCCTCCGCATTGCGGCGCTCGCTGTTGTCCGCCTGGGAAACTCGGGATCCGAGAAAAGCGTCGCCGATTACATAATGCAGCTCGTAGAGGCGAAGCTTGAGCGGCTGTGATTCCGGTGCACCGCGTAAGAGCCGCTCCACAATCTGGCGTGCCTCCTCCGCCAGGTGGACCGCCTTCTTCGAATCGCCAAGCTTTGTGTAAAGCTTGCTGCGAACTGCCCGTAATCCGGCCTGACCGATCTGTATTCGCGGGTCGAGATTGGCGGTCGGCATCTCTTGCGCAAAATCTCCAGCCAGTTCGAGCAACGGCTCATAGCGATCGCCAATGAGAGGCACGAGCTTTCCCAAAAGTTTCTCAGTTCGCGCGTTGTCGGCCTCCAACTGGCTGAGGGCGATCTCAAGCTTCTGCGTCGCAACCTTTGTGCGTTCCGCTTCCGCGAGGAGATTACGGTTCGCCTCGGCCTCGCGGCGACTCGCCTGCTCGGTTTCGTGCATCGCCTTTTCGGCTCGGTGCATCTCCCGCTCGGCTCCTTTCTTCGCCTCCTCAGCCGTTTTCGCGGCGTTGAAGGCGACGAAAACCGAGACACCCATGGCTGCCAAAACCGCCAGGGCGGCACCGACGACCCTCCGCACGCCGCGTTGAAAAGCTGCTTTTTGCCGGCGCTGCTCGGCGTCAGGAAGGTTGTCCCGTGACCAGCGCAGGTCGAAGACGCGCGCGTAGATCTGGTTGCGAACCTTCAGCAGGCCATCGACGACGCGGACGATCCCCGAGAGCCGCAGTTCGTTGATCACGGGGTTCAGGTGATCGTCTTCCACGCGTTCGCGCCGGCAGACCTTTGCGTACGCGTCCAGCAAAGCGGCTCGGTCGATTGTGCTGTGGAGCAGCCGCTCCCGGACGAAGTGCAGATTGTCGTCGCGCTCTCGTGCTTGAGCCGAAAGGAAGTTCTCGCGGCAGACATTATCGATCGCCGCCACGTCGAACGCGGACGCCTTCACTGCTTCCGCGCACAGCTTTTGGGTGAGATAAGGATGCCCGCTGGTCCAACTCAGGATGCGCTCGAGCAGCGCCTGCGCGGTTTCGCGGTGCGGGCTCAGGCCCTCGGCGAGCACGGCCGCCTCGGCCGGTGAAAAATCGTGCAGCTCGATGCCGCGGCCGATGTTAAACGGCGTCATGCGCTGATCGCGAATGAGGTCCGAAGGAGTCGCCACCCCGAGCAGACAGAAGGTCAGCCGGCGCAGCTTCGGATCCTGGGTCCGCCGATTATAGCACTCACGGATGCCGGCGAAGAATTCGTCCGCACTGAACTTCTGCAAGCTTCGGACGTAATCGATCTCATCCACAAAGATCACCAACGGCTTGCGCTTGTGACTGAGATACACGTCGTGAATCGCGCCCATGAATCGGTCCAGCGGCGCGTCGCGCTCATGCGCGTCCCAGTAATCCTCCAGCTCCTGCTCAATCTTCACCTGCTCACCGACGTGCGTGAGCATGCTGAAATACCATTGCTCGACCTCAAGGTTTTGACCGATGCGGGTCAGGTCGAGGACCACCACCGCGGCTCCTTCCGCTCGCAATTGCAGGGCGGTTCGCACCATCAAGGAACTCTTCCCCATCTGCCGGGAAGTGAGCACGTAGCAGAACTCGCCCTGCCGCAAATGCTCCAGCAACGCCGTGTCCGCCACGCGTGCGACATAGGATTGCGCGTCCTGGCGCAAAGTGCCGCCGGTAACGAAGAACGGCACCTCGCTCATGCGTTCAGGTGCCGCTTGAGGTAGCAGGCGTAAATGTCGCAGCGGAATTCTGCTTGTTGGGGCATCACACCGCGCAGCAGACCCGCCGCGCGGAGCCGGTAAAAGTCACGCGCTTCGGGCGACTTGCCGGTTGCCAGAGTATCTCGAACGCCCTGCAGGAGAACGGCATCGCGGGAGAGCAGCACCAGGTACCGCTTGAGATGATCCGCAAACGGTCCCTCTTCCGTGGCGCCGCTTTGCTCAAGCTGCGCGAGGGTTGCGCGTTCTGAGGCCAATTCGTGCAGGCCGCGCCGAACCAGGTAAGGCTGCCCACCAAGCAAGCCTTGGAAGCGGAGCAGCTCAGCATCGTCCCGGAGCGGGGAACCGTAACGGGCATTCATCGTCCGCACTTCCTCCAGGCTGAAATCCCGCAGCGGGATGCGCGTGCCCACATTGAACGGGGACTGGTTCAGATCCGTGATGAAGAGGTGCACCTCCGTGGCGTAGCAAATGATCTGGGTGAAGCGATGCCACGGTGAGTCGGGCTGCAACGCACGCGCGTTATGCCATGAGCGGAAAAGGCCGAAAACCTCGCTGCCGAATGGGCAGGTGAAAAGCCGGTCCACTTCATCCAGCCCCCAGACCAGCGGCCCCGGTATTTTGCCCAGCACCTCGCGGGTCAGGTATCGCTCGAAGTTCTGGTTGGGCCCCGCTTTGGGTCGCCAGACCTCCTCCGGGAATCGCTCGAGATCGAGTTGATTGGCCAGTGTGGTTCCGAGCGTCAGGTAGAGAGACTCGAGCGTCGCGAGATCGCTCAGGTTCAGCGTCTGGAAGTCAATGCAGGCGACTTTGGCGCCGGCACTTCGCGCCCGTTGGAGGCCTCGGGCCAGGAGGGAAGTCTTGCCCATCTGGCGGGCACCCTCGAGGAGCACGAAGCTCTCTCTCCGGGCGATCGCCGCATGCAATTCCACGTCGCTGGGGCGCTCGAGGTAGAACTGGGAATCCAGCGGCATGGCGCCACCGGGCGTTTCCAACTGCCTGGGCCGTCGTTCCGGTTCGACCGGTGGTTGAGCCAGCGCTTCCAGGAGCTGCGCCACGACCTTCGTCGTGTCCTCCGGGCCCCGCCAAAGCAAGTAATGAATCGGATCGAGTAACGCGGCGAGTTCCTTGCGCAGAGGGCCTTCCCAGTTCACGCGCACGGGCAGCAGACGCGGGCGGCCTCCTTGCTGTTGCGCCGCTTGATACGCGGTCCTGAGTTCATCCTCGAGCATCTCGCTGCCTTCAGCGGCCGGCGAAAGCAGCGGGATTACCGCATCCGCTTTGCGGATCTCGTTTTCGATTTCACGCGCCCAGTCGAGCCCGACGCGGAGATGGCGATCTACGAAGATACTGCACCCGGCGGCGGTCAGCTCTGCCTCCAACGCCGCCAACAGCGTTTCGTCCGGTTCAGCATGGCGCTTGTAAATCAGCGCCACGCGCGTGCCGACGCAGCTGGGCCGGGGTTCCATTTCGGGACGCGCCGAACTCCCGGCCACCTTCTGAGGCAATGTCGCATTCCCCGCCTCCCCATCGCTGTAGCTGAAGAGGTGCAGCTTTTCGCCGTGCTTTACCTCGACCAGCCCGAGGTCGTGCAACCGCCCCTTCCAAGCTCCAAATTCCCGGATGAAACCGGCTTGCACCGCCGAGAGCAGGATATGCCCAGCGTCCCCGCAGTCCATCACGCGCTGGGCGAGATTGAGTCCCGCGCCCGCCGCGCCTTCCGATCCGTTGATATCGAGGAGTCGGTAAACGGGACCGCTGTGCAGTCCAATGCGTAAGCCAAAGTCCGGCGACGCCTTCAAGGCGTTCGCAATCTCCAGGGCGGTGCGCAGGGGACCGCAGACATTGTGCCCCGGAAACACCATGGCCAGCCCATCACCGGTCGGCAGGCAAATCAAACCGCCATCACCCTTCGCCCGAGTGAACTCCTGGGACGCACGCACGAGTTGCCAAAGCCGTTGTTGCAGCCGGGGCTGGGCATCCGTCGCCAGCTTCGAATAGCCCACGACATCCGCGAACAAAACGTGCGCCATCTCAGGTCTGAGCTGAGCTTCCACAACCGAGGTTCGCTGAACGTCATCCATAACCGCGCTGCCGGCGCTGATGCTGCCGGGCAAGTGGGTACTGTCAAGCCTCCGCGCTGACTCAGCTGCCCGGACTCGAAAGCGCGCTCACCGATGCGAGCCCCACCGCGTGTTCAGCGCACGATCGCCTGCATCAGTTGCTGGAAGCGGGGTGCATCGATCTCGATCACGTCGTCGCCGCCGGGGCGCCACGTTGTCGCCGGCAAACGCGGCGAGAACTCGACCGTTTCGAAACGCACCGCGAGTTCCCAGCCGGGTTTGGCGACGATCAGCCGCGCCGGTTTATACGCCGCATCGACCCAGACGCGCGCGCGCCAGCCCTCGAGTTCGAGCGACCGCTCCAGTTCCGGCATCAAGCTCAACGTCAGCACGCGGCACGGCTTGCCAGCGACGTTTTCCATCCCGCCGTCCTGCACCTGCAAAAGCGCCGGCAGCAACACGAGTTGCTTGTCCGGAAGGGGCAGGCGGAATGGTTCGAGGCGATACTTCGGGTCCGGTTTGGGCAGACGTTTTTCGGCGACCGCGGCGTCAAGGAGCGTTTGCAGTTTGGAGCCGGGCGCCGCCCAGATCTGCTGGCCATTCCGGCACACCGTAAATACCTCGCCGAGCAACGGCGCGTGCAGCCGGAGCTTGTCCGGATACTGCAACGCGAGTTCGGCTTTGGCGCCGGCGAGTTCCGGCGGCAGATCGGTGAGTCGCTCCAGCCGGGCGGTGAGCAAGAGCGCGCGGTTGGGACTCTGCGTCGTCTTCGCCAGCAGGCTGATGAAGGGCGTGAGCAACTTCGCCACCACGTCGTACCGATGCTCGACTGCGCGCGCCTGACCGGGTGCGCCAAGCACCAACGCGGCAAGGAGGAGTCGGAGGAATTTCACGGTTTCCCTTTGATCACGCGGCGAGTTCCACTACGCAATCAGCATCGCATGGCGGTCTCGCTTTTCCCAACGCTCCTGGCTGAAAGCAGCGGCGGCCTGGTCTTCGCGCTGGAGAATTCCACTTTCTCCGGGCAGATCATCCTCCTCGCGCTGTTTCTCGCCTCGATTTTCAGCTGGACGGTGATGTGGACGAAGTTCCGCATGATGCGGCGGGCAAAGGCGCGTCGCGACGAATTCCTGAAGCTTTTTCGCGCCGATCGCCAGCCGCTGCGGATCTACACCGATCGCCTGAAGTTCGAGGGCGCGCCCGTTTTCTCCGTGTACAAAGCGGGCTGCCGCGAGCTGACGTATCAGTTGCTCGGTTCGGCGGAGGTGGATGAGACGTTCCGCGCGCGGTTGGATACCGCGCCCAAAGTTTCCCCCGCGCAGATGCGGGTGGTGAGCACCGCGATGGAGCGCGCGGTCGGCGAGACGGCGTTGAAGCTTGAATCGCAAATGATTCTGCTCGCGACGGCCGTGAGCGGTGCGCCTTTCCTCGGGCTGCTCGGCACCGTCTGGGGTGTCATGGATACGTTCAGCGACGTCGCCACTGCCGGCTCCGCGAATCTGGCCGCGATGGCGCCTGGCGTGAGCGCGGCGTTGATCACCACGGTGACCGGTCTGCTGGTGGCGATCCCCGCGATGTTCGGCTACAACTTCCTCGTGACAACGATTCGCGCGACGATCGTCGGGTTGGATAATTTCGCCGCGGAACTCGCGAGCGAGTTCGAGCACAAGTTCGTCGATCACGGCGACCGTTCGCGCCGCTGGAGCGCCACCGAACCGGCCGCACGATGAACGTGGTCCTCTGCTAAATGCGCCGCTTCTCCGATCGCCACGCCCTGCAGACGCTCAGCGAGCTGAACGTCACGCCACTACTCGATCTCGCGTTCGTGTTGCTGATCATTTTCATGATCACCACGCCCTTGATGGACAACAGCGTGGACCTGGTAATCCCGTCGAGCGAGGCGGCCGAGCGCGCGATCGATCCGAGCGCCGTGCAGACGATTTCGATCAACCGCGACGCGTTGTTGAAGCTGAACGGAGCGGAGATGCCTCTGCCGCAATTGGAGGCGGAACTCGTCGCGCTCAAAGAGGCCAGGAGTGAAATCGCGGTGGTGATTCGCTCGCACAAGGAGCTGCCAGTGCAGCAGCTCATCGATGTGATGGACGCGGTGCAGCGAGCGAAGATCACCAAAGTCGGCGTGGTCACCGCGCCCGAAACTCCGTGACTTCGTTTCACCCGCCGGGGGCGCAGAAGAGATGGAGAGGACGCTGAGGAATGATGATCCAATTCCGCTCTGCGGCCCTTTGCGTCTCCGCGTGCTCTGCGATTGAAACGGGTGCGTCGCTGAGTTCGTCCAGCAGCGCGTCATGACGGGCGACTCCGCCTTTCGCCGAGACCTGCTGATCGTCGCGGCTGTCCATGTCGGGCTCGTGCTGGCTTGTTTTGGTTGGGAAAAATGGCAGCGCAAACCGAAGAAAGAGGAAGTGGTCTGGATCGAAATGGGTGGTTCGGTGGGCGGCGGAGATCCGGGCGAGAATGCTCCGGAAGCGTCGCCGGAAATGCCGGAGCCACCGACGCCGGAGCCAGAACCGGAACCCGTCGAGGTCGTGCCCCAGCCGACACCCGAGCCGGTCGAGGCACCACCACCGAGCGAGTTGGTGACGGCGGAAGCAACCCCTCCCGCGACGCCGCTTCCGATCACCCCAAGACCGGAGACGCCACGTCCCACGCCGAAGCCGACTCCGAAACCAACGCCGAAGCTCACGCCAAAACCGACCGCGAAACCTTCGCCGAAGCCGGCCTCGCCGAAACCGGCCGCGAGTCCCCACCCCGCCTCGCCCAATCCGAAACCGGCGGCAACTGCCAGGCCCAAAGCCTCGCCGGGCGCGGGTGCTTCCGCGGCGAACGCGAGCACGAAGCCGAAGACCGGCGGCAACGGTCCGGGTCCCGGCAATGGCAAGGGGCCGGGCAAGACCGGCAGCGGCGAAGGGGCGTCGCCCTACGGCTGGTATTTCGAAATGCTGCACGACAAGTTCCACGCCCGCTGGGCGCAGCCGACCGACATCGAACGCGGGGGTGCCGACGTCATCACCACCCTCAAGCTGCGCATCACCAAGGACGGCCTGATCACCAGCCGGGAAATCGTGACGTCGTCCGGGTTTCCGCAAATGGACGATTCGGTGATGACCGCTGCACAACGGCTCACCGAAATCGATCCGCTGCCCGCCGGCTTGGGTAACGGCGAATTCTTCGACGTGAACCTCCAGTTCAAGCTCGACCAGAAATGATCATCGTTCGTCGGTCCGACCACAGTGCGGCATCGACGCCCCGCGCGCGCTCCGCTACACCTCCACGGCTCATGAAACGCGCCGCCCTGTTCCTCATTTTCCTTTCTCTCCAAGTGCTCTCCGCGCAAGAGACACCGACGATCACGATCAGCAAGAGTGACAAGCTCACGATCGCAGTAACCGGCCTTTCGGCAGGTGACGCGAAGATCCTCGAGAACGACCTGACGATGTCCGGCTACTTCCGGATCGCGTCCAAAGATGGGGCGGGCTTCGTCGCGAGTGGCTCCGGCGGCGGCAACAGTCTGAACGGCAGCGTCACCGATCGCACCGGTAAAACCGTGCTCAGCCAAAGCTTCAGCGGCAGTGCGCGGGGCAAGATTCACGCGTTCGCCGATCAGATTGTCGAGACGCTCACCGGGAACAAAGGCATCGCCAGCACGAAGATCGCATTCGCCGCGACGCGCACTGGCAAGAAGGAGATCTACACCGCCGATGCGGACGGCGCGAACGTCACGCAGCTCACCACCGACAACAACATCAGCGTCGCGCCGAGCCTCAGCCCGGATGGCCGCAAGCTCGCCTACACCGGTTATAAAAGTGGCTATGCGGACGTTTACGAAATCGATCTCGGCAGCGGTTCGCGCAACCGCATCATCAAATTCCCGGGCACCAATTCGGGTGCGGCGTATTCACCCGACGGCAATCGCATCGCGCTCACGTTGAGCAAAGACGGCAACCCGGAGCTCTACGTGACGAGCGCTGGCGGCGGGAACGCGCGACGCCTCACGCGCACACCGGGCGTGGAGAGTTCGCCGACCTGGTCGCCCGATGGCGACGAGATCATCTACTCCGGCGACGATCGCGGCACCCCGCAGCTTTACCGCGTATCGAGCAGCGGCGGCACCGGCCGGCAGATCGCGACTGGGGCCAATTACAACACCGAGCCGAACTGGTCGCCCGACGGAAAGAAGGTCGCGTTCAACACCCGCAGCGGTGGCTTCATGGTGAGCGTGCTCGATCTCGCAAGCGGCTCCACGCGCACGCTCGGCGAAGGCCAGGATCCCGTCTGGGGCGCGGACTCACGGCACCTGATTTTCGCGAGCGGCGGATCGCTCATTTTGCTTGATACGCAAACGGGCCAGAGGGCAACTCTCGTCAGCGGCCTCGGTAAAATCTCCGAACCCACCTGGTCGCGCTAAACCCGTCCGTTCTGCCCTCGCCCTGCCATGAAATTCCTCCTTCGTCTCGCTTTCGCCGCGGTCCTCGCCACTTCGCTCGGCGCTTGCGCCAAGAACAAGAAAGGCGCCGGGGCGGATGGTGCCGGAGTTGATGGCGACTATGTGAGCGGCACGCCGCTCGCCGATCGGCAGGAAGGCGTTTCGTTCCTCAGCAGCAACGTCGATCGAAACCGTTTTGCGCCGGTTTACTTCGGCTTCGACAGCCACTCGGTGGAAGGCGGCGAACGCGGCAAAATCGATCAGGTTGCGCAGCATCTGCAAAGCAGCGGCGGCACGGTGATCGTAGCCGGATTCACCGATGAACGCGGCACGCCGGAATACAACCGCGGCCTCGGTGAACGCCGCGCCCAGGCAGTGCGTGAAGCGCTCATCCGCGCCGGTGCGGACGCGGGCAATATTCAGACGGTGAGCTTCGGCGCGGAGATGCCCGCCGATGCGGGTTCGAATGAAAGCGCTTGGGCCAAAAACCGCCGGGCGGAGTTCGGCGTGGTGCGCTGAGGAAGGCGATTTGCCTCCGCGATGCTCCACGACAATAGTCCAGCCATGAGCAATCGGCAGATTGTGATGGAACTTCTTGAGCCGCTGCCAGAAGACGCATCGCTCCAGGATATCGCGCGAGAAGTGGAGTTGCTTGCCGGGATTGAAACCGCTCGTGAACAAGCCCGGCGCGGCGAAGGGATTTCCGCCGAGGAGGCGCGTGACCTGGTCGAGCAATGGGCCTCCCGGTAATCTTCACTCCGCAGGCACAGGCCGACCTCAAACAAATCGTCCGCTTCAACAGGAGAGACAGCCCCGATCGTGCGCGTGCATTCGGTCTGGCGCTAGTCGATGAAGCCTTGTCGCTCACCTCGTTTCCCGAACGCGCACGAGTGGTTCCCGAGTTCAACGAACCTACTGTCCGCGAGATTGTTCACGGTTCATATCGGATCATCCATGAAGTGCTGCGCGAGCCGGCGGGAGTATATGTGCTGCGCTTCTGCCACGCAGCTCGTGGTGAACCGGAGATTGAGGGCTGATCGTGGATCTCACGATCTTAATGCCGTGCCTGAACGAGGCGGAAACGCTCGTCGCGTGCATCACGAAAGCAAAGCTGGGGCTCGAGCGCGCGGGTGTTTCTGGCGAAGTCCTGATTGCAGATAACGGCTCGACCGACGGATCGATCGAACTGGCGGAAGCGCACGGTGCGCGGGTGGTGCGCGTGGCGGCGAAAGGCTACGGCAATGCGCTCCGTGGCGGCATCGAGGCGGCGCACGGACGTTGGATCCTGATGGGCGACGCGGATGATAGTTACGACTTCTCGGCCGCACCCGTCTTCGTCGAAAAGCTGCGCGCGCACTACGATCTGGTGATCGGCTGCCGGTTGCCCGCGGGCGGCGGCACCATCGCGCCGGGAGCGATGCCGTGGAAAAACCGCTGGCTCGGCAATCCGGTGCTCAGTTTCCTCGGACGGCTCCTTTTCAAAACGCCAATCCGCGATTTCCACTGCGGGCTGCGGGCGATCACTCGCGAGGCTTACGAGCGGATGCAGTTGAAAACCACCGGCATGGAATTCGCCAGCGAGATGGTGATGAAGACGTCGATCAAGGGCATGCGCGTCGCCGAAGTGCCGATCACGCTGCACAAAGACGGCCGCTCGCGGCCGCCGCATCTCAAGCCATGGCGCGACGGCTGGCGGCACCTGCGCTTCATGCTGATCTACTCGCCGCGCTGGCTGTTTCTGATGCCCGGTCTGGCGCTGGCGGGGATCGGTGCGACTGCCGCGATCACGATCTTCTCCAGTCCATTGTACTTGGGCGCGGTGCAATTTGACGCCGGCACACTTGCGGTCGCTTGCATGCTCGTGATCGTCGGCGTGCAGCTCGTCGCGTTCGCATTCTTCGCGAAGGTCTTTGCGATCGGCGAAGGATTGCTGCCGGCCGATCCACGGTTCGCGCGGTTGTTCCGTTTCTTTACTCTCGAGAAAGGTCTGCTCGCCGGCGCCGCGACGCTGCTCGCCGGTTTGGTCTTGCTCGCCTGGTCGATCTGGCTTTGGGAACGAACCGGCTTCGGTTCGATCCCCTACTCCGAGAACCTGCGCCGAATCATCGCCGCCGTGACCTTGATCGTGGTCGGTCAGCAAACGATGGCCGCGAGTTGGTTCATGAGCGTGCTCGGGTTGAAGACCACCTCGCGCGCGCCGGTCGAGCCGTCGGAGTGACGCGATGAATCGCGGCTGCGCAGGGAGCCGACCAGCCTTGGTAGAGGCGTGGATTCTCTTCTCGGTATGGTGCAGCGCGACCGGATGGATTCTGTCCGCGCTTGGAATGCTGCATCGCGGCGGCTACTCGGCGAGTGCGGCGCTCGGCGTCGGCGCAGCAGTGTTTTGGTGGAAGAAACGAAAGCCGAGTTTGCGCCTGAAATGGCGGCTCCTCGCAGGGTGGCGGCGAAGATTCCGCCGGCCCGCGCCGCTCGTGTTTCTCGTCGCGCTGATTCTGGCCTTTGTTGGTGGCGCGCTTTACGAGCCGAACAATTACGACGCCCTCACCTATCGTTTTCCGCAGATCCTGCATTGGCTCGATCGCGGCGCGTGGCACTGGATCGATACCTGGAACGTGCGGCTGAATCTCTCCGGCACGGGGTTCAGTTGGATGATGGTTCCCGCGTTTCTCGCCACGAATGGGAGTCGCCTTTTCTTCCTGCCGAATGTGGTGAGCTTCGCGCTTCTGCCCGCGCTGCTGTTCGCGTTACTGCGCGGGCTCGGCGTATCCGGGCGGACCGCCTGGTGGTGGATGTGGCTGCTTCCCAGTGGATACGGCTACATCCTGCAGGCAGGAAGTGTCGCGACCGATCTCTTCGGGACCGTGTACGTGCTGGCCGCCATCGTGTTCGCTTTGCGCGCGCGGCGACGCTCCAGCGTTTCCGACGTCTGGCTCAGTCTGCTCGCTGCGGCACTGGCGACCGGCACGAAAGTGGTGCTGCTTCCTTTGATGTTGCCCTGCCTGGTGGCGATCGCTCCGGCGTTGCGTTTGCTTCGCTCCAAAGTCCCGGTTAGCGCTGCCGTCCTGGCGACCGCCGTGTTGGTTTCAATCGCGCCGACACTTTTGCTGAACATCCGTCACACCGGCCATTGGTCCGGCGATCCGACCGATCCGGTGGGCGTCCAGGTGAAGAATCCGTTCTACGGAATCGCGGCGAACGGTATCCAGACTGTGGTGCAAAACCTCGCGCCGCCGGTGTTCCCGATCGCGAGCAAGTGGAACGCATTCGTCGCGCAGCTGGATCAAACACCGGCGATCCAGCACCTGCGAAAAAACTTCCAGCAATTCGGCCTCCGCCTCGGCGAGATTTCGCAGGAAGAAACGGCTCCTCTCGGCTTGGCTCTCACGCTCCTGATCGCAGTGAGCGCGATCGGAGCACTGCGATCCAGCGGATCCGGCAGCAAAGGCGCGGGCCGGCTCGCTTTCCAAATCAGCGTCGCCAGCGCAATCGCGTTCGCCGCATTGCTGGCCAAAACCGGGAGTGAAATGACGCCGCGCCTGGCCCTCGCGTATTACCCACTCCTGGTGCTGCCGATCCTCCTTCCGCGCGCATCCGTGGCGTTGACGCGACAGAGGTGGTGGCGAGTTCTCGCCGTCCTTTGCGCGGCGAGCGCGTTGATCCCGCTGATCCTGACTCCGGCCCGTCCGCTCTGGCCGGCGCTGTCCGTCTTGCGTTCACTGGAAAGACGTTTTCCCGAATCCAACGTGCTGCGTCGGGGGCTCGATGTTTACCAGATCTACGCTGCTCGCTGGGACAATCTCGCGGCGATGCGCGGATACCTGCCTCCCGACGCAAAGGTCGTCGGGTTCCTGAGCACCGTGGACGATTCGCAGATCTCGCTGTGGCGGCCATTCGGGTCGCGTCGTGTGCAGGAGGTGATTGAAGCAGCGCCCGAAGCCCGCACCGTCCATGTCCTCCGCGGCAGCGTCTTGATCGCCTCGGCCCGCGGGATCCGCGACCAATTCGGCCAGGAGCCCGATGCGTTCAGTCGAGCCATTCGTGGCCAGGTAATCGGCCGCGAACGCGTTTCGATCAAAGCGTCAGTCGGCCCGGAAGACTGGTATGCGATTGCACTTCCGCGCGATCCGGCCGGCGTCCGCCGTTCAAGAGCGGCCGAATAAATGAGCCGCGATGCACCATTCCGGTTGGGGGGGGCCCCGCCGGATAGACGATCCGGGGTGGCCAGCGCGTAGCCCACCTGCGATAAGCCCGCTCACCCCTGATGCCCAAACCCCGCTATCTGTTTGTCGGAGCCGGATTTTCCGGAGCGGTTCTCGCGCGTGAACTCGTCACGCGAATGGAGTGCGAAGCGGTGGTCATCGATTCCCGGCCACACATTGGCGGCAATTGTCACACCGAGCGTGACCCCACTACGGGAGTGATGCTGCACGTTTACGGGCCGCACATTTTCAACACCAGCAACGAGCGCGTATGGGCTTACGTGCAGCAGTTCGGAGTCTTTCGGCCGTTCATCAACCGGGTGAAAGCGAGCACCAGCCGCGGCGTCTTTTCGATGCCGATCAATCTGCACACCATCAATCAGTTCTTTGGAAAGCGCTTCAATCCCGTCGAAGCGCGTGCATTCGTCGCCGGCCTCGGCGACCAGAGCATCGAAGAACCGCAAAACTTCCAGGAGCAGGCGCTGAAATTCCTCGGCCGCGATCTGTATCAGACGTTTTTCTACGGCTATACGCGCAAGCAATGGGGCTGCGAGCCAACCGAGTTGCCGGCCTCGATCCTTAAACGGCTGCCAGTGCGCTTCAACTACGACGACAACTACTACAATCAGAAGTTTCAGGGCATTCCCGAGGACGGATACACCGCGATCATCGCGCGCATTCTGGATCATCCCGCCATCGAGGTGCGGCTGAACACAGCCTTTCGCCGTGGCGATGCCGAACAATTCGATCACGTATTTTACACCGGACCGATCGACGCGTTTTTCGACTTCTCGGAAGGCCGACTCGGTTACCGAACCGTCAACTTTGAGCGGATCGATGCGGAAGGTGACTACCAGGGGAATCCCGTGATCAATTATCCCGATATGGAAGTTCCCTGGACGCGGGTCCACGAACACAAACATTTCGCACCGTGGGAGACGCACGAACGCACCGTCGCCTTCCGCGAAACGAGCAAGGAAACCGCGCCCGATGACGTCCCCTACTATCCGAAACGCCTCGCAGCCGATCGGGAGATCCTTCTCCGCTACCGCGCCATGGCGGAGGCGCAACCGGGCGTATCCTTCCTCGGCCGCCTCGCCACCTACCGCTACATGGACATGGAAGCCGTCATCGGCGAGGCGCTGGAGTTTGCCGATGCCTTTCAGCGGACAACGCTTCGTTCCGCGTCTGATAGCGAAGGCTAACGGGCTTCTGCTCGGTTACTCTCCCGAGGACACACGTCTTGCGATTGCAAAAAGAGACGTTCCCATTGGAAGGGAGCCAGCCAAAGCCCATGGTTTCTCTAGCGCGAAGGCAGCCTTCATGAGGTGCGCACCCGGCCATCGCGGGAGTCGAAGATAATCCGCGTAGGTGGGAGGTGCAGATCCAGCGCCCCGCTTTCTAGTTCGGCGCAGGATTGGCACCATCCAGGCGCCCCACCAAAGAGTGGAAAGGAGCGAAAAGCCGGACTCCTCAAAGGCGGCTCGCAACAGTGCTGGAGTGTAGCGCCGCCGGTGACCCTGTATCTCGTCGAATTCAGAGAATAGTTCCGGCATAGCCGGAACACTGAGCACCAGAATTCCTCCCGGCCGCACAAAGTCCGCCATACGCCGAACTGCCGCATGATCATCGTCAATATGCTCAATGACATCCAAGCTGATCGCTGAATCGAAGCTCTCGTGGAGAGGCGGTGGCTTCTGTGCGATGTCAGCTTCAATAAGCCGTCTGTCTGGCTTGTCGATTAACTCAAGGATTCGTCGGGATATGTCCAAGCCGGTTAGATTGTAACCGGCGCGTTCCAGCACCTTGATATTCACACCCCATCCGCAGCCCACGTCCAATATAGAGGAAGGAGCATGAACCCCGTGCTTGCGGAGGAGGGCCAAAGTTAGTTCACCACGTGCCCACCACCAAGGGTGCGTCTCGACGGTGTGCAGAACATCTACCAACATGCTCTCCGGCATACAGTCGTCGGCTTCTCCCTTTGACCAACTTTCGATCACAACGTCGGTGCGGCTGATTCTGCGGCGGCGCGGGTTGAGGGAACACCTAGGTTTGCCTTCACCACCCAACGTGGTCGCTGTTTCACCTCAGTGTAGATCCGTCCGATATACTCCCCAAGCAGGCCGAGTATGAGCAACTGAAGGCCGCTCAGCAGCAACATACCTGCGATTGCAGTGGTCCAGCCCGGAAGTTCCACTGCGGTGTGGTTCATAAACCGGAAGCCAACAATTCGCCAGACGAGGACGAATGCGCCTCCCATAACGGTAAATACAACCGTTAGAAAACCAAGGTAAGTGGCTATACGCAATGGCGCAGTGGAGAAGGAGAACACGCCATCCGCAGCAAGGCGGCAAAGCTTGGAGAAGGGGTACTTGGTCTCACCCGCTGCACGCGGCTCGCGGTCATACTCAAGAGCGACTTGCCGAAACCCTGCCCAAGCGCGCATTCCACGCACGAATACGTTGCGTTCGGGCATCGTATTCATCACTTCAACCACGCGGCGACTAACGACGCAAAAATCCCCGGCATCTAAGGGGATCGCCACTTCCGCCACCAAGCTCAGGAGCCGATAGAAAATTCGGTACGCAGCGCGTTTGAAGATGTGCTCCTTCCTTTTCTTGCGCACGGCATAAACAACATCGCAACCTGTCTTGAGCAACTGCAGGCAGCCCTGCAGCATCTCCGGCGGATCTTGCAGATCCGCGTCCATGATCGCGACAGCTTCCCCGGAGGCAAAGTGCAGTCCCGCAGAAATCGCGGCTTGGTGACCAAAGTTGCGCGATA
>JAQGOK010000222.1 GCA_028293645.1 Chthoniobacter sp.
ATTTACCGGCTTGTTAGTAGTTTTGTTATCTATCGTGATATGGGCTAGTAATCATGCGTATCTTTCAATAACTGCCACCGGCACATCAGGCGATACCAATTACAAATTAGTTAATTCTGGTGACGGAACAATTACTGAATTTAAGTCAAAAGAAAAAAGTATAAAAAGACTAGTCGCTAAAGGAAGTTACGAGATTTATGTCCAGAAAGACACTGCCAGTTTCATAACCACCGCTAAGGCTGGGAGCTTTTTAGAGACAACTAGTGTTACTGGAACATTAGTTTCCGAGCAAGACAGGGAATTTGTCGGTTACAATCCTTCGCCATGCAGTTATTACAATTCGGAAACCCTTTATAGTTTTGAGTGTGACGGAGCTTTGGAGAGCGTCTCAACTCACACTCCAGCTACGAATATATTGCCAACTCTCGTAGAAAAATCAGGTTTGAAAAGTACTTCTGCCATAAATGGAGTAGCCTATACGGCGTTTGGCCCAGTTATTTTTACCGACCCAGTCTACGTCACAGAGGAAATAGTTTCGGCCGACTACACAGTCGGGCTACTGAGCCCGGACATGAGAACATTAAGCCCGCGATCGCTGAATTTCTTGGCTTTCGGTGAAGATTACGAAATAAAAGCATATCTTAATGGTTTCATAATCTACAGTAGTGATCTAGATGAAATCTATTATTTCTCATCGCTCGAAGCATATCCTAAAAAACTAGAAGTTACGGTTCCAAAGGACTCATCCCAACAAGCAATCGGATTGAACGTCAACGGCTCAACAATTATCAGGTACTACTCAAATAATCCGGGCGGAGAAATCGAAGCCGAAACAGAAGGTGATGCCGAGCCAGCTGCTTCAGAAATATACTTGATGTCTGAGAGTAGTAATGTCAGGTTTACGACGTCCGACTTAATTCTTGGAGCATCGGGCTGTTTTGAAAAAAAATTATGCGCACTGACCAGTGAAGGCTTTTTGAAAGTTTATACAATCGGTGCTAAGAGCTTGGATTTTGAGTTTCAATACCGTGAAGTCAAGCAATTACACCAAATTAATAATGTGCCATTGGCGGTTACTACCCAAGGTATATTATCGCTTGCCGGGGAGTCTGGTAAAAGTTTCTACGTATATACTTTTGGGGGCTACACTTACTGCGGACTAGAACCAGCCGCTGATGGCACGATTGTCTGTTTAATAGATTCTGAGCAACGCAAGACAGCACTTCATTTGATTTCAACTCGTACCGTATCCGTAGCTTACGATAAGCAAATCAGTAAACTGATTAAATCCGATCTTATCAATGATTTATCTGCCTACAAGAATATACTTTTTGTCACGCCGCGGTTAAATAAACCAGGTTCCCTGGAATCCCAAGTGGAGGGTCTGTACTCAGCCCAACAAATCCAAGCAAGCAATGACAATTTGAGTGAAGCGCTACGCGCAAGTGGTATCAGTAGTCAAGATTACAAAGTAATCAACACCCTCAACCCGTTTTAGTCGCCCAGCGCAATAACATGGCAAGTCTCAGTGAAGTTCTGGATTACGACATCGGCATCAGTCGTAGTAATGAAAGTCTGATAATTCTTCAAGTAGTTAGTCAGAGCCTTCCGCCGGGCGCCGTCGAGTTCGCTGAAGACGTCGTCTAAGAGCAGTAGGGGGGCGGTTTCACGGACCGCGGCTATCATGTCGAGTTCCATGATCTTAAGAGCCAGAACGGCTGTCCGGCTCTCTCCACGGGATGCGGCTAGCCCGGCAGGGTGGCCGTCGAACTCGACATGCATGTCTTCACGGTGGGGACCGGTGCCGGTAAAGCCACGCGCTTGGTCCAGTACTAAATCTGACTCTAGTTTTTTGAGCATTTGAGTTTCGTAACTACCGGGGGTGAAGCGGCAAGCATAAGCCAAGCTGACGCGCGTTTGAGTGTGTGACAAATCACAGTATAACTGCGCTAAATTTTCGTTTAACAGTATAGTCAGCTCCGAACGGGCCCGAACAATCCGCCCGGCAGACTCACTTAAGCGAATATTCCAAGCGAACAGCTGTCCGGCGCTCAATAGCCCGGCTTGCTTCAGTAAACTGTTACGCTGCGCCAGGATCCGCTTATACTCCCGTCTTAGTGTGCCAAAACCGGGCTCAGTTTGCTCCAAAAGGTCATCCAGGTAGTTACGGCGTTGCTCTGGTGATCCAGCTAACAATTGTAGGTGGTTCGGTTCGAACAGCACCACTGGTAGCTTGTCTTTCAAGGTTAGTCGGCGGATAACTTTGCCACCGATTTCGTATGTCTTGATGGGGCGGGGCTCTAAGACGATTTTGGCCGTGCGTAATCTGTCAGTTACATCATGACTGTCGAGTCGGGACCAAGGTTGATCGCGTTGAACGAGCTCGGCATCACTTACTCGATACGAACTACCCGTCGCTAAAACTAAGATAGCTTCTAATAAATTGGTTTTGCCGCTCGCGTTCGGTCCGACGACGATATTTACACCTGGTTGAAACTCGAAAGAATCGTCATCATAGGATCGGAAGTGCTGCAGTCGCAGGTCAGTAATCATAGAAGTAGTATAGCTGTTCTTAATGTCGCCAGGGTGGATTTAACCCTTGAGCGGCATGATGACGTGCTTGTAGTCCGTATTGCCGGCATCGGTCAGCAGAGTGGCTTCTAATTTGCCGTTGAAACCGAAAGTTACTTCATCGCCAGTAACCGCATTAAGCGCATCAAGTAAGTAGCGAGAGTTTAGAGTAATGCTTTCACTTCCGACGGCTTTAGCAGCGGCTTGAGCGGTGTTTTCACCTAACTGTGATGCGACTGAGCGAATGCTTAATGTCTGCGAGTCTTCATTGACTTCAATTGTGATTGATCCGGCACTCTCGCGAGCAAACAGGGAAGAAACTTTGGTGACATTTACAAAATCGGCTCGCTTTAAGGTAGCCGAAGTTGCAAAGCTTGATGGAATTAGTTTCTGGTAGTCAGGATATTTACCTTCGACTAAGCGAGTTACGAGTTCGACGTCGCCCACTTGGAAAAGAATTTGCTGGTCATCATGAGTTACGATAACGTCGTCAGTACCGTCGCCAATGATCCTTAGTAGGTCTTGCATAGCAGTAGCAGGCACTAATAATCGGACATCTTCAGCGTTCGGATTTAGTTTTCGTTCTGCTAAGCGGTAACTATCGGTTGCCGCCATATATAGATTTCCATCTGAGGTGTGAAGAAGGACGGCAGTTAAGACGGGGCGAGTTTCGTCATTAGAGGCGGCAAAGACTACCTGTTGTAGAGTCTTTTTAAGTACCGCACCAGGTACTGTCCAACTTTGACCACCGGTAATGGCGGGCATGACAGGGAAGTCGTCAGCCATAATACCGTTAACCGTTGATTGGTACTGGTCAGTCGTGATACTTAACTTAGTTTCTTTTAATTCTAAATTAATAACCCCCGAAGGTAAGCTGCTAATAAAGTCCTGCATCAATCGGGCAGGGACTGTGATTGATCCTTCTTCCGAAACCTTAGCGCCGATGTAATGGGTAATAGCGATATCTAAGTTAGTTGCACTTAGGCTTAATCGATTATTACTCGTCTTAACTAGAACGTTAGCGAGTATCGGTAATGCGTTACGGGTATTGGCGACTCGGGCAACAGAGCCTAGTGCACGGTTCAGATTTTCCTGAGTTACTTGCAGTTTCATATACACAGCTCCTTATGTACTTATTCTTAATTTATACTTGTACTTGTCTTTATTGGTCGTGTGGATAGTGGGCATAAGTCGGACGGTTACTTCGGTAAGATGAGCAAAAAAGCGGTGCACAAGGCCGAGTACAAAAACAGGCTTACTGCTGGTATAAGTGCGGGATAAGTCCACAGTACTGTTCGACCGGTCAGTTGATACTGTGTGTAAACCCACAGCCCGAAGCGATACTGTCCGCAGGTTATGGACGACTTGTGCACAGTATATGGACACAGTTTGTTTATGCATACAAACGCTCCTTGATTTCCGACAGGGTCGAGCGGAGGTCGGCATCAAGCTGGGACTCTTTGGTTATCTTCTCAACGGAGTGAATGGCAGTAGTGTGATCCTTGCGACCAAGTTCTCGGGCAATCTTTGGAAAACTTAAATGGAGTTCACTTCTTAACATATACATGGCGATCTGGCGGGGAACGACGATGTCCTTGTCACGCTTAGGTCCAAGGATGTCTTCCATAGGGATTTGGAAGTGCTTACACGTCCGCTCGATAATCTGCTTGGCGCTTAAATGTTTTGGACGAGCTTTAGCAGAACCGAGTAAACTACCGGCCACTGACAGGGAAGGCTCTAGATTACGCATTTCACAGAAAGCCAATAACTGATTAAGGGCGCCTTCAAGTTCACGGATATTGGTCTGAATGTGATTGGCTAAGTATTCGACGACGTCATCTGGTAGCTCGACTTCGTGGCTGTGAGCTTTGGTCTGGACAATGGCGCAACGAGTTTCAAAATCCGGAATCTGCATGTCGATGCTCATACCCCAAGCAAAACGACTCTGTAAACGTTCTTCCAGGCCTTCTATTTCCCGCGGCGGCTTATCGGAACTTAGGATAATCTGCTTGTTAGCCTGATGGAGATCGTTAAAAGTGTGGAAGAACTCCTCAACCATCTTTTCTTTACCAGAGATGAACTGGATATCGTCGACTATCAAGACATCAGCGGAGCGGTAGTAGTTAGCGAAGTCTGAAGTTTTACGGAAGCGCAGGGCCGAGACGAACTCTTGGACAAACTGTTCAGTCGAGATATATAAGACCTTTGATTTCGGATTCCGGGCTTTGAGAGCGTTGCCAACAGCTTGGATCAAGTGAGTCTTGCCGATCCCGACGCCGCCATACAAGAAAAGCGGGTTATATTTCGTGCCGGGCATCTGAGCAATCGATTGGCAAGCCGCGAAAGCCAGCTCGTTACCACTACCGACGATGAAGTTATCAAAGGTGTAGCGTTCGTTAATGCCTTGGCGGTAAGAGTTAGTCAGCGGACCTTGATCGTTACCCGATGGACTCGACTGCAGAGTTGGGCTGTTATATGGACCGGAACCGTTCGCCGGCATGACGGGCGAAGAACTGCGCGGCGACACGAAGCGGTCATTGACCTGATTGCTAGGCTGGTTCATGACCAGATCTTCCGGTTCGCGCATCATCTGTGTCACGGCCAGCATCTTATATTCGATAGTTTCGGCATCAACCCCGTTCTTAGCGAGGGTAGAGCGAATCAGATCATTATATTTGCGCTCGAGTTGTTGTTTTATGAAGACGTTCGGGACGCCGACGACCGCCGTAGTGTCGGTGTGGCTGATCAGTTGCGTCGGTTTGAACCAGGTGACAAAATTTCCACGCGAAACAGTCAGCTCAATTTCCCCTAGCACTGCCTGCCACAAACCGTCCCGCTGCATCACGCTCCCTTATTAGACCTAGCCCTAAAATATAACGAATATAAACAAAGTTTTCCACACCTATTCTCATTACAAAACAGATAGCATGTC
>JAQGOK010000210.1 GCA_028293645.1 Chthoniobacter sp.
CCGGCGACGTGCGAACTGCTGCCGAAGAGATTACCGGATCACCTCATGAGAGAGCCACGGTTCAGACTGCCAGCACTTCCACTGCGATCTCCGTGAACCGATCCAGACGGTGATCGTTAGTCAGGAAGACATCACACTTCGCGGCCATGGCCGCCGCGAGATGGATCGCATCGGGCGTCCTGAGGAAGTTGTGCTTTGCTCGCAAAGCCGCCGCTTGCTCCAAGACTTCGCGCGAGACCGGCAGAAGTTCGCCGACTCCCTCTGCAAAGAACGCGTCGAACCGCGCCACCACATCGTGTTGATCGAGCCGCAGCGGACGGACTTTGCATTCGAGACAGGAAAGCTCCGACGTGATAGGCGCGGCTTGCGCATCCCTGATCCGTGCGGCCACCAGTGCCGCCCACGGCTCCATTCTTTCCACGGCGTAGATGATCGCCACCGCGTCCAGATAGAGCCGCATTCCGCTCAGTCCCAGGAATTGCGTTCGTTCTCAAGAACGCGATCGATCTCCTCCTTTGAGGGCGGCACCCGTCCACTCGCCTTTTGCGCTGCCCAGATATCCTCCAGGACAGCGAGATGCGACCGCTTCCCGTTGGGAGTTCCCTTAATCGCCTCGACGGTCACTCGCACCTTCCCCGCCGCGAGTGGTACCGCCTCATCGAGCAGGAGAGAACGCCCGTCGCGAAGTTCGCCCGTGAGCACGTAGGCTTGTTCCATTCGGCAAGAGTGATTCAGGCGTGCGTGCGAGGCAACCTAGTTTAGAATCGGAGTGCCTCCGTTACGGAGCGCGCAAGCGATGATTTCCGCTCCTGCTCGGAAATCCGCCGCTGCTCCTGCGGACGATCTGCGGCCACGATCTAAACAGGATTCCGAGACCCCCACACAAAATGTCAGTTGTGCTTAAGCGCTATTCGTTTGCGCATGTCGGGCCTGAATGTATCCGTTACGAACGGAGGGACATTATGGGTTCGTTGGCGGTACTTTTCTCGCACGTTATCCATCGTCTCGATAAGTAGATCTAATTTCGCGGCGAAGATGCGCTTTCTCCAGGCGCTGGAGGAATGCGCGGGCGCCATGGTGGAAGCGGGGGTGCCGTTGATCCTCTGCGGCGATCTGAATATTGCGCGGGCGGAGATCGACGTGCATCCGAAGGAGCGGAGTCCGAACTGCACGGGGCAATCGCCGGAGGAGCGGGCGCTCTTTGAGCGGATGCTATCGCGCGGGCTCGTGGATCTCGGGCGGGGGATGGATCCTACGAATGAAGGGCTGTTCACCTGGTGGGCGCCGTGGCGGAACATGCGCGCGCGGAACATCGGCTGGCGGCTGGATTACATCCTCGCCAGCGAACCGCTGGCGCGGGAAGCGACGTCGTGCGTGGTCGCGGCGCAGTTCGGCACGAGCGATCACGCGCCGGTGGTGGCGGAGTTCCGCGCGTGAGCTATCTCACGCCGCTCTCCGGATGCTCGCGGACGGTCTTCCAGACCGTCTCCTGGCTCGTAGCGGATGGTGTCGGTGACGCTGTTGCCGACGAAGTAAACGCGCAGAGTTCTCGCCGCGTCTTGAGCGAAAGCAGTGAGCGAGAGGAAAACGAAGCTGAGCAGAAACGCCGGAGATTTCATCACCACGACCTATTCGCGAATGCGGCCGTAGCGCGCTTTGAGAGCGCAATAGACGCCGTAGCCGGCGAGGCCGAGCGCCACGATGACGAGCAGCCAGCGGCCGTAGGGTTGATCGCGAAGGGCGTTGAGCGAGCCGCTCAAGCCGCGTGCTTTCGAGGGGTCCGCTTGCAGGCCGGCATTCGCGAGGAAGATGCCGGCGAGACAGAAGGCGACACCACGCGCGGCGATCCCGCTGGCGCTGATGCGTGTGACAGTCCTGCGTGCGTTGGTCGAGAGTGAGCCGAGGCTGAGCTTCTTCTCGAACGAACGCGTCCACGCACGGCGCCACTGCGAGATCGCATAGGCGACAAAGCCGGCCCCGACCGCGATGACGAGCCATTTGCCGGCGGGCGCGTCCATGAGCTGTGCCGTCCAGCCGCGGGCGGACGACTCGCCGCCACCACCCTTCGCACCCGAACCGGTGAGCACCTTGAACGCGGCCAATCCGAGCCCGGAGTAGATCAGCGCGCTGAGCAACGATCGGCCACGGACGACCCACGCTTTGGCGCCCTTCTCGATGGCTGGACCGAAGACGAGAATCGCGCGCCAGACGACGTAACACGCGATGCCGCCGAGCAGCACGGCGAGGAGTATCTTCCCAAACGGCTGCTGCGCGACGGTGTGCAGCACATCGCGGGAGTCGCGCGCCTTGCCGCCGTCCATCGCGGCATTCGCCGAAAGCAGACCGACCGCGAGGTAGATGACGCTCTTCGCGCCGTAGCCGATTCGACCGATTTTCTCGAGAGTGTCGCGTTGAGGAGTGTGCATGAAAGAGGGGCAGCGGAGTCCAGCGTGCGGCGCCCGGAAGTGGCAAGACCACAGTCGCCTTCGGTGATGAAAGGCGGGAAACCGCGAACGAGATTCCCACCGAATGACCCGTCGGATGCCCGGTTGCGAGAGATCCCGCTGCATTCCGCGTTTACCTTCGCACCGGTGAACGTGATGATCCTCGAGCCCTGCTGGTCCATGCGCGCGTACGTCCGAGCTTCCCTCTTTGCCGCGCACGGTCGGCTCGTGGCGGGCGTGCTGTGGTTCTGCTGCGCCTCCGTCGCGTCTGCGGCGTTGCCGGCCTATCTGTTTACGGACTTTGAAGCAGCGGCTGGTTGGAAGATCGGAGCGCTAGCTGCACCCCGAGCGGGCGTGCAGGTCGTGCAGGGAGCGGCGGCCATCGCGGCGATCGAGGAAAAGGACTCCGCGCAGGTGCTGGAACTCGGACCATCCACGCCGTTTCCGGCGGTGTTTGTCGCGACGACGGCGGTAGCGAAAGCGCCGGTGGTCTTCTCTGAATTGCTCGTGCAGCCGGTGGCGGGGGCCGCCGATCAAGAGGCGGAGTTCCTCGACTTCGGCGGTGCGGTGGTCGGTTTCTTCCGGCAAGGCACGCGTGGCGAAGTGCGAGTCCTGTTCGCGCGCTCTGCGGAGGAAAGCGTCTGGATTTCCACCGGCCAGACCTTTGCCGTGGATGAAAGGGGACGCGCCGCCGAATGGCTGCGCCTCGCCATCCGGCTGGATCGCCGCACGGAGCGCTGGAGCTTGCGCCTGAACGGCACCGAGGTGTTGAACGGCTTGCGTGCCTTGCCCGGCCAGGCGGCGGGGCTGCCGTTGTGGCTTTATGGGCAGGAGGCGGCAGCGACACGCGTTGACGATCTGCTCGTGACCACTGTCGAACCGGATGACCTCGAGCGAATGATCGAGTGGCAGCAACGCCGGTCGGCGCGTTCGCGAACAGCGGAAGGCGCAACGAACGGCGCTAAGTTGGTCACCCGCGCGTTGCCTTCACGCGCAGTGCGATCGCTTCAGCCGGCGATTCGCGAAGCCACCGACCGACTGGTGAAACCAACCTTGCGCGCCTGGAATCTGGAACTGCGCATCGGCGACGCGACGTTCAAATCCGGTCCCGAAGTGGAGATGCAGGGGCAGAAGACGTCGCTCCTGATCTACAGTCCCAAATTCGATGACGAAGGCCGGCCGTTGCCCGGCGCGCTCACCATCACCGCCGACGCGGAGCTTCGTCCCGGCGTCGATCTCAGCCGACTGCGCTGGATGGTGGCGGAGCTGAAGAAGTGGCCGGACGAACCTGGCGATGTGGTGACGGCGGGCGACTTCCGCACTGGGCTGGTGCAGACCGCGACCATTCCCGTGGAATGGATCCGCAAGGCCACCTCCGTATGGGTGTGGGTGCCTCCGGGTGATCGCGATGTCGCCTGGTGGCGCTTCCGCATGAATCAGCAACGAAAGCCCACGCCGTAGCACTCAGCCCCACCGGCTGCCATGCGCGCGTTCTCCGATCGATCGGCGCTCCCTGCCGTCCACTATTACTGCGGCGCGTGTAACGTCGAATGGGCCACCGGTTTGGTGGAAGTGCCGAGCGGGAGTGATTAGTCCTGCGACAAAATCCCGGCAGCCGATCATGGTGCCATTGTCGCGAAGCCGGCCGTTTGCTTCAGGAGTCCACAACGTTTGCATCGAGGCCGAACCGAGCCGCCACGTCGGGAGCGCAGCGGAGCAGGTCGTTGCGGAGGCGGAGGAGCGCGAGGTCTTTGGCTTTGGCCTCGAGCATCACGTCGAACTCGAGGCCGGCGAGCTGGCGCATCATCATCGCAAACTCGAACGGGTGGTTGTAATCCGCGTGGCCGTTGAGGACCGGCGGGAGCAGCACAGTCTCGTTCTTCTTCGTCGTGCGATTTTTGCGCTTCACTTCGCGCATCTCGGTGCGCGGCGATGAAAAGTGCAGCTTCGGCCGAACGCTGGCGGGCCAGGTGCGCAGAAATGCTTCCACGGTCGGCCGCAACTCGAGGCGCTCCGGATTCAAACACCAAAAGTGCTGGTGATCGAAAATCAGCGGCACGCCCGTGAGGCGGTGCACTTCGAGGACGTCGGCTGCGCCAAATGACACGTCATCATTCTCCAGCACCAGCCGCCGTCGTGCGCGCTCGGGCAGCTTCTCGTAAGTCCTCGCCCAGCGTTCGCGCGCGGCTGCGCGATCGTCATAGACGCCGCCCACGTGGACCACGACCACGGCTTCGGGACCTTGCTCCATGCGATCGAGGATCTCGGCCTGGCTCTCGATGTCGTGAATGCTTTGCGCCGTCAGCTTCGGGTCGACGCTGTTGAGGATGATGTATTGCGATGGGTGAAACGAGAGCCGCAGGTCTTGCTCGCGCGCGATTGCGCCGAGTCCGCGCAGCTCGTCCGCACATTGCGCGACCTGATTGCGAAACTGCGGCATGTCCGGATGCGTGAGGTACGGCGCGAGATCCGAAGACATGCGGTACATCGTGATCTCGCGCTCCTTTAGGTACGCAAAGATCTCCCGCACGTAGCCGAGGGAGACCCGCAGGTGCGGCGCCTGTTGCCAGCGACGCGCGTCGTGACTTTTCTGCTCCGGCCGCCCGAGCACCTTCACCGCAAAACCCATTCGCAGCGGAGTCGTCACTGCGGGCGTGGTCGAAGCGGTGGTTCTCATCGCCCGTGAATACGTCTGAAGCGGTTCACCCGGACTCCGTAGCCGCGAATGCCTGTACGCAATCGGACGACCCGCCCGTAGCTTGGAGTTACTTGGGCGCGATCATCACCCCGCCGCTTTCGTCGGCGCCAAGAAAGAAGCCGAGCGCACGGTTTTGTTTCTGAAACACAGTCGCGCGCAGAGCGGTTTTGGTTTGATCCACGGGATGCAAAAAGCTGCCCGAGACCGCGCCGGTCGGCGCGAGCTTCAGGCTCAGCGCTTCGTCGTTGGGAGGCAGCACCGTGATCTGGTTCTTTGCACTCACGTTCAGAGATTTGACCAGTGCCGGGGCGAGACCGTCACCGTTGAGAGTGGCGGCCGCATTGCCGTCGTCATCCTCGGCAGCGACACCCGTGAAGGCGCTTCCGTCGGACGGCTTCGAAAAGCGGGACCCGAGGAGGTCCACCGTGATTCCATCCGGCCATCCATCCGGATAGTAAGTCGTCCCGCCGGCAGGCTTGAACCAGTTCAGGTCGCGGCCGTCCAGATCACTCACGTTCGGGATGTCGCGGAACTTTACCGGACCGCTGATCGAACCAGCCCCTTTCGCGAAGGCGACATGGAACGGCCACGTCTGCGTTTTGGAAAGCGGGCCGGCGCAACTGACGGGCGTCCCGTCGGCAAGCGTTCCTTTCAACACCGCGATCCCTTTCGAGCTGACGGTGAGCTGGCCGATTCCGGTGCCCTGCGGAAATGCGCCTGGCGGGAGGGCATTGGTCCTCGGAGGAAAGATGACGGTGTATTTGCCGGCCAGACCTGCTGGCATCGCGATCAGCGGTGGCGGCGGGTTGGGCTTGCTGGTGAAGAGCGCACGATCCGCGTTGAGCGTGCTGATTGTATTCCCGCTCTCCGCGAGAGTCCCGGTGACGGAGAGCAAATCCTCCGCAAGCGTGAGGCGGAGTTTCAGATCCGGGAGATCTGGACTGGCGCGCTTCAGCGTCAACTCCGTCAGCGCCGGCTTCAGGAAATGGGCGACTCCGCTCAAGTCGAAGTAGCCGCGCAATGCGAACTTTCGTCCCGCGAGTTGCAACGCGCCGGTGAAGGCGCCCGTCCTTGCGACCTTGAGGCGCAGCAGCCCGAAGTGTTCGCTGTCGCCGCTCCCGGCGAAGGCTTGCACCAGACCGGTCAGCTCGCCGGCGACTGTCGCGAAGAAATCGCCGACCGTGACGGTCGCCGTTGCGGTGCCGCCCTCCGCGTCGCGGATTGTGTAGGTAAAGCTATCCGGCCGGACACTGCCGTGCGGCGTGTAGCGGATCAACGTGCCATCACCCAGAATGGTCACCGTGCCGAACTGCGGCTGCGTTACGGATTCGACACGCAGACGGTCTTTGCTGAATGCCCCATCGTTGTTGAGCACCAGGATTTCGCGCGGTTGGTTGCCGATTAGAAAAACCTGATCGTCGCGGATTTGCGGCGCGTCATTGAACTTCACGACAGCCACCGACGAGCCGTGACAGCCCTGCGCATTGGTCACCGTGAGCAGCAGCGTCAGATCCTCGCTGCCCATCGCAAAGGTGATCGTCCGCCCGGTGGACGAGCCGATGATCGCCGCGCCGTCGCCATCGATGCTCCACTGGTAAGTCAGCCCCGCTCCCGGCGGTCCTTCTGCTCCATGGCCCGTGGAGTTTGCCAGAGCACTGGGAGGCGCGCTGATCGACGTGGGTGGTCCGACACCTACGATCGCGGATCCCTGCACCACAGCGCCCGCGCTGTTCAGCACCGTCACCGACACCGTCGCCGAGGGCCCGTCGCCCGCCGCAAACGTGATGGCATTCGTCCCCTGTCCCGTCTGCACCTCGCCGCCAATGACGTGCCAATGGTAGGTCGCGCCCGCGCCGGCGCTGGCGATCGAGGCAGCATTTCCGCCGCTGCCGGGGCAAACCTCCGCCGCAATCGTCACCGGCGTTTGGGTCGCAGGGAAGGCGTTGCCGGTTCCAACTCCGTTGCGGTTGTTATCGAGTCCGATGAACTGGCTGTTTTTGAAAACCCACTCCGTCCGTCCGCGACTGCTCAGCTCCAACGAAAACTCCAGCAGCCGATGCTGCCCGGGAGCGATCGTGAAGTTATCGCGATCATCCTCCTGCCCCGCATCCGTGCTGTCGAAGAGGGAGACCCCGCCAACGACCGGGAAATCGATCGTCTTCGCGGCGGAGCCGAGATTGCTCAGCGCGATGAGCAATCGCCGCGTGCCCGTCGCCGGATCGATCGTGCCGTGCCGGTCATAGACGCCGGACCAGACCGCGCCAGCGACCTCGGTGCTGCGCGCAACCGTGTTGCCGGTTTCGCCACCTTGATCGCCGATGGAGTTGGAAAGACAGGCCACTGCGGCACCACCGCGCGCGAAGATCTCGTTCGCGAGGGTGCTCGCACTCCAGCCGAGCCGCACGTCAGCCTGCTCCTGGGCCGGGCTGTAGCCGATGACATTGCTGCCGCCGCCGCTGTTGAGATTCACGCTGGCCGAGCCCCGCAACCGATAGTGGAGAATCTGCACCTGGAAATCGCCACGCGATGGAAGCTGACCATTCGCCGGCGTGGCCGCATTCTGCACGAAGGCAAATCCGTTCCCGGGGTTGCCGTCCGTATCGAGCGCGGAGTTCCCAAAGGCGTTGAACCGCGAGACCCACGGAATCAGCCGCTGCGTCGGATCAGCCGGCGCTTCCGTGATCGTGAACGAAGTCTCGCCCGTGGGAACGCGGCCAATGCCGCGCAATCCCAACTCCGCCAAGGTCAGCCGTTGAATCGGCAGGACAAACAGCGCGGCGCGGATATTGGGCGCATTGGAATTGCCGCTCGCGGGATTGCGATAGTCCGGCCCGCCCGG
Source organism: Chthoniobacter sp. (assembly GCA_028293645.1). Lineage (GTDB taxonomy): Bacteria > Verrucomicrobiota > Verrucomicrobiia > Chthoniobacterales > Chthoniobacteraceae > Chthoniobacter. Next base: position 7,982 of record JAQGOK010000210.1, read on the forward strand.
CCGCAGCGATGGCGCGGCGATCTGCTTTGCGAAACGAAGCAAGCCGCGCGCGTCGGTGTAGTTCGAGCTGGGATTCGGAGTCGCCGCAGCGGGTCGCGTCGTGTCCTGATCCGAATTCGGATAGAGGTCGAAGTTTCCGACAAAAGCGTTCCGACTTTGCGGTGATCCGACCACGAGATCTGCCACCTCGCCCGCGCGCAGCCCCGCATTGGCGCCGATGAAATCGGTGAACACGTAGTTTACCGGGAAGTTGTTGAACACGCTGATGGCGCTCGCGTCATCAAGGCCCTGGCGGACGCGCACGGCGAGCGGCACGCCGGTAGCCTGCGACGCAGAAAGCGTGGCCGAGACGGACGCAGCCGCGGTGTTGTCGAGGATCGGCTGCGGCGTGAAATTCGGCGGCGCCGGATGGCTCGTCACGCCGTCGGAAAAGAACCCGTCCGCGGGTAAGGATTGAGCCGCCGCAACAGCGGCCAGTGAGAGAGACAGCAAACCCGCGAGCGATCGTTTCATGGGGGAATCTGCGAAGGGGGACGGCCGCGAAGCTCGGCTCCGAAGAACGGAAAGTCCACGAGTGAATCGCCGGCCTCCTGCCATCCCGGCCAAGCAACGCCGCCGTTGAATCGAGTTAACGAGCGGCCGCCTCGACGTCTCTCATTCGAACCGTGTTCCTGCCGAGCGCTCCGCGTGCTCGTTGCGGGCAAGATCGGCAAGCTGACTGTCAGTCCGGTTCAACGCGGCGGCACAACTTCGGTGGTGCGGCTTCTTTTTTGCGAGGCAGGACGTGGTTCAAGGGATGACGGTTGCGGACGAAACGCCAGCCAACTCACCCGCTCGTCGTGATGCTGCCGCTTCAGCCCTGGCCGGTCCCAAGCGCCGTTTCCACCGCTTCGCGCAACTCGCGCCTGCCGCCGGTCTCGACGATTTCGCCGTGGCCGGTGATCAGCCGATCGAAGTCCCACATCAGCACGCGATCGATCGAGCGCTGAAACGCCGCGCGCTCCTTGATCATCAGCCGAAACATCCGGCTCATCCCGACACGCCCAAACGTCCCCGCCAGATAACGGAAGAAGAACGTCCTCCAGCGATCCCGCTCGACGCGCATGTTGAAGACGAGATCCGCCACGATCAGCGTCCGGCTCGGGCGATGCAGCACCGCGAATTCATTCACGCGCGGCATGCCGTCGATCTTCTCGACAGCCACATCGTGAGCCCAAGCCTCCGGCGGTTCCGCGAGCGACTCCACACGCACACCGTCCGGCCGCGCAAAACCCGGCGGCACAAAGAACCGCGCCTACGGAAACGCCGCGGCTCCCTCTGCCGCAAACGTGTCGTGATAACACGATGCATCGAGCATCCACGCCACCGGTCCCAGCGCC
>JAQGOK010000009.1 GCA_028293645.1 Chthoniobacter sp.
TGTCGCCGATGTAGAGCGCGCGGTCTTTTGGATCAACGAAAACGCCGTGCGGACGCGCCAGCCGGCACGCCAGAGGATCGCCGTCTGGACCATCGGCCTTCGCACCGGTGCCGACGATCAACTCCAGAGCTCCGCTCACCCGATTGATCCGGCGGATGCTGTGACTTTCGGTGTCGGCCAGATATGGACCGCCGGCATCGAGGCTGACGCCTTTCGGACCCGCGAGCATTGCATCCCGCGCTGGTCCGCCGTTTCCGGTGAAACCGCTTTTGCCTGTCCCGGCCACTCGCTTCAAAACGCCTGCGCCAGGATCGAGCAGCAGCACGGCGTTGCCTTCACGCAGCGCCAGCCAGCAACGCCCATCTGGATCGAAAGCGAGCGCGCGCGGGCCGTGCAAGGCAGCGCCCGCGATCGCAGATCCATCGGCGGCCGTTTTCTTTTCACCCGTCCCGCACCACGTGGAGATGATGCCCGTTTTCGAATCAATTCGTCGGATGCGGTGGTTAAGCACGTCGCAGACGTAGAGGTGCCCGGCCGCATCAAAGGCCAGGCTGTGAGGCTGATTGAACTCGGCCGCGCTTGCCGGTCCGCCGTCGCCCGCCAACCCCGCACGGCCACTGCCAGCAACCGTCGAAATGACTCCTGTTTTCCTGTCGATCCGTCGGACCGCGTGGTTCATGCGCTCGACGAAGAAAAGGTTCCCCTCCGCATCCCAAGCGAGCTCGTAGGGTTCGTTCAAAGCCGCGGCTGTAGCAGGTCCGCCATCGCCGGAAAAACCGCGTGCGCCGTTGCCGGCGAAGGTCGAGATCGTTCCATCTGGGGCGACGCGGCGGATCCGTTGATTGTCCACGTCGCAGATGTAAAGCGCGCCATCCGGGCCGCGGCCCACGGCAAAAGGGTTGTTCAACTGCGCTGCCGTCGCCGGACCGCCATCACCAGAAAAGCCCTTCACGCCTGTCCCGGCAAACGTGGTCACGTTCCCCGCCGACAACCCTCCGGAGGACGCCGCGAGGAACGCGACAGTGAGCCAAAGTGCAATGCGCATGGCTGAGCAAACTGCTTCCAGGGAACGTCGTCGAGGCACGCGTGAGCTCGTCACCAAGCTCTACCCGATTTTTTGCTGTGCCCGCAAACGCCCTCCGACACACTCGCCGCGCATGATTCTCCGCGTTCTCCCCGCTCTGGTTCTCACCGCGCTGACCGTTTCGGCAGCAGACTGGCCGCAATGGCGCGGCCCGGATCGGACGGGGCATGTGCGAGCCGGAGAACCGGTGCCGGAGAAGCTCGCGCCGGAGCCTCGCGTGATCTGGCGGACGCCGATCGGCGAAGGATTCGCGTCGCCGGTGATCAGCGGCGGGCGCGTGTTCTATCTGGATAACCAGGACGCGCAGGAAGTGGCGCACGCGGTCGATGCGGCGACGGGCAAGGAGCTTTGGCAGGCGACGATCTTCTCATCGCACAAGGACGGATTCGGGATTGGTCCGCGTTGCACGCCGGTGGCGGACGGCGACCGCGTTTTCGTGCAATCGGCGAAAGGTGAGTTCCAGTGCCTGAACGCGGCGGACGGCAAGGTGATCTGGCGGAAGAATTTCGTGGACGACTTCGGCGCGATCTACATTGGCGAGAAAGGCAAAGCCGCTGGCGCGAGCCGGCACGGCGCGACGGGCTCGCCCATTGTGGATGGTGAAAACGTGATCGCTCAGGTCGGCGGAATGCAGGGCGCCAGCCTGGTCGCATTCAAGAAAACGACGGGGGACGTGGTCTGGAAATCGGAGAACGACCAAACGGCCTACGCGGCGCCGTTCATCGCGACCATGGCGGGCGTGAAGCAGGTGATCAGCTTCACCGCAGACGCACTGATCGGTCTCCAAACCCGCGACGGAAAACCCCTCTGGCGCGTGCCGCTGAAAACCAACCTCGGGCGGCACGTCACTACCCCGAACGTCTGGCGCGATCTCGTGGTGGTGGCTTCACACCAGATCGGCCTCGTCGCCACGAAACTGACTTCCACCGCTGGCGCCGTGACCGCCAGCGAAGCTTGGGTGAACAAGGCGATGACCATCAACTTCTCCAGCCCCGTTGTCGTCGACGATCATCTCTACGGCCTCGGACCCGCCAAGAACCTCATTTGCATCGATCTCGCCACCGGTCAGCTCGCGTGGGAAAATCCCGGCCTGACACCGACCAGCGCGGATCGCGCGGAAGCCGCGTTTTTGGTCATGGGGAAGAACGTCCTGGCGCTCAACGACGTCGGCGAACTGATCCTCTTCGCCGCTGACCCCGCGGGTTACAAAGAACTCGGTCGCACCCAAGCTTGCGGCACAAACTGGTGCAATCCTGCCTACGCAGACGGCCGCCTGTATCTGCGTGATGCACGCGAGTTGATCTGCCTCGATTTGCTCAAGTAGTCGCGAAGCCATGCCGCTCGCAGCCTTCCCAAAGTGTTTTCTGGACGATCTTTGCGTCGCGAAAACGATGTCGCTCGACGCATGGGTCGATCAAGCGGCCGCGGAGCTGGATGTGGATGGGCTCGAATTCTACTGGGGCTTCACTCCGCGCAGCGAACCGGAGATTACGCGCATTCGCGGCCGCATCGAAGCACGCGGGCTGACGATGCCGATGATGTGTTACTCGCCGGATTTTACCCAGCCGGACGCCGCCGCCCGGACCCGCGAAGTCGAAGCGCAGCGGCAGGTGATCGAGGTCACCGCGCAACTCGGCGGCAAGCTCTGCCGTGTGCTCAGCGGGCAGCGGCGCCCGGAGGTTTCGAATGACGAAGGCGTGCGTATCGCTGCCGAATGCATCACGGCGCTCCTGCCCGATGCGGAGCAGCACGGCATCACGCTGATCCTGGAAAACCACTACAAGGACGGCTACTGGCAGTTCCCGGAATTCGCCCA
>JAQGOK010000010.1 GCA_028293645.1 Chthoniobacter sp.
CCGGCGACCGAATCTGGGCTCCTTCCAGTTACCGAAAACCTACAGCCCTTGCTCTTCGGGCGGGAGGAAGACGCGGAAGCGATTCTTGTCGATCGCCTTCATGTAAGCCTCGAGCGGCGTGACGACGCCCTGCTGCATTTGCGCCCAGATCGCGTCGTCCATGAACTGCATGCCCTGGCCTTTGCCGCCGACGATCACGTCCTGCAGCTTCTGCGTGGCGCCTTCACGGATGATGGCGGCCGCGGCTCCGTTCACGACGAGAATCTCGTTCACCGCGACGCGACCTGCGCCGTCGGCTTTTTTCATCAGCAACTGCGCGACGACACCGCGGAGCGAACTCGCGAGCATGGTGCGGACCTGCGCCTGTTGATCGCTCGGGAACACGTCGATCATCCGATCGACTGTTTTGCGGGCGTTGTTGGTGTGCAGCGTTCCGAACACCAGCAGACCCGTTTCGGCTGCCGTGAGTGCCAGCTGGATCGTCTCCAAATCGCGCATTTCGCCGACGAGCACGATGTCGGCGTCCTCGCGGAGCGCTGCTTTCAAGCCGATCGGGAAAGTGGTCGCGTGATCCGGCACTTCGCGCTGCGTGATGATGGAGCGTTTGTTCACGTGCACGAACTCGATCGGTTCTTCGACCGTGATGATGTGGCGCGAGAAGCTCGCGTTGATGTAATCGAGGAGCGCCGCCAAGGTCGTCGATTTGCCCGAGCCGGTCGGGCCGGTGACCAGCACGAGGCCACCGCGCAGATGGCCAAAATCCTTCACGATCTGCGGGATCCCGAGCTGATCCAGCGTCATGATCTTCGTTGGAATCAGACGGAAAACGCACCCGTAGCCGTGCGCTTGCTTGAGGAAATTGCACCGGAACCGCGAGTGCTCATCCATCTCATAAGCAAAGTCGAGGTCGCCGGTTTCCTCGAATCGCTGCCAGCGCTCCGGGCCGCTGATCTCGCTCATCATGTAGGCCATCTCCTCATCGGTGAGGATCTCGTTGCGGATCGGAATGACCTCGCCGTGCCGGCGGATCTTCGGCGGCTGGCCCTGGCCGAGATGCAGATCGGATGCGCCTGCGTTGATGAGAACTTCGAAGAATTGATCGATGTAAGGCATCTGAATCAGTGGGCGAAATGCTGGCGCATCAGCGCCTTTTGTTCGGAACGGCTGTAGGCTTCGTCCTGCGAGATCAAGCCGGCGTCATAGAGTTCCATCAAGGAGTCGTCCATCAGCTTCATGCCCTGCTTTTTCCCGGTCTGCATGACTCCGGGAAGCATGTAGGTCTTCGCTTCACGGATCAGGTTTCCGACCGCCGGCGTGTTGGTGAGGATCTCCAGTGCCAGCACCCGGCCGCGCCCATCCTGCCGCGGAATCAACGCCTGCGAGATAATGCCGCGGAGGGATTCAGAAACCATGACGCGGATCTGTTCGCGCTGATCGGTGGGAAAAACGTCGAGCACGCGATCGAGCGTCCTGGCAGCGTTGCCGGTGTGCAGCGTGCCGAGCACCAAGTGACCGGTTTCGGAAGCAGTGATGGCGAGCTGGATCGTTTCCAAGTCGCGCATTTCTCCCACCATGATCACGTCCGGATCTTCGCGGAGCGCGCCGCGGAGCGCGGCGCCGAACGACTTGGTGTGGGTGTGGACTTCCCGCTGCGTGACGTGGCAATTGTTGGAGGAGATCACGTACTCGATCGGATCCTCAAGAGTGATGATGTGATCGTGCCGGGTGCGGTTCACCTCTTCGACGAGGGCGGCGAGCGTGGTCGATTTTCCCGAGCCCACGGAGCCGGTGACCAGCACCAATCCGTTGTGATATTGCGTGAGCATCTTGAGCGACTCGGGCAAGCCAAGTTCGTCCATGGTGCGGAGCTTCGAGCTGATGATCCGGAAGACGATGTCGATGCCCAGCCGATGCCGGACGACGCTCGCGCGGAAGCGCCCGAACGGGGTCGCATACGCGAAATCAACATCGCCGCGATCGAAGAGCAGCTGCTTCTGCGCGTCATCGAGGAAGCCCATGGCCAGGCGCTCCGTGTCGGCGGCGGTGAGTCGATCCGCTTGCAACCAGATCGGCTCCAGGTTGCCGAAGCGGCGCCAGATCGGCAGGGAGTTCACGCCGAGATGCACGTCTGAGCAGTCTGACTCCTGGCCGATTTGCAGATATTGATCGACGTGATCGAGCGTGTGGACCTCGCCGCCATCGGCGCCGGGAGCAGGCGCGTGAAGTTGTTCGCTGACGGGGGGAGGGTCGATCATTTCAGCCATTTCGTGAGCCTATTTCAGAGGGAAGAGAGCTAGCGACCAAGCTTTTAAAAGCAATAGAAACTTTCCCCCTCAGCGGGTGCGACTCAGCCGGCGCCGCGACCGGAACTTTGCAGACGCTGTGATCAGCGACCAACACGGGTGGCCGCGTAGCCGAGCACTCGCTGGGTGACCCAACGCGTCAGCATCGGACGGAAGAGATCCAGCGCAATTTTTGCCGCCATCAGAATCAAGCTGCCCCGCACCACCTTCTTCTCCGTCGCGTCTTTCCGTCCTTTCACGATCACTTTCGTGCCGCGCCGCGGTGGGAGCTTCGCGAGCAGGAGACCGATCAAACCAGCGCCGCCAAGCGCCCACGGCCGGTATCGCCGGAGCCGTTGCGGGCCGGGTTCCTTCCGTTCCCGGCGTGCGCGCAAACCATGCACATTGGCCGCGACCTGATGCCGATACTGCTCGAGCTCGGCAATCAGTTCGGATTTGCGGGGGTCGTCAGCCATAGCCGGTCGTTTTTGATCTCATCCCGTGTGGCCGGGAACATGGGGAGGACAATGCGGTTCTTCGCCAGAATGAGTAACCCCACTGCGCCGCCCAAATGGAGCAACGCCGCTCCGAGGGTGACCCAAAGCCAGGCATTTCCACCACCAGCGGCGGAGGCGATCAGGAAAAGCAATGCGATCAGCAGAAACAGGTACCCGAACAGCGCGACCAGGAACCCGCCGATCGCCAGTCCAGCCGCGATGCCATAGTCGATCGCCGCCTCCTTGCCTTCCAGGGCGGCGAGCTTCAACCGCACCTTCACATACGCGAACTGCGAAGAAAAAACCGAGCCGAGATTGCCGAGGAATCCGGCCGCTTCCGCAGCGACGCCTTCCTCTCGGCTGATGTGACTGGAGATGTAAGGCCTCACTGGAAACAGGAAACCTGGCTCCCGGAAGGGCCACTGAACACCAGCGGACTTTGCGGGAGCGAAGGGCGCCTCAGCATCCGCTGTTTAGCGGCGAAGCGAGAGGCCGAGCACAATGCCCGCGCCAATCGCGTAAAGCACGGCGCGCATCGGATTCTCACGGACGAAAAGCTCGCCGTCTTCCTGCATGGTGCGGGCGCGATCGGTCGCTTCCCCGCGCAGGTGTTCCGCTCGGCCCCGCAATTCCTGCGCTTTCGACTCGGCGGTCGAACGCAAGTCACGGGCGCGGGACTCGGCCGTTCCCCGCAACTCCCGCCCTTTCGCTTCGGCGGCCGCGCGCAAATCGCCGGCGGCCTGGCGTAGATGTTCCTTCGAGGCGTCCACTGCTTCCTTCAGGTGGCTTTTCGCTGCACCGATGGCTTCTTGGGCGTGAGCCTTCGCGCTTTCGAGATTCGCTTTGGCGTCTGGTTCGCTGGGAGTGGGATTCGTTTCGTCAGGGTTCATGGCAGGCATCTTCCTAGTAGAGCGGAAGGATCAATCCAACCGCGGATATTCATCGCAAGCTTCGCCGCTCGGGCGGGCGTTGCGTGTGTAGGAATGCCTACTGCTCGCGGAAAATGATCCGCGCCTTGGAAAGGTCATACGGCGAGAGCTCCAGCTCGACTTTATCGCCCGGCACAATCCGGATGAAATGCTTCCGCATCTTGCCCGAAATGTGCGCGAGCACCTCCGTGCCGTTCGGAAGCGTGACGCGAAACATCGTCCCCGGCAGCACGTCTTTCACGGTGCCTTCGGTCTTGATCGCGTCTTCCTTCGGCATGGCGCGAAGATTGGAAAGAGTCCCTCTGAAATCAACTCCGCAGTCGCTGCGCAGTGGCCACACACCCTTTTACGGCGCAGTCAGAAAGGCCAGCAGGTCGCTGAGATCACCGGCCGAAAGCTGCGTCTCGAATACCGGCGGCATGAGCGAAAGGCGCGACTGCGACTGGTTCTTCACCGCGCTTTTCGAGACGGTGACTTCCTTGCCGGTCGCATCGGACAGCACGAGCGTTGCGCCCTCTTCCCGCAGGTTCACGCCCGCGATCGCCTGGCCGTCTGCAGTCTCGATGATCGTCTGCCGGAACGCCGGATCGACGTTCCGATTCGGATCGAGGATGTCTTCGATGAGCCGATGCACGCCGCGCGCGGCGACGCCGTCGAGATTCGGGCCGAGGTTGCCGCCCTGGTTTTTCACTTTGTGGCAGACGGCGCATTGCTGCTGAAAGAGCTGGGCGCCACGCGCCGCGTTCGGCTGTGCAGTGCGGAAATCGTTCACGCGCTGCGCGATGACGCCGTCGAGCCGTGCGTCTTCGGGGGGAAGGTCGGCGGTCAGCTTCGCGGCGCGATCGCGCAACGGCTGTGGACGCGCGCCGAGCGGACCGGCGACGGCCTGGTTGCGCAGCAAAGCGGGCGAAGCCTTACCGGTTTCCAGCGCGACCAGGAGTTGCTCGCAACCCGCGTCGCTCTTGCTCAATCCCGCTGCGATCGAGAGCGCGAGCTCCCACGGTGCGATCGGCAAAGCGCCGAGCAATGCCGCGCGCGCTTCCGGCGCGTTCGCCTGTTGCCCGAGCAATTCCGCCGCGCGCTTGCGCAGCGTCATTGACGAAGGATCCGCCAGCGCCACGGCGGCGACTTCGCGGCCGCGCGGCAGGTTCATCAGTGCATCGAGCGCTGCGGCGCGGCGCGGTCCGTGTTCGCCGGCTTTCAACGCGATGGCGCGCAAAGGCTCGAACTTCTGCTCCAGCTTCGCCTCACGCACCGCCGCGATGGCACGATCGAGCAGCGCCAGATCGGTGGTCGAAAGCGCTTCGCTCATCACGCGCTGCATCCAGGCCGTGGCGTTCTCCGGCAGCTTCAACCCGCGCTTCCGCGCCGCTTCCGCGAGACCATCCGCCACCGCGAGGCGTTGCGTAAGCGGCACGTCGCCGAGTTTCTCGACCATTGAAACAATCTCCGGCAGCCGCTCCGGCGCGATGTGCAAGGCGGCGTGGCGCAGGTATTCGCCTGCGCGTGGTGTGGTGAACGTCGTGCGCTGGAGATGCGTGAGGAGGAAGTCGGCGGACTCCGAAGTCGGGACGGCGAGGGAGACGTCGGCGAGGCGTTCGGGGTTTTCCGGCGCTGCGTGATCGCCAGGTGGGGTTCCTGGAAGGATCTTCTTCGCAGCAAGATAGCCGTCCTTCGTGGTGAGAATGTCTCGGAGCGAAATCCGGGTCGCGTAGATCAATTCGACATCGCGAGACGGAGTGCGGTGCCACTGCTCGAGGAGACCCAGAATTGCAGTGGGCGCGGCGCGTTTCTGGTCGTCGCGGGTGCTGTGCATCGAGAGCGCTTCGGTCGCAAAGCGACGCCGGAACGGGTCGTCGGAGGCGAGTCCCAGGATCAGCGGCGTTTCGCTCACGCGGGTGATGTCTTGCGCACCGAGAATGCGGGTGGCTTCAACCTGCACAGCTGGTGCGTCTTCAAAGGCGTTCCTCAAACGCTCATCGAACAAACCGCCTTCGAACTCGCCCAACCTCTGCAAGGTCCAGAGAGCCAACGCCCGAGCGGCAGGTGTGTTGGTCCACGCGGGGATGGTCCGGACGAATGAATTGCCAGGTGCGATCTCCACTGTCTGGGGGCGAGTGCTTGCAGGCTTCAGGGTTGCGGTTGCCTCGATCACCGCGTCTTTCCCCACCCGCTCCACCAACTCGTGTGTCGCCAACATGCGGATGATGAGATTCGAATCCGCAAGTTTTTCGACGAGGGCTGTCGCGTCGAGTTTGCTGAGGTCGGGCGGTGGACTTCCGGGGAGCGCAGGCCGCTGGCCTGTCGTTTCCGGCGGCCCGCCGGAAAGTTGGGGCGTGGCTGACGCCTGCGCCTTTTGAGAAGCCGACCTTCCGTCGTTCGCATTTTCCACGGGCGGCGCTTTATCCACGCCCGGGGCGCTCGGCGGGCCGCCGGGCGCGACAGGCGGGCCGCCTGTGCTCCCCAGCACTGCCGACTTCGCCGTCCCGCCCTTCCACACGACACGCCAGATACGGCCGTGTTGGTTGTCGCGGCGCGGGTCGGTGAGCGGCGATTCGTAGTGGCCGATGATCGGGTTGTAGAAGTCCGCGATCCAAAGCGCGCCGTCGGGGCCGAGCTTGACCTGCACCGGGCGGAACCACGGATCGTCGCAGGTCAGGAAGTCCGGCATGCGGATCGCCTTCGGCGTCGAGCCGTGCCATTCGAGGCGGTCGCGATTGATCCGCTGCGTGACCGGATTCCCGTTGAACAAATTCCCACGAAACTCCTCGGGAAATTTGTCGTCGGCGTAATACGCGATACCCGCGATCGCGCTCGAACCGTGATCGTCGTCGGTGATCCGCGGGGCGAAGCCGAGCCCGTCGTGCTGCTTGCCGATCCCTTCGTAAAAGCCGCCCCGGAGCAGCATGTAAACCGGCTTCGAATGCGAGTCGGCGCTGTAAAAATTGCCGAGCGGATCGACCGTCAGCCCGAACGGATTCGTCTGCCCGTGCGTGTAGTATTCGATCTTCGAACCGTCCGGCTTGAAGCGATAGGTGTTGCCGCTGTCGAAAACCGTCACGTTACCGGCGCGGTCGCGCACTTCGCTGTGGTTGGAAAAGCCGTGGCAGCCGTAAATCCAGCCATCGATCCAATGGAGGTAATTCGACGACATGCCGTGCGTGTCCTTGAAACCGAAGCCTTCGTAGAGCGGCACCTTCCGGTCGGCGCGGCCATCGCCATCCGTGTCAGTCATCATCCAGATATTGGGGATGGAGAAGATGATCGCGCTGTCGCCTTTCGCGCTGGCGCGGATCGCCTGCACCTCGGCTGAGCTCCCGGCCTGAATCGCACCTTCCGTGGCGCGAGGAGCACCCGCGAGCCGCGGGAGTGGTTGAACGCCCGTCGGGATGTTCAGCCCGTCGGCAAAGGTCTCGATCTTTCGCGCCCGACCGTCTGCGCCGAAGTCGGAAAGAATGCGCACGGTGTCCTTGCCGTGTTCCGCGGGTTGTGGCGCCTTGTCGCCGACCCGGAATTGCTGCGCGGCGTCGTCCCAGTTCTTTTGGAAAGCGGCGATCGGCTGGCCGTTTGCGTCGCGTTTTGCAGGCCAGGGATACAGCTCCGAACCTGTCGCCCAGAGGCGGCCAGCCGCATCGAAGTTGAGGTTGATCGGCTTTTGGATCTCCGGCTCGGACGCGACGAGCTGTACCTCAAACCCCGGCGGAACATGGAACCTCTTGAGCTGCTCTTGCGGCGTGGAAGCGGGCGCATTCGGATCGCTGACGCCGTGGGCAGGAGAGCTGGCGAAGCCCAATGCGCAGACAGCGATCAGGCAGGGGAGGGAACGAGGCATGGCATCATCGATGACCCGCCACCGCGCCGAAATCACGCCGGAATCTGCGGCGTGCGCCGGAATCGCTCATTCCGGTGGCACGAACACGCGATCGTGACCGCAACGAAATTCTAGCCTGCCCCGATGAGGTGCCTATGTTGGCGGGCGATGTTCTCGAAGTTGCCGACATTGTCGCCCGCGTTTTCGGCCGAAGAAAGGCGGCGGCATCCTGCCCGCACACGCCCGCGTTGGCGCGCCTTTTGCACTGATTTTCTGCAATGAAAACCGGCTCGCACGAAGTCGCTGTCGTTCCCGGCGAGGAATTGCGCTTGCTGGGCGAAGCGAGCCCGCAGCAAGTCTGGACCGCGACCGTCGAGGGGAAGCTGGATTTTGTGAATGGGCGGGTGCTCGAGTATTTCGGTGCGGACAGTGAAACGCTGACGGCGAACGGCGGCCTGGATGTGGTGCATCCCGACGATTGCCAAATGGTCGAACATCGCTGGCGCGAGGCGCTGATCACCGGCGATCCCTGTGAGGTCGAGTTTCGGTTGAGGCGTGCGCGCGACGGCAGTTATCTCTGGCACATCGGACGCGCGGTGCCGCTGCGCGACGCGGAAGGCCGGATCTTGAAATGGTTCGGCACGAACACCGACATCAGCGCACGGAAGGCGGCGGAGGAGGAACGGGATCGTGCGTTGCTGGCTGAACGCGAGTTGCGGGCGCAGGAAGAGCGGGCCAGCCGGCACTGGGCTTTCCTCGCGGAGGCCAGCGAGCGACTCGGGTCCACGCTCGATTACGGCACGACGCTGCTCAACCTCGCCAAGCTCGCTGTGCCGACACTCGCCGACTGGTGTGGCGTGGACGTCCTGCTCGAGGATGGGTCCGTTCATCCCATTGCGACCGCGCACGCCGACCCGGACAAACTCGAAGTCGCGGAGCGATTACGCCGCACTTACCCCGTGCTTCCGGACGCGAAAGGGGGTGTCGCGCAGGTGATCCGGACGGGGCAGGCGGCGCTTTACGCCAAGATCACTCCCGCGATACTGCGCGAATCCGCGCGCGACGCCCGGCACCTCGAAGCGCTGGAAAGCCTGGGATTGCACTCCGCAATGATTCTGCCGCTCACCGTCAGTGGGCGCACTTTCGGCGCCCTGACTCTCGTGCTGACGGGAACGGCGCGCGAATTCAACGAGACGGACCTCGCCTTCGCCCAAAATCTCGCAAGCCGGGCGGCGCTTTCGGTGGAACACGCCCGCCTTTTCAACGAACTCGAAAAAGCCAACCAGGCGAAGGATCACTTCCTCGCGGTGCTCAGCCATGAATTGCGCACGCCGCTCACCCCCGTGCTCATGGCCGCCAGCGCGATCGAGACGGATCCCACCATCCCGACCGAGCTGCGCGCCGATGTCTCGATGATCCGACGCAACGTGGAACTCGAGGCGCGGCTGATCGATGACCTGCTCGACTTGACCCGCATTTCGAACGGGAAACTGCAACTGCAGCCGCAATGCGTGGATGTGCATGAATTGCTCGATCACGCCTTGCAGATCGTCGGCAGCGAAGCGGCGGCGGATCGGCCGAAAGTGTTGGTGGCGATGAAAGCGTCCGCCCATCACGTGCAGGGGGATCCGGCGCGCTTGCAGCAGATCTTTTGGAACCTGCTCAAGAATGCGGTGAAGTTCACGCCGGCAAGCGGTGAGGTTCACATCGACACGAGCAATCCCGATCCACAGACCTGGCAGCTCCAGGTGGCCGATACCGGAAAAGGGATTTCCCAAGGCGCGCTCTCGTTGATTTTCAAAGCTTTCGAGCAGGGCGGGCGCGAAGTTTCGCACCGCTTCGGTGGACTCGGACTCGGTCTCGCCATTTCCAAAGCACTCGCCGACTTGCATCAGGGTGAACTCACCGCGGAGAGCGGCGGCCTGGATCATGGCGCCACGTTCACCCTGCGGTTGCGAACCCGGGAAGCACCGGCCGAGAGCCCGAAGCCGCGTCCCGAACGTGGACCGGCGCCCGGCGCGGGTCTGCGCATCCTGCTCGTGGAAGATCACGAAACGACCGGCGTTTTGATGCTGCGGTTGCTCACGAAGCGGGGATACCTGCCGCAGCTCGCGCGCACGAAAGCGGAAGGACTGGCGCTCGCGGCTGGCAACCCGTTCGACGTCGTCATCAGCGATCTCGGGCTGCCGGACGGCACCGGCTTTGAGCTGATGCGCGAGCTGAAGCAGCGTCACGGTCTGACCGGTATCGCGCTGAGTGGCTACGGCATGGAAACCGACGTGGCGATGAGCGAGGACTCGGGCTTCGCCCTGCATCTCACCAAGCCAGTCGATGTCGAGCGGCTCGACACCGCGCTCCGCAGCATCTCGCGGCCGGCACGCTGATCGCGCGCGCAAGGGCGTCTTCCGCTTTGGCAGAGGAAGCGACGTTAAGCTGCTGCGAGGACCCGTTCTCCGCCGCCGAGCGCGCAGGCCGAGAAGACCAGCGATCGGCAACGCGGCCGTGGACGGCTCGGGCCCGGTGAGGAGGACATCGTTGGCATCGCCGGGGTCTGGCCGCGCGCACCATCGATCACCCAACTCCGCGCCATGCTGCCTCGTCGCCCGCAGACGGAGTTACCGGAAGCCGGATTCGCTACTGCCGGCGTTTGGTTGTCGGTTTTGCGAGTGCGCCTGCACAGGAGTCGGCGAGGATCTCGAGTTCTTCGAGGAAGCGTTGCCGCCGGCTCAACGGCAGGCCGCTGAGCACCTGTTCCTGCAGTTGCATCGCGACTTTGCGGGCCTTTTCAAACGCACGCCGGCCCGCCGGATTGAGGGTCACGCGGTGCGCGCGCCGATCGAGTTCGTGCGGCTGCCGCGCGATCAGCCCGGCCGCTTCCATCCGCGAGAGCGTGGAGGTGATGGTGTTCGGATCGCTCGCCATCAGATCCGTGATGGCCCGCTGGGTGAGGCCTTGGGGATCGCCTTCGCTCAGCCAGCGCAGAATGCTGAACTGATCGGGCGTGATGTCGAGGTGCGCAATGCGTTGGCGGAAGGCCTGATTGAGAGCGAACCAGGCGCGTCGCAACAGCACCGGCAGACGCTTCTGCGGCGGCGCGGCCAGCAAGGCGTCCGGGGCGAGCGTGAGATCATCGGGCATGAGGCGGCGGCGGGAAGTTGAACTTTTGGAAGTGGAGCAGGAAAGCCGGGACTCTGCATTTTCCGCGCCTCGCGGCCAACTGCTTGGGTCGTTCGTGGCGCGAAGACTTAAACGGAATCAGCCCGAAATTAATACGTATAAGTATTGTTTTGACTTTCCCGCCGTCCCCTTTTAAGCACCGCGTTCACATTCGCGCGAAGAGTCCCTCGCCGCCCCCGCCTCATGAAGTTCTCCAGCTTTGCTCTCCTTTCCTGCGGCCTCTCAATGGTCGCTCTTCCGTTGCAAGCCGCGCCCAGGGATGCGAAGGCTGCGCCGCCGAAAACGGCGGGAGTAAAGGGTTGGCTCGACTGGCGCGGACCATATCAGACCGGAGTCTCGCTCGAGAAAGGCTTGCCTGAGAAAGTGGATGCCAAGGCCGCGCTTTGGAGTGTCGATTTTCCGGGTCAAAGCGCTCCGGTGATCGCGAACGGCAAGCTCTACGTGATGGGTTTCCAGGGTGAAGGTCCGGAGCTGCAGGAGGGTGTGGCCTGCTTCGATGCGGAGACGGGTAAGAAGCTCTGGCAGCATCTGTTCAACGACTTCCTGAGTGATGTCATTTATCTCCGCTACGCGAATTCCAGCCCCTCGATCGATGGGGAGACGGGCAACGTTTACATCCAGAACAGCTCGGGGATTTTCGCCTGCTTCAGCGCCGACGGGAAGCTGCTCTGGGAGCACTCGATGATGGAGGAATTCGGGCGGATGACCTTCCCGAACAACCGCACCGCTTCGCCTCTCATCGACAAGGATCTCGTGATCACGCGCGGCATCACCAACGCCTGGGGCGCTTACGGCCCGCCCGGTGATCGCTTCTACGCTTTCGACAAGAAGACCGGCGAACTCGTCTGGTCGAGCGCCCCGGCCGATCGCCCGCAGGACAACACTTTCTCCCATCCGTGGCTGAGCTTCTACAACGGGATGCGCGTGCTCTATTCGGCGACCGGCGACAGCGGTCTCGTCTGCTTGAATGTGCGCACCGGTGAGCCGCTCTGGCGGACTCCGGTGGCGAAAGCCGGCGCCAAAGGCGGGATCAACGCCGGCGTCGTGGAGCACAAAGGGAACATCATCGTGGTGCACGAGAGCGAAAACATCGACACCAGCGAAGTGGGCCGCATGGCCGCCTTTAAAATCCCCACCGAAGTAAAGCCGCCGACGCCGCAGACGCCGCAAGTCTTCGAGACGAAGGCGCTGGAAGCGTGGCGCAATCCAGTCGGTGCGCTGGCGAGTTCTCCCGTGCTGGTCGGCGATGTCATCTATCAAGTGTCTGGCACCGGCGATCTTGCGGCGGTCAATGCCAACGACGGCAAAGTGCTCTGGAAGAAGAAGCTGGGCATCGAGCAGCGGCAGAGCAGCCCGTTCTATGCGGACGGCAAGCTTTACGTCGCGATGTATATCGCGGCAGCGAGAGCTGAGGGTGCCACCGAGGGCGGCGCAGGCGAGACGGCTGGTGACGGGGAGTTCTTTGTCCTCAAACCGGGCGAGAAGGATGCCGAGATACTCAGCCGTACTATCCTTACTGGTAAGTGCTACGGGTCACCTGTCGGTTACAACGGCAAGATCTACATGCAGACCGAGAAGAAGCTCTATTGCTTTGGCACAAAGGGCGCGAACAAAGGATTGGCGGCCGAGCCGGAGCCGGAGAAATGGCCTGCGCCAGGCGAGGCCACGCAGCTTCAGGTCGTCCCTTACGAGGTGCTCCTCTGGCCCGGTGACATTGCGACGTTCCGGGTCCGCTCGCTGGATGCGAAAGGCTTCACCGTAGAGGAGAAGGTGGATCCCAAATCCGTGAAATGGGAGCCGTTCATCCCACCGACCGCGCTCGTGAAGGTGACCATGAAGGGTGCTTTCAACGAGAAGGGCGAACTTGTGATCGACAAAGAGCCGGTGCCATCCGCAGGTCAGTTCAAGGGCACGCTTGGCAAGATGGCCGGCTATTTCAAAGGACGGGTGCTGCCCAACATTCCGCTCAAGCAAGACTTTGAGGAATACGAGCTCAGCAACGACACCTCGAAGCCGCCGGCGCCCGCCGAGCCGAACCTGGTCGAGCCGCCGACGCCCTTCGCGTATCCGCCGCTTCCGTGGAACGCGGCGCGCTTCCGGTTCGAGATCCGCGATAAAGACGGATCCAAGGCGCTGGTGAAGACGATCCAGGACAAGCGCACGCAACGCGGCATGGTCTTCATCAACCGCCCTGTGCTGAAGAACTACACGATGGAAGCCGATGTGTTGACGGAAGGTAACCGGCGAAAGATGTCGGAGGTTGGGCTGATCAACCAACGCTACGCCATTGTGCTAAAGGGCAACGCACAACAGCTCGAAGTGACCTCGAATCAGGAACTGGTGAGGCACAGCGTTCCCTTCAAGATGTCGCCGAATGAATGGTATCGGATGAAGACGCGCGTCGATGTAGCGAAGGACGGAAGCGGGATCGTGCGGGCCAAAGCGTGGAAAAAAGGCGAACCGGAGCCGGAGGCGTGGACGATCGAGATGCCTCATACCAAGGCGCACCAGAACGGTTCGCCGGGTCTCTTCGGCTTCGCGCCGTCTGAGCAGAAAGCGTGGATCGACAACATCAGCGTGACGCCCAACTGAACGCCGTGAATCCGCGCCTTGTCTGCCGGATCTCCGATTCATCTCTTGAAATGATTTTCTCTCAAATGAAAACAGCCGCACTCCTCTTCTCCCTCGCCGCGCTTCCGATCATCGGCTCTGCGCAAGACTGGCCACAGTGGGGTGGCAACGATCCGGGACGGAACATGTATTCGCCGGCGACGGGAATCCCAGCCGAGTTCAACCCGGGTAAGTTCAAGCCTAACTCCGAGGAGATCGACCGTTCCACGACCAAAAACGTGAAGTGGGTCGAGAAGCTCGGCTCGCAGACTTATGGCAACCCGGTGGTCGCGAACGGCAAGGTGCTCGTCGGCACGAATAACGCGGCGCCGCGCGACGAGCGCTTTAAGGACGATCGCTCGATCCTGATGTGCTTCGATGAGTATACCGGCAAGTTCTTGTGGCAGCTCGTAGTGCCGAAGCTGGCCAGCGGAAAGGTTAACGACTGGGAGTATCTCGGCCTGCTCAGCTCACCGCGTGTCGAAGGTGACAAGGTGTGGCTCGTGACGAGTCGCTGCGAGGTCATTTGTCTGGACCTAAATGGCCAGGCGAATGGCAACCAGGGATTTGCCGAGGAAGGTCAATACATGGCCGGACCGGGCAAGCCGAAGGTTGAAGTTACCAAGCAAGACGCGGACATCCTTTGGAACTACGACATGATGGACCAGTTGGGCGTCTTCCCCCATAACGCCTCCAACAGCTCGCCGCTGACCATCGGCGATGCGGTTTTCGTCTGCACCAGCAATGGCCAGGACTGGACCCACGTGAACATTCCATCCCCGCTCTCTCCGTCCTTTATCGCTCTCGATAAGAATACCGGGAAACTGCTCGGCGAAGATGACGCGGAGATCGGGCCTAATATCAAACACGGCCAGTGGACTTCGCCCTCCATGGCGAAAATCGGGAACAAGACGCATGTCTATTTCGGCGGCGGAGACGGCGTTCTCTACGCGCTGGATTCGAAGCCGGTGAAGGAAGGCGACACGGACTTCATCAAGAAGGTCTGGTGGTTCGACGCCGTGCCGGAAGAGTATAAGAAGGACAAAGCCGGGAAGCTCATCAAATACCCTGCGGCGGAAGGCCCGAGCGAGATCAACGCCACGCCCGTCTTCTACAAGAACCGCGTCTATGTCGCCATCGGTCAGGATCCGGAGCACGGCGAAGGCGTCGGACGCATAGTGTGTGTGGACGCGACCAAGACGGGTGACATCACCAAGACCGGACTTATTTGGGACTTCAAAGAAGTGCATCGTAGCATCAGCACGGTGTCCATCGACCCAACGAACGGCTTACTCTATATCGCGGACTTCAGCGGGTTTGTTTACTGTCTCGATGCCGAGACGGGTAAGAAGTATTGGGAGCACGACATGAAAGCGCATATGTGGGGTTCAACCTTCGTCGTGGACGGGAAAGTCTACCTTGGCGACGAGGACGGTGACCTGGTGGTCTTCGCTTCCGCTAAAGAGAAGAAGGTCCTCACCGAGCTGAACATGGGTTCACCGGTTTACTCCACGCCGATTGTTGCGAATGGGACGATGTATATCGGCACGCAAACGCATCTCTATGCGGTTGCCGATGGCGCCAAGCCAGCCGCCGCCAGCCCTGCTGTTAAGAAGTAGGCCAGAATGGCGTCCGCGGGCACCCTCATAGCCGCGACCTCGTTCCGCACACCCATCCCTGGACGAAGGTTCTTCGCTTCGGATTTCGATCGCCCTGTTCACTTAGGTCGATCGAGAAGCGCCTTTGTCCGTTGCCCAAGCTTCACTCCCGCTCTCATGACTAATCCCACAAGGTCGCTCCCTTCATGACTTCCTCTCCTTCCGGCGGCCTCACGCGCACACAGTGGCTGATCTGCATCATCGCTTCGATCGGCTTTGCGTTCGATATCTACGAGTTGCTGATGCTGCCCCTCATCATCAAGCCGGCGATGGCCTCACTGAGTGCACCGCTCGTCGAGCAGATGGTGGCCGGTGGGATGACGAGGCCGGAGGCGATGGCGCAGTGGCTGCCTGGCGGGCCGGAGTATGTGAAGTGGGCGCGGATGCTCTTCTTCGTGCCGGCGATTGCTGGCGGAGTCTTCGGATTGCTAGGAGGGTATCTCACCGATTTGCTCGGACGCCGACGGGTGCTGACCTTCAGTATTCTGCTCTATGCCGCCTCCGCGTGCGCCGCGGGTTTTGCCACCTCGCTCCCGCAACTGCTCTTCTTCCGCTGCCTCGTCTTTATCGGGGTCTGCGTCGAGTTCGTCGCGGCGGTTGCATGGCTGGCTGAGCTTTTCAGCGATCGGCACCAGCGGGAAAAGGTGCTCGGCTACACGCAGGCCTTCTCGTCCTTGGGTGGTATCCTCGTCGCGCTGGCGAACATCGCGGCCGCCAAGTGGGCGCTGGGATTGCCGCCGATTCATGGCGGACATGAAGCGTGGCGGTACACGCTTATCTCCGGTGTCATTCCCGCGCTGCCGCTCATCCTGATCCGGCCTTTCCTGCCAGAGTCGCCCGAGTGGGCGCGCAAGCGTAAGGCTGGCGTGCTCAAGCGGCCGAGTATCGCAGAGCTGTTCAGTCCGGCGCTCTTTCGCACGACGGTCATCACGACCCTGGTCTTCGCGGCGAGCTATGGCATCGCGTTCGGCGCTATCCAGCAATTGCCGCAGATCATCGGTGCAGCCGGCATCGGCACTCCCAACGAAAGAGGCCACAAAGAAATCATTGCCACCGCGAAAGCCGCAGTCGGCAAGGCCGCAGGGGAGGCGAAAGGCGCCGGGAAGCCGGAACTCACTCCTGCCCAGAGGCGTCAGATCGGTGGAAACGCCAGCGACGAAATCGTCGCGAAAGTCTCCAGCATGCAGGAACTCGGCGGCCTGGTTGGGCGCGTCATCTTCGCGGTGCTGGCGACGATGATCATCAGCCGCCGAACGCTGCTGCGCGTCTTCCAGATTCCCGCGTTGTTGTTCGTGCCATTCTTTTTCTGGTGGATCGCTGGCAACCTGGGCGGCGACACACTCGGCCTGATCAAGATGGGCATCTTCCTCGCCGGATTATTCACCGTGGCGCAGTTCTCGTTCTGGGGAAATTACATCCCGATGGCTTTCCCGATCCATCTGCGCGGCACGGGCGAAAGCTTCGCCGCCAACATCGGCGGTCGCGTGATCGGCACGGCGGCCGCGTGGTTCACGATCTCGCTTTCAGAATCCAATCCCCCGAGCGCCGGAAAGATTGCGGTGATGGCCGCGATCGTCGCCGGCGGTTACGCGCTGATGGGCGCGGTGCTCACCCATTGGCTCCCCGAGCCTGCGCACGAAGGCGAATCCGACGGCGAAGCCGCTCCCGTTCGCCCGCCTCAGTGACCCGGTCGCAGAAGGTCGCACTTCCTCCGATTTGTAGATAATCCAATGTCCACCATGGCTCCTCTTTCTCCTGCTCAAGCGCAGACGCAGCTTGAAGAACACCTGCACGAGATTCTGCAGTGGCATTTCTCACCCGAGACCGGGTGCCCGTTCTGGCTGGATTGGGCGAAGAAGAACTTTGATCCCCGGGCGGAGGTGAAGTCGGTGGCGGACCTGGTGAAGTTCCCGCACTTTCAGGATGAATGGCTGCGCGATCTGCAGCCTGAGGTCTGGGTGCCGGCAGAGTTCAAGGGCAGGCCGTTCAACATTTTCGAAACCGGAGGGACGACGGGGATGCCAAAGCAGCGAATCGGCTGGGAGGATTACAAAACCGACTACTCGGAGTTCTCGGAGAAGATCAGCGACGAACATTTTCCGCGTGGCAGCGCGTGGTTGATGATGGGACCGACGGGACCGCGCCGATTGCGGCTGGCGATCGAGCATCTGGCGCATGTGCGCGGTAGTTCCTGTTACTTCATCGATCTCGATCCGCGCTTCGTGAAGAAGCTGATCGGCAACAAGCAGTTCGAAGTCGCGAAGCAGTATATGGAGCATGTGGTGGATCAGGCCGCGATGATCCTGAAGCACCGCAAAGTGAGTGGCCTTTTCACCACCCCGAAGCTGCTCGAAGCGCTCGCGGAGAAGGTGGACATCTATGAGGCCGGCATCCGCGGCGTGTTCTGCGGCGGCACGACGATGCTGCCGCAATATGTGCGCTTCATCGTCGAGGAAGTGCTCGAAGGTCGGATCGGCTTCTATCCGACTTACGGTAACACGTTGATGGGTCTCGCCGCGTCCGTGCCGCTCACGAAAGAGGACAACTTTTCGATCACTTATTACGCGCCACAGCCGCGGGCAATCTTACGTGTGGTCGATCCGAGCGAGACGACGAAGACGGTCGAATACGATCAATGGGGTCGCGTCGAGCTCACGACGCTCACGAAGGAATTCTTCATGCCGCGCTTTCTGGAGCGCGATGAAGCGCTGCGCCGACGCCCGCGTGCTCCTTACGCTTGGGATGGCGTCGCGGAGGTGCGGCCATTTGGAGCGATGGAGAAGAAGATCGTCGAAGGCGTTTACTGATTGTCCATCGGCGCAGAGCCATTCAGCTTCCCACCCGATGCGACAGCGCGGAACGGTTAGGAAATGGAATGATGAGAAAGGCTTTGGCTTCATCGCGGCCGAGGATGAGACGGCGGACGTCTTCTTCCACATCAAGGCGCTCGGGAACCGTGGATTGCGTCCACAAGAGGGCGACACGGTTACCTTCGAAACCACGACCGACGAGCGCCAGCGGGTGCGCGCCGCGGATGTGCGTTTGAGCAAAGGTGCACCGCTCGGAGCGGTCCGCAGCACTCTCACGTGCTTCGCTGCAGCCTTCATCACGGCGCTGATCTTCGCGGCGTGGCAGGGCCGGATTCCCTCGGCCGTTCCAGCGATCTATGCGGTGGCCAGCGCGTTCACGGCGGCGGTTTACACGAGCGACAAATCGCGTGCGGGGCGCGCCCAATGGCGCACTCCCGAGAAAACGTTGCACCTGCTGGAACTCTGCGGCGGCTGGCCGGGCGCGCTCATTGCGCAACACTGGGTTCGGCACAAGGTCGGCAAGCTGTCGTTTCAGATCATCTTCTGGCTGATCGTCGCCGCGCACCTGGTCGTGTGGGTGTTCGTAGTGCCGCGATTTCGGTAGCTCAGCTGGCCAAGAAAACACTTTGCGCGAATTAATACGCACACGTATAAGTGCGCCTCCGTTTTGTCTCCTGCGATGAATCTTCCCCATCTCCCTGCGCTTCGCCGAGGCAAGCCTTACCAAAGTCTGGATTCGACCGAGGTGGTCAATCATCGCACCGGCGAGCCGATGGCGCGGGTCAGTCAGGTCAACGCCGGGATCATTCGCAAGGACCTCGCGAAGATCGCCGATGCGCGCGACGCGCTGAAGCGGTTCACGGTGGAGCAACTGATCGAGATCTCCGCGCGGGCGGGCGAACATTTCCTCAATGGCGAGCTGCCCCTCGGCGATCAAGGGCACACCCAGACTCCGGACGACTACGTCAAAACGCTCTCCGCCACGAGCGGTCTTCCCCACGTGATGGTGCGGCGGAACATGGCGAAGATTCACTTTGCGCTGACGAATATCCGGACGGTCCTGAACGGCCTCACGCGCGGTTTGCCGCTCGACGTGATCGACCGTGGCTACGGTGAGCAGAGCGGAGCCGCCGTCTCGTATTATCCTACTGCGAATGCGCTGGGATTGATCATGCCGAGCAATTCGCCGGCGGTGAATTCGCTGTGGTTGCCCGCGATCGCGCTCAAGACACCGGTCATCATCAAGCCCGGTCGGGAGGAACCGTGGACGCCGTATCGGCTGATTCAGGCGTTCATCGCCGCGGGTGCGCCGGCCGAAGCGTTTGGCTTCTACCCGACGGATCACGAAGGTTCGGCGGAAGTAATGAAGCTGTGCGGACGCGCCCTGATCTTCGGCGATGCAGCGACGGTGGAGCAGTATCGGAACAATCCGAAGTTCTCAGTGCATGGCCCCGGCTTTTCCAAAATCCTGATCGGCGACGACGAGATCGAGCGCTGGCCCGAGTTCATCGACCTGATGGTCGCGTCGATTGCGGAAAACGGCGGACGGTCCTGCGTGAATGCCTCGGCGGTGATCGTCCCGAAGTACGCTGCCGAGATCGCCGATGCGCTCGCCCAAAAACTCGGCCCCGTGGCGCCCACCAAGCCAGATGATGAGGGCGCACGCCTCTCCGGGTTTGCCAATCCCAAGATGGCGGAGTTCATCGACGCGGCGATCGAGGACGGCCTGCAAACGCCCGGAGCCGAAGATGTGACCGCCAGGTATCGCGGCGGGCCGCGGAAGGTGGAGGCGGACGGGGTCTATTTGCGGCCGACGATTGTGCACTGCGAATCCATCGACCATCCGCTGGCGAACAAGGAATACCTTTGCCCTTACGCGAGTGTCGTCGAGGTGCCGCAAAGCGAGATGCTCGGGAAAATCGGGCCGTCGCTGGTCGTCACCGCGATTACCAAGGATCGTGCATTCACCGAACAACTTCTCAACTCAGCGCTCATCGAGCGGCTCAATCTCGGACCAATCCCGACGATGAAGATTTCCTGGGATCAGCCCCACGAGGGGAACATGTTCGAGTTCCTCTACAAACGTCGTTCCATCGATCGGGCCTGATCGCGGCGCTTTCCTCTCGTGTGATGCACTCCACCGGCTTCGATTTCCAGCCGCGCACCCGCGTGATCTTTGGCGCGGATACGATGGAGCGGGTGGGCGAGATGGCGCGGGAACTCGGCGGGAGAAAGGTTCTGCTCGTCACCGACAAAGGGCTCGCCGCCGCCGGGCACCCCGCTCGCGCCATCGGTTTCCTCGAAGCGGCCGGCATGCATGTGGCGATCTACGATGAGGTGCGGGAGAACCCGACGAACCTCGATGTCGATCGTTGTGTCGAGGTGGCGCGTGCGGCGGGAGTGGATCTCATTGTCGGTCTCGGAGGAGGCAGCAGCCTCGATACGGCGAAGGGCTGCAATTTCATCCTGACCAATGGCGGGCGCATGCAGGACTATTGGGGAGTCGGCAAAGCGACCAAGCCGATGCTGCCGTTGATTGCCATTCCAACGACGGCTGGAACTGGCAGCGAGTGCCAGTCGTTCGCGCTGATCTCGGATGAAGAGACCCATCAGAAGATGGCCTGCGGCGATCCGAAGGCCGCGGCGAAGGTCGCGATCCTCGATCCGCTACTCACCGTCTCGCAGCCGGAGCGCGTGACGGCTTGCACCGGGATTGACGCGCTGGCGCATGCCCTCGAAACGGCCGTCACCAGGAAGCGAAACCCACTCTCGGCGATGTATTCGCGCGAAGCCTTTCGGCTCTGCCATGCAGGCCTGGAGCGGGCGCTCCGGGATCCGAACGATCTGGAGGCGCGCGGGCAGATGCAGTTGGGCGCGGCCTTTGCGGGCACCGCCATCGAGAACTCAATGCTGGGCGCAGCTCATTCGGCGGCGAATCCGCTGACCGCTCGATTCGGTATTATCCATGGGCAGGCGGTCGGACTGATGCTTCCCGCGGTGATCAGCTTCAACGCGCGCGATCCGCGGGCGCACGATCACTATCTTGAACTCGCCGCCGCCGCCGACCTGAATGGCTTGGACGAGTTGGTGGAAGAAATCCTCACCCTGCTCGACCTTGCGCGCATGCGCGAAAATCTCAGTGCTCACCGGATCGATCCGGCGCTCTTCCCGACGCTGGCGCAAGAAGCCGCCGCGCAATGGACTGCGACCTTCAACCCGCGCCCGATCATCGCTGCGGATTTCGAGGAACTCTACCGGGAGGCGCTGTCGTGATCGTTCGCTTCTTCGCCGCGTTTGCGGGGATTTTTTGCTCCATCTCCGCACTGGCCGACTGGCCGATGCACCGCGGGAACTCGCAATTGCAAGGCGTCGCCGAGGGAAGCGCGCCTGCGAAAGCCGAACTCGCGTGGACTTTCAACGCGGGCAAGCCGGTGAAAGCCGCCGCCGCCATTGCGCAAGGTCGCACGTTTTTCGGAGACGACGCCGGCGTGATTCACGCGCTGGATCTGGCCACGGGCAAGGAAGTCTGGACCTTCAAGACGGAGGCAAACATCGAAGCCACGCCGCTCGTGTTGGAAGGGACGGTTTACGTGGGATCGGGTGACGGGAATTTCTACGCGCTGGACGCCGCGACCGGGACACTGAAATGGAAGTACGCCACCGGCGACAAGGTGCTCGGCGGAGCGAACTACGCCAAAAACCCGAACGGCGAGGGCACCTGGCTTCTCGTCGGCAGCTACGACTCGAATCTCCATTGCATCGATGCCGCGACGGGCAAAGCGGTTTGGACACACGCGACGGACAACTACATTACTGGGACGCCAGCACTCTTGCCTACAGGCGAGGTGCTCTTCGGCGGCTGCGATAGCTATATCCACGTGCTGCAACTCGCGGATGGGAAGGAACTGCGGCAAATCGAGTCCGATGCCTACATCGCTTCCTCCGTCGCGGTGCGCGATGGGATCGGCTATGTCGGCAACTACGGAAACCTGGTCATTGCCGTCGATCCCAAAGGTGGAGAGCTCAAATGGAAATACCGTGAGCGTAATTTCCCCTACTTCTCCTCCGCGGCGGTGACGGCGGACCGAGTGATCATTGGTGGCCGGGATAAGCGGTTACACGCGATCGATCGCGGCACGGGCAAAGGCGTCTGGACGTTCCAGACTCGAGGTCAGGTGGATAGCTCGCCGGTCGTTTACACGGACGCCGTGATCGTCGGTTCCCAAGATGGACGGCTCTATTGTGTGAACCTCGCCGACGGCCAGGAACGCTGGGCTTACGAAGTCGGCGCGCCCCTTACCGCCTCGCCGGCCATTGCCGGAGGTTACATTGTCATCGGTGCGGAAGACGGAAACGTTTACGCCTTTAAATCGCCCCAAACTGCTGCGGCAGCCAAACCATGAGCACTGAAACTCTTGAAATCCGTGACCCTGCAAAGGAGAGCGACGACACCGAAGCTGGAAACTACTTCGTCGCCAACTATCCGCCCTTTTCCTTCTGGAATGCGGGGACAGCGCAGACCGTAAGAGACCTCCTCGAGCAACCGAGCCGGCCAGGCGTTCCTCTTGGCGTTTACTTCCACGTTCCGTTCTGCCGGAAGCGTTGCCACTTTTGCTACTTCCGCGTTTATACCGATAAGAACGCCGACGAGATCAAACGTTATCTGGACGCGGGCATCGCGGAGTTTGAGCTCTATGCACACTCGCCGCTCATCCAGGGTCGCAAGCCGAAGTTTGTCTATTTCGGTGGGGGCACGCCGTCCTATCTCTCGGTCTCTCAACTAACCTACCTGACGGATCGGATGAAGGCACTGCTGCCTTGGGATGAGGCGGAGGAAGTAACCTTCGAAGCGGAGCCTGGAACCTTGACGGAACAAAAGCTGGCGGCGATTCGCCAGATTGGAGTGACGCGGCTTTCCCTTGGCGTGGAGAATTTCGACAGCCACATCCTTGAAATCAATGGCCGTGCGCATCGCACGGAGGAGATCTACCGGGCTTATAAGTATGCCCGCTCCATCGGCTTTCCGCAGATCAACATCGATCTGATCTCCGGCATGGTCGAAGAGACCAATGAGAACTGGCGCACGAACATTCGTAAAACGATCGAGCTGGAGCCGGACAGCGTGACTATCTACCAGATGGAGGTTCCCTATAACACCGGCATCTACAAACAGATGAAGGCCGAGGGCAAGTTGGTGGCGCCGGTTGCGAACTGGCACACCAAGCGGGATTGGGTGGACGAAGCATTCCGGGAACTCGAGAAGGTTGGTTACACGGTGACCAGCGGCTACACGGCCGTGCGGGATCCCGAGAAGAGCAAGTTTGTCTATCGGGATCAGCTTTGGACTGGCTCGGACTTGATTGGTCTTGGGGTGGCGTCTTTCTCGCACATTGCCGGAACCCACTATCAGAACATTACTGAGTTCACGCAGTATCTCGAAGCAATCCAGGGCGGCGATCTGCCGATTTCACGAGCTCTCGCCACGACCGAGGAGGAGCGGATGATTCGGGAGTTCATCCTGCAGATGAAGCTCGGACGGGTGAACCGAAGTTACTTTGAGAATAAGTTTCGCGTGAATGTGACGGAGCGTTTCGCGCCGCAGTTCGCCGATCTGAAAGGCAAGGGCCTCCTCGAGGAGCAGGGTAACTGGCTGGTCCTCACGCGCGAAGCGTTGCTCCGCGTAGATACCCTGTTACACGCTTTTTTCCTGCCGCAGCATCAAGGCGCTCGTTACACGTGATCGCAGCCCCGACTGAACCCGAGCTGCTTTACCCGCTCACCTTGTTCTTTGGGAGCGCGGGCCGGGCCGTGCCGGCGTTTCAGGTGATCGACAGTGCTGAAATGCCGCAGCCGTATCGGGGCCTCCTCGTCCATCAAGGCGACATGACTTCGCGGCTCGAAGAGTTTCATGGCGGAGCCATGGAGTTGCGGGTGCTGCATCGCGAGCACACACCGACCGCCTATCGCCGGGAAGTCGTCTTGCAACTCGCGACTACCGGAATCCCTGTGGAATACGGGGCGATCGAGATTCACCTCGAGGCGTTTTCACCTGAGCTGCGGGCGCTGATTATTGAGGCACATCTTCCGCTCGGTGGCCTGTTAAACCAACATCGGGTGCAATATCGGAGCGAACCGAAAGCTTTCATCAAGCTGAGCGCCGACACCGGGATGAGCCAGGTGTTCGGTCTTCAACAAGACGCGGAATTCTTCGGCCGATGCAATGTGCTCCGGGGTGAACACGACGAGGTGCTCGCAACCATCGTCGAAGTGCTGCGTCCGCTGGTGGCTGGTGGAGCGAACAGTGAGCCATGATCGCCGACACCGCATACGACGTGATCGTCATCGGCGGCGGCCCGGCGGGTTCGACCGCGGCGGCATTGCTCGCGGAGAAAGGCCGGCGCGTGCTGTTGCTCGAGAAGGAGAAGTTTCCGCGTTATCACATCGGCGAGTCGCTGATGCCTTTCTGTTGGTTCACTTTGGACCGGCTGGGGGTGCTTCCGGAATTGGAGCGGATCGCTTACACCAAGAAGCACAGTGTGCAGTTCGTGACGCAGGACGGACGCCAGTCGCAGCCGTTCTATTTCTTCCAACATACTGATCACCCGAGCGCGACGACCTGGCAGGTGGAACGCGCCGACTTCGATTTCATGCTGCTCAATAACGCCCGCAGCAAAGGCGCGGAAGTGCGCGAGCTGACCTCGGTGCGCCGCGTGTTGAAAGATGACAGCGGTTGCGTGATCGGCGTCGAAGCGACTGACCCGCAAGGCCGGCTCCTGGAAGTCTTCGCACCGATGACCATCGACTGCTCTGGTCGCGAACAGGTCGCCACCGCCCGCGAAGGCTGGCGGGTAAAGGATCCCGAGCTCAACAAGCTCTCGATCTGGACGTACTATCGCGGAGCGAAACGCGAGCCCGGCATCGACGAGGGGAACACCACCGTCGCTTATCTGCCGGAGCGTGGATGGTTCTGGTACATCCCGATGCGGAACGACATCGTCAGCGTCGGGATTGTTGCCGAGAAAGATTACCTCTTCTCGAAGACCAAGGATCCGGCGGCGATCTTCGCCCGGGAGATCGAGCAGAATGCCTGGATTAAGGACCATCTCAGCACCGGAACGCAGTTCGGCGAGTTCTGGGTGACCAGCGAGTTTTCCTATCGTTCCAAGTACTGTGCCGCAGACGGCCTGCTGCTTGCAGGAGACGCCTTCGCTTTCCTCGATCCCGTCTTTTCCAGCGGTGTATTCCTCGCGTTGATGAGTGGTGAAATGGCTGCCGATGCGGTGGATGCAGCGCTCACCAATGGCGACCCCAGCGGTTCGCAGTTCGTGGAGTACGGCGAAAAGCTCTGCCGCGGGATCGAGAATATGCGACGGCTGGTTTACGCCTTCTACGACACGGCTTTCAGCTTCGGTCGAGTCATCAAGGCCTACCCGCATCTTCGCGGACGGCTCACCGATTGTCTGATCGGCGATCTGTTCGAGAAAGACTACGACGAGCTCTTCGGGGCAATCAGTGAGTTTGCGGAGCTGCCCGCCCCATTGCCTCACGGCCGCGCACCGGTGAACGTCGCGGTGTGAAACGCCTGGCCCTTTTGGTGGCCGCCAGCACCGTCGCTGCCAGTGCCGGCGGGCAATCACACGCGACGCGCCTCAGCTTTCACGCCGCTCCCAAGGCGCTTGCACCGAGCGCTGTGACTTCCGAGTGGCCGCGTCTGCTCGGCCCCACCCATAACGCCACATCGCCGGAGACGCGCCTTCTGCATCGGCTCCCCGAAGCGGGTCCACGTGTTGTCTGGGAGCTGGCAAAGGGCAGCGGTTTCGGTGGCCCCGCGATTGCAGGTGATCGCCTGGTGCTCTTTCATCGCGTCGGAAATCGCGAATCGGTCGAATGCGTGCGTGCGGAGAACGGGGCGCCTCTTTGGTCGTTCGATTACGCCGCACCGTATCGACCGCGGTACGGCGGCAGCGAAGGTCCGCGCACGAGTCCGGTGATCGCGGGACAATCGGTTTTCAGCTTCGGCATCACCGCGCAATTGCACTGCCTGGATTTGGCGACGGGCGCGGTCCGGTGGAAGCGCGACCTCGCGGCGGAACTGCAGATGACCCCTGCGTTCTTCGGTCACGGATCCACGCCACTGGTTCTCGGGACCCGGCTCATCGTGCAAGTCGGCGGGAAGTGGCGGGGTGAGGCGATCAACACCGCCTGTTTCGACGCCGAAAGCGGCGAACTGATCTGGACCACGCCACACGCGTGGGGTGCCAGCTATGCCTCGCCGATCCCGGCGCAATTGCAGGGGAAGCAGTGTGTGCTCGTGTTTGCCGGCGGCGAAAGCGATCCGCCGACTGGCGGATTGCTGGTCATCGACGCCGCAACCGGAGCGGTCCTCGGCAGTGCTCCGCATCGCGCGGAGATCCGCGAATCGGTGAGCGCCTCCAGTCCGGTGCTGATCGAGCAGATCGGGTCACTCCCGCGCGTCATCGTGTCGGAAGCCTATTCCGCCGGCGGCGCCGGTTTGGAGGTTTCGCCTGATTTTAAAATCCGCGAGTTGTGGAAAGCGCCTGGGTTCGGCCTTTACTGGATGACTCCGATCGTCCGGGCTGGCTGCGTCTTCGGCTTCTCCGGGCTTGGCGAGCGGCTGAGCGAGCTGGTCTGCTGCGATCTCGTCACCGGCAAAGAGCTGTGGCGCAACGATCTTGGTGGCGGCTTTGGCCGGGGGAGCTTGCTCAGCGTGGATTCGGGTGTGTTGTGCCTCGGCGAATTTGGCGATCTCGCGTGGCTGGAACTGTCTGCGCGCGGAGTCGAGGTGAAGTCGCGGGCCAAGCTGTTCAACGCACCGGAAACCTGGACGCTTCCTGCGATCAGCCGCGGTCTTCTTTACGTCAGCCAGAACGAGCAAGGCGCCGCCGGTACGAAGCCGCGCCTGATCTGTTACGATCTGCGCGGCGACTGAATCCTATGCGCATCGTTCTGCTCACTCCCGGCACCGGTAGCTACCATTGCGGCGTTTGCATGCGCGACAATGCGCTCGCCAGGGAACTGATCCGCCAGGGCCACGACGCGATCATGCTGCCGATGTATCTGCCGCTCACGCTCGATGAAGATGCGGCCGATCCGACGACGCCGATCTTCTTCGGCGGCGTGAGCACTTATCTCCGCGAAAAAGTGCCCCTGCTCCGGCGCATGCCGCGCTGGCTCGATCGTCTGCTATCCCAACGATTTCTCCTCCGGTGGCTGGCTGGCAAAACGGCGGCGAAAACCGGCGGACCCGATGTGGCGGAGATGACGCTCTCGATGCTCCGCGGCGAGCAGGGGAATCAAGCCGGCGAACTCGAAGAGCTGATTACCTGGCTGCGCGATCACGCCAAACCCGAAGCGATCTGGCTGTCCACGGCGTTGCAGGCGGGCCTCGCGCGGCGACTCAAGTCTGAACTCGGTGTGCAGATTCTTGGTTTCCTGCAAGGTGAAGACAGCTTCATCGATGGGCTCGGTGCCGGCTGGAGCGCACGAGTCTGGGAACTGCTGGCCAGGCGGATGCGCGATGCCGATCTGTGGATCGCGCCGAGCCGGTATTTCGCCGATCTGATGACGACCCGCCTTGGCTGGAATGAAAGGGAAGCGGCGCATCGCGTGCACGTGATCCCGAACGGAATCTCGACCGAGGGTTTCGCGCCGAAGACGGAACACACGCCTGCAGTGCCGGTGATCGGCTATCTCGCGCGCTTCATCCCCGCGAAAGGGCTCGGCTTGCTCGTCGAAGCATTCATTCAACTCAAACGGCGCGGCCACCCTGCACGTCTGCACTGCGCGGGTTCGATGACGGAAGCAGATGGGCGATACGTGGATTCTCTGAAGGATCGTATTCAGGCCGCCGGTTTTGCGGAGGCCGTTGAATGGCAGCCGAACGTTTCGCGGGAGGAGAAGATCCGCTTTCTGCAAGGTCTCAGTGTTTTCTCCGTGCCCGCGACCTACAGCGAAGCGTTCGGCATGTACGTGATCGAAGCCCTTGCTGCAGGCGTGCCCGTCGTGCAACCGCGAGCGTCCGCGTTCCCTGAGATTATCGCTGCCACCAACGCGGGCCGGCTTTTCGAGCTGGGCGCCACCGACACTGAAAGTGCGACGAACCTGGCAAACGCATTGGAAGCGTTGCTCGCGAGACCGGAAGAGGTACGCGCCATGGGCGAGCGCGGCCGGGTGGCAGTGGCTGCAGAGTTCTCCATCGGTCGACTGGCCAACCGACTCGCGACGGCGACGGCGGGAATGCCAGTGCCCAACCTTGCTGCGTCCACCACGGCTCGTTAACGTGCGCCTTATGGCTCCAGATCGAGTTCGCGACGCGCTTCAGGCAATGCCCTTCAAACCATTTACCGTCGAGATCGCGGGTGAAAAACGGATTCCTGTGAAGCACCCGGACTTTTCACAACTCTCGCCAGCGGGGCGAACTCTGGTCGTTTTCGGCGACAATGACGAGTGGATGGAGATCATCGACGTTTTCCCTGTTGCGAATGTCTCCTTCGGTCGCGCCAAAGCCGTCCGGCGCCGCTGATGCCCTACGAATTCAAACTGCTCCGCCGGGTGGAATTCGCGGAGACCGACATGGCCGGAATCGTCCATTTCTCGAATTTCTTTCGCATGATGGAAGCCGCTGAACACGCGTTCT
>JAQGOK010000016.1 GCA_028293645.1 Chthoniobacter sp.
CCGTATTCGGCTTGGTAGAGCTTGCCGCCGCGCAGCTCGCGGATGCGACCGAGCACCTTTTGCTTGTGACCGGGCGCATGCCGTTCCAACCAGGCTTCGAACAGCGGAGCAACCGCCCACGGCAGGCGCAGGATCGTGTAGCTCGCCCCACTCGCACCTGCGCAGGCCGCGGCTTTGAGCAGGGCGGGGAGCTCGTGTTCGGTCAGGCCGGGAATGATCGGTGCGGTCAGCGCAATCACCGGCACCCCGGCGGCGCTCAGTGCCTCGATGGCCGCGAGGCGGCGGCTCGGCGATGAGGCACGCGGCTCCAGTGCTTTGGCTAGATTCGCATCGAGGGTCGTCAGCGAGATCGCGACCGAGACGGCGTCGTATTTGGCGAGCTCTGCCAGCAGATCGATGTCACGGGTGACCAGGTGGTTCTTGGTGATGATCACCACCGGATTCCGAAACTCCGCGAAGACGGCCAGGCAGGCGCGCGTCAGTCCGAGCTTCCGCTCGATCGGCTGATACACGTCGGTCACGCCGCTCATCGCGACCGGCTGCGGTTCCCAGCTCTTCTTGGAAAGCGCGGCCCTGAGCAACTCGGGCGCGCGCTCCTTGATCATGATCTTCGACTCGAAATCGACGCCGGCGGAAAAGCCGAGATACTCATGCGTCGGCCGCGCGAAGCAGTACGCGCAGCCGTGTTCGCATCCTCGATACGGACTGATCCCGGCGCGGAACGGAATGTCCGGCGAATCGTTCCAGGCGATGATCGATTGCGTGTCGTCGCGGAAGAACTGGGTGCGGATCGGCAACGGCTGGCCGTCTTCATCGACCAGCGCTTCCGGATCGAGCTCCACCGCCAGCTTTTCGAAGCGGTTCGGCAAATTGGCAGCCGAACCGCGCGCCTGCGGATTGGGCGCGTAAGGATTTAGCGGGATCTTCGGTTCCATCTTCGGCAGCGGCGGGAAGGTCGTCCGGCCTGGCCGAAAATCCAAAGGCTAACCGTAGTAATCCGGCTCGTGCCCGACCTTCCACTTGATATTGCAGCCGATGCTCGGGCGTTGATCCGGATCGACTGGCGCGCCGTTCAGCACTGCGTTGAGCGCGGCCCGGAGGTCATGCCCGTCCGGTTCGCCTTTGCCGGGCCGCGACGAGTCGAGCTGGCCGCGATACGCGAGCTTTCGCTCCGCATCGAAGAGGAAAAAATCCGGGGTGCAGGCGGCAGTGAACGCCTTCGCGACTTCCTGCGTCTCGTCGTAGACGATCGGGAAGGTGAAGCTCGCAGCGTGCGCCATGGCGGCGGTCGGCTCGGGCGCGTCCTGCGGATACTGCGCGACGTCATTGGAGGTGATCGCGAGAATGCCGACACCGCGATTGGAATAATCACGAGCGAGCCGGGCGAGTTCGGGCTGAACGTGGACGACGTAGGGGCAATGGGCGCAGATGAACATCACGAGCAGCGCCCGGGCGTCTGCGAAGTCCGCCAGTGAAAACGGCCGGCCGGTGGTCACATCGATCAGTTCGAATTCCGGAATCGGAGTACCAAGAGGGAGCATGGTGGAGGAGACAGCCATAATAAGGGAATGGTGAGGGATGATTCGCGATCGGTGAAAGGTGAATCGCTGGCCGCGCGTCGTTGGCCTCAATCGCGAATCAGCGGTCACCCATCCGCATTCCCCGCACCGCATGTCTTCCACCATTCTCCGCCTGGCGTGCCCGGACCGCGTCGGCTTGCTGGCGCAGCTTTCCGGTTTCTTTGCGCAACACGGAGGCAATCTGCTGGAGGTGCATCAGTTTACCGATTCGGGAGCCGGTTGGTTTTTTGCGCGGATGGCGATCGAGACGCGCACGCTCCGGCTGGGTCTGCCGGCATTGCGCACCGCGTTCACTCCATTGGCGGGGGAGTTGGAGGCGGATTGGACTTTGCGCGAAGCGCAGAGCCGGATGCGCGTGATCCTGATGGTGAGCAAGCTCGGCCATTGCCTTGCCGACCTGCTCTGGCGCTGGCGCTCGGGCGAGCTCGAGTTCGACATCCCTTTGGTGATCTCCAACCACGAGGATTTCCGCAAAGTGGTGGAACGCGAGGGTCTCGAGTTTCGCCACATGCCGATGACCACCGAGAGCAAAGCGGAGGTCTTCGCGGAGATCGCCGGCACTTTCCGCGACGTGCGGCCCGACCTGATCGTGCTCGCGCGCTATATGCAGATCATCCCCGCGGAGATTTGTGCCGAGTTCAAGGGGCGCATCCTGAACATTCACCACTCATTCCTGCCGTCGTTTGTCGGCGCGAATCCTTACCAACGCGCCTACGAACGTGGAGTGAAGCTGATCGGCGCCACGTGTCACTACGCGACCGCGGAACTGGACGCCGGCCCAATCATCGATCAGGAGGTGATCCGCGTGGAGCATTTCCATACGCCGGACGATCTGGTCCGCCTCGGCCGGGATTGCGAGCGGCTGGCACTCGCGCGGAGTGTGCGCTGGCACCTGGATGACCGGGTGTTGGTGCATGGAAACCGCGCGATAGTCTTCCGCGATTGAGCGGTTTACGGCGCAGGCTACGAACTATTTGCGTCACCCCCGGGCAGACCTATGCTCGCCTGTGCGTAACCCCCACACGGTAGCCGTCTTACCGCGCGTTCCCCCATGTTTTTTTCCCGCCTTCTCCGTACCTTTGCGTGCTTTTTAGCGGTTGTCCCTCTCGCCGGTGCTGCCCCGAGCGTTCAGACGCTGAACCCGACGGATGGCAGCACGGTCGCCGCTCTGACGAGCGTCGCCATCACCTTCAGCGAGGCAGTGACTGAAGTAGATGCCGATGACTTGCTGATCAATGGCGACACCGCCCTTTCGGTCACGGGATCGGGCGTCGGAGCTTACACGTTCACTTTCTCCCAGCCGGTGGCCGGGCCGGTCAACGTGGAGTTTGCCGGTGACAACGGCATTGTCGGCCTCGCAAATACGGGAGCCTTCGTGCCGCCATTGCCCTGGAGCTACACGCTGAGCGACACCATCGCTCCGGTGGCGACGCAGTTGACGCCTGCCGCCGGTTCCACGCTCGGCGTGGTGACCGAGGTGCGGGTTCTTTTTAGCGAATCGGTGGACGGGGTAAACGCGAGCGATCTGACGGTGAATGGCGTCGCCGCCTCGGCGGTAACCGGCAGCGGCCAGGGTCCGTATCTTTTCACCGTCACCCCACCTGCGGCCGGTGCGGTGACGCTCGCCTGGGTCGCGGGCCACGGGATTCAAGACACCGCCACCACGCCGAACGCGTTTGCCGGTGGGAGCTGGAACGTGACCGTCAGCGCCACCGGTGCGGGCAACCTCGTGATCAATGAGTTCCTCGCCGGGAATGGCGTCGGAATCGCGGACGAGAATGGCGACCAGGAAGACTGGATCGAAATCCACAATCCCGGCGCGTCCGCAGTGAACCTGGCAGGCTGGGCGCTCACCGATGATGATCAGGAGCCGACGAAATGGGTTTTCCCGAGCCGGACGCTGAATGCCGGCGCCTATCTCGTGGTCTTCGCGTCGGCCAAAAACCGCCGGCCTGCGTCCGGCAACCTGCACACCAACTTCAAACTGAACGAAGGCGGCGGTTACCTCGCTTTGATAAAGCCCGACTCACCGAGTGTTATCTCGAGCAGCTTCGCCTACCCCCCGCAGCGCTTTGATTACAGCTATGGATCAAGTGCGGGGCAGGCGCGTTACTTCACCCCACCGACACCGAACGCAGCGAATAGCTCGACGGCGCTGACCGCTTTCGCCGCGGCGCCGAAGGCGAGCGTGGGACGTGGCTTCTTCCAGCAGCCGTTCGATCTCGTGCTCAGCACGGCGACCCCGAACGCCACGGTCCGCTACACGCTCGATGGGAGTGAGCCGACCGCCACCACCGGCACAGTTTACACCGGTCCGATAAATATCAGCGGAACGCGCGTGCTGCGGACTGCGGCTTTCGGCACAGGGCTCGTGCCGAGCGCGACGGTCACCCACAGCTACATCTTCCTCGATCAAGTGCTGACCCAGCCGAACAATCCGGCGGGGTATCCGACGAATTGGGGCGCGCATACGGGCTTCTCCACCGGCGTGGTTCCGGCCGACTACGAGATGGATCCGCAGATCGTGAACGATCCGCTTTACACGCAGATGCTGAAGGACGGGCTGCGCCAGTTGCCGATCGTGTCGCTGGTGATGCCGATTGCCGACATGTTCGGACCGAACGGCATCAACACGAATCCGAACATCGCCAACAAAGGCTTCCCCGCGAAAAAGGGGTCCATGGAAATGGTGCTGCCGGATGGTTCCACTGCGTTCACCATCACCTGCGGTATCAGCGCACACGGCAACGCCAGCCGTGACCCGCTCAAGAATCCGAAGCATGGCTTCAAGCTGAAGTTCAAAGGCGATTACGGCGCGAGCAAGCTGGAGTACCGGCTGTTCCCCGACTCGCCGGCGACCGAATTCGAAGACCTGGTGCTGCGCGCTGACTTCGGAACGAGCTGGCGGCACTGGAGTGACGATTCCGGGAATGGAAGTGGTGTCTTTCAACGCAGCCGTGGCTCGAGGACGCGCGACGCCTGGGTGAAACACACGGCGCGGGACATGGGCGTGGTCGCTGGTCACAACCGCTACTGCCACTTGTTCATCAATGGCCTTTACTGGGGCACTTACGATTTTACAGAGCAGCCGACCGCGAGCTTCGGGGCGACTTACTTTGGCGGGACCGAATCCGACTACGACATCTACGAGCAGGGCTCGCTGAAGAATGGAACGGCGAACGCTTACAACGCGCTGACCGGGCTGCCCGCTGCAACGACGAACGCGATCTACGAGCAGTACAAAGCCACGCTCGATGTGCCGGAGTTCATCGACTACATGATGCTTCACTTCTACATGGGCCACCAGGATTGGGGGCTGAACAAGAACTGGTATGCCATGCGCCAGCGCGGCGGTGGGACCTTCGGCACGGAAGGCAAGTTTCGTTACATCCCGTGGGATGGGGAAAATGTGCTCCTCGATACGACGGTGAATCGCGTTCCGACCGCCCCGTCCGGAACGGGCGACGTGCCGAGCGGCGTGCACATCGATCTCGATGACAACCCGCAGTATCGCCTCGATTTCGCCGACCGCGTCCACAAGCACATGGTCGCCCCGGATGGCGCTCTTTCGCCTTCGGCCAACATCGCCCGGTGGCAGACCTGGCAGGCCGTGATGGACAAGCCGATCGTCGCGGAAAGTGCGCGGTGGGGGGATTACCGGCGCGACGTGCACCCGTATCAGTCGGGCAGCTTTGTGCTCTACACGCGCAATCAGCATTGGATGGCGGAAAACAACCGCCTGGTGAACAGCTATTTCCCGGCGGCGAACCGCCACAACATCGTGCTCAATCAGTTTCGGGGTGCGGGGCTTTATCCCAACGTCCCGGCGCCCGAGTTCCGGCAGACCAACACGAGCGGGCAACTTGTCGGTTCCGCCCAGGTGAATGCCGGCTATGTGCTGGCGATGCGGAATCCCGGCGCGGGAACGCTCCATTACACGACCAATGGCGTGGACCCGCGCGTCTATTATGCGGGCACTGTCGCAGCCGGCGCGGTCGCGTATTCCGAGCCACTGACTCTCAACAGCACCACCACGGTCAAGGCGCGCGTCCTCAACGGCAGCACTTGGAGCGCGCTGAATGAGGCGACTTTTCACATCGGCGTTCCCGCCATCCCGATCGCGATCAGCGAGCTCATGTACCATCCTCCAGGTGGGGATTTGCATGAGTTCATCGAGTTGCAAAACTATGGCGCGGAGACGCTGGATCTCGGCGGATTCCACCTGGACGGGGTCGATTTCTTCTTCCCGCTCTACTTCAGTCTGGCGCCGGGTGCGCGCGTGGTTCTCGCTTCGAATGACGACCGCGCAGGCTTTGCGGCGCAGTACCCGGGCGTGGTCGTAGC
Source organism: Chthoniobacter sp. (assembly GCA_028293645.1). Taxonomy (GTDB): domain Bacteria; phylum Verrucomicrobiota; class Verrucomicrobiia; order Chthoniobacterales; family Chthoniobacteraceae; genus Chthoniobacter. The sequence continues at coordinate 5,925 of JAQGOK010000016.1, forward strand.
GGGCTACTATGGTGGCTCCCTGAGCAATGGGAGCGAGACCCTTACGTTGTATAGCGACGAAGGGCAGCGCGTGGTCACCGTGACCTACCACGACGAACCGCCGTGGCCGAGTCCGGCGGACGGTGGCGGTTACTCGCTGGAAATCTTTGATCCGGCGGGGGATCCGGATTCCGCAGCAAACTGGCGCAGAAGCGCGAACTTCAAAGGCACGCCCGGTCAGGCGAATTCGCTGACGCCGGCTTTTCCAATGGTGATCAATGAGGTGCTCGCGGAGAACCAAGGCGCGGTAGCGGTAGCCGGTGGCGCCTACGATTATGTGGAGCTGAAGAACGTCTCGGGCGCACCCGTGGACTTACAGGGCTGGACTCTCTTCGCCGCGGGTACCGGTCACTCCTTTACCTCGAGCTTCGTTGTCCCTGCGGGCGGCTTCGCCGTCGTGCCGTGCTCACCCATGGCGCCGGTGGGCTCGCCGCGTTTGGCGGCGAGTATCCCGACCGCCGGGGCTCTCGTCCGGCTGCAGACTCCTGGCGGGATTGATGCGGATGCGATCCACTTTGGAAACCAGCTCTCAAACCTCTCCATCGGCCGAGTTGCCGGCTCGTGGACCCTGAACAATCCCACTCCCAACGCCGAGAACGTCGCGGCCCCAATCGCACCGGTCGCCGGCAATTTGGTGATCAACGAATGGCTGTCCAACGCGGTGCCGGGCGGCAGCGATTGGCTCGAACTCTTCAACAAACACGCGACGTTGCCGGTGCCGCTCCACGGCCTCTTTTTCCAAACCGATTCCGAGTTGTTCCGCTTCCCGTTCCTGGCGTTTCTGGGAGCTGGTCAGTTCTTGCAGTTGTTCGCGGACGAACGTCCGGGCGTGGATCAGCTCGACTTCAAGTTGCCCGCCGCGGGGACTGCCCTGTCGATCCTCGATGCGAATGGCGTGGCGATCGACGCGATCAGCAAGGCCGATTTCGGCGTTCTGGCGGAGGGCATTTCTCGCGGGCGCAGCCCGGATGGCAGCGGCACGTTCTCGACTTTCAGCGACAGCACCTCCCCGGCGGATGCGAACTACATCAACACTTACGCAGGTCCGGCTCTGAATGAGGTGCTCGCGCGCAACGTGCGCGGAGGTCCGGCACCCTGGGGGACCGTTTCGGATTGGCTCGAATTCCACAACTCCGGAACGAGTGCGGCTGATCTGAGCGGGTTCCGCTTGAGCAATGTGCCGGACTTCGGCACCGCCTGGCCTTTGCCGAGCGGCACGACGATGGCCGCCGGTTCGTATCTGACCATCTGGTGCGATGCTGAGCACGCGCCGAGCACTGCGGCAGGGCCGGATCTGAACTCCGGGCTCGATCTCGGCGACTCAAGCGGCGCGGTTTATCTTTTCGATCGGCAGGGTCGGGTCGTGGCACAGCTCCGGTGGGGTTTTCAGGTCGCGAACGTCTCGATCGGTGTCAGTGCCGGAACGTGGCAGGCCCTGACGACGCCGACTCGCGGTGCCGCGAACAGCGCACCTGCTGCGCTCGGTGCGGTCAGTGCATTGCGCATCAACGAGTGGATGGCCCAGCCCACTGCGGGCGGGGACTGGTTCGAGTTGCACAACCCCAGCCCGGACCTCCTGAGCCTCGGCGGGCTTCTGCTGACCGACGATCCCAGCGAGCCGGGCGTGTCCAAGTTCCGGATCCCGGCGCTGAGTTTTATCGGTCCCAAAAGTTGGGTGAAATGGGAAGCGAGTGGCGCGACGGACATCGGCCGCAATCACGTGAACTTCAGCCTCGATGTGGCTGGCGAGTCGCTCCGGCTGTCCAATAGCGACTCGGTTTTCACGCCGATCGACAGCGTGACGTTCGGGCTGCAAACGATCGGTGTTTCGGAGGGACGGATCCTCGATGGTGCAAACAACGTTGTCGCCATGCCTGGCTCGCCGACTCCCGGCGCTCGGAACGTCCTTTTCCCTTCACCGTCGTTTACCGAGCAGCCGGCCAGCCAGACCGTGGCGCAAGGTGCCAACGTTACTTTCAACACGGCGGCGAGCGGATCGGCGCCCATGAGTTATCAATGGCTTCGCAACGGCTCGCCGGTGGCTGGCGCGACCAATCCGACCCTTGTCTTGAATGGCGTCACGACCGCGCAAGACGGCGCTTACATCCTGGTCGCGAGCAATACCGCGGGAAGCCTCTCGAGCAACCCCGCGTTCCTTGCTGTTCAGACCACCTTCGCACAATGGGCTACGACCAACGGCGTCGGCGCTGCTGGCGACGATCCCGATCGGGACGGCCTCAGCAATGCCGCAGAGTTCTTCCACAACCTGTCGCCGAATGACTCGGCAAGCGCTGTGGATCGCTCGGCGCTCCCAAAAGTCGGGTTGGAACCAGGCGCGCAGACTTACCTGACCCTCATCTATCGCCGCAGTGCCCGGGCGGTTTCCTCCAGCGTGCAATACGAACTCTCCTCCACGCTGGTCGCTGGCTCGTGGCTGCCGGCGACTCCGGCGATCACGGAAAACCTCGGTCCTGATCCAACGACGGGCGATCCGCTCATCAAGGTGAAGTTTGCAGTGTCTCCTGACGACAAGCGACACTTCGCCCGCCTGGTGATCACGCCGTGAGCCCGGCGTGGCAGATCACGGGCCCTCGCCCTGGCTGAGCGCTACCGCGTGGCGTGATCCGCCGGCTTCACCCCTTTGATGAAACTGTTGAAGCCGTAATTCGTCGGCTTGAAGTCGCCGACCAGACTCACATCCGCCTTTGCGGGCACTTCCAGTCCGGTGAAGGCATAAGCCGCGTTCACGATCAGCCGGCGCAAACTTTCGTTCAGCAGATCGGTCGCGGAGCCCATGGTGGTGCAGAGGATCTGATTCGTCTTGCCGGTGTCACTCCGGTAATCGCGCCGCCATACGACCGGCATCATCGGGTCGTTGATGGGCTGCTCAGCCTTATCGGTTGATCGCTTTTTGGAGTAAACCGCGGGCGCGTCTTCGGGGCGCATGCCGTTCACGACCTGGCCGCGGACCAGGATCTTCGCGTCGGCGGGCGGGTAAGCCTCATAGACGTCGGTATCGCCGAAGATGTCCGTCACACCTCGGAGGAGTGGATCGTCTTTCGCGGACGGCTCGATGATCCCGCGGGTCGCTTCCGCTTTGTGTTTTCCCCAGTGGCTCACCCACTTTTCGCCGAGCACCTGTTTTCCAAATTCGTTCAGGCCTTTGTAGATTCCGGAAACTCCGTTGAAAGCATGGGTGCTGGTCCGCAAACCGATGAACGGTTTGCCCGCCGCGAGGTAGTCGGCGAAGTGTTTCATCTGCTCCTCCGGCCAGGTGCGAAACCGAAGTGAAGTGATGCAAAGATCCGCGGAGGCGAGCGCCTCGATGCCAGGCTGGTTGTCCTTGGTATTCGGATCGATCTCACCCGTTTTCGGGTTGATCGAGAAGGAGACCGTGCATTTGAAGCCGTGTTTCTCGCTGAGAATCTTCGCGAGTTGCGGCAGCGCTTCCTCACTGCGGTATTCCTCATCACCGGCCAGCAGAACGATGTGTTTGCCTTTACCGGGACCGTCCTTGCCTTCGTACGTGACCCAAGGCTGACCCTCGGCGGCGAGGACTGGCAGGGCGGAGACGAGCAGGAAGAGAGCGGGGAGAAGCTTCATGCGTGCATGCTTGCCGCAACACCGCGAGCGGGGAAGGCAAAACCGGGCGGGGTGCGGGTGACCGGCTTTGCACTCGCGCGGGCGAACTGCTTTACGCATCGTCGCGTCGCATGAATGAACCGTCCACGCGCGCGCCCGTTGATCCGCCCATCCTCGCCCAACCATGGGCGGTGCGCCTCGGCCTGTGCGTCTTGCTCGGCTTCGCAGCGATTCTCGCAATGACCTTTCGCGATGCTTCGCGGCGGAAAACGATCGAGCACTCGAGCGAGAACACGGCCGTGGGAGACCAGAGCTATTTCACGCGGCCAGCTGCCACGGTGAAGCTGCCGGTGCTCGCTGCCGAAATCGCTGGTCGCCCGCTTTACCTCACCGCCACCAACGGGATCGAAGTCCGCGACACCCATGTCGTCCGGGTGGATCGCGACGCGCAACGAGGGTTGACGCTTTACCAACTCGCCGCCAACGCCACGGACAAGGAGCGCGAGCGCGCTGGCAGGATGAAGAATGCCTACTTGCTGAAAGTGCAGCCGAGCGAATTTCTGAAGGTGCAGGATCTATCAGGGAAGGAGCAGGCTCCTTGAAATGACGAGCGTTCCGGCTCGGAGTCGCGCGTTGTTACAAACCTTCCGGATGACGGGCGGTGAAACCGGCGGCTGAGCGGCCGTCGGGACGCCAGCGCGGCCCGTCTTCTGCGCGGAAGCCGGTGGTATCCAGCCGCAGCCCGGCGACCGTCGCGAAGACGTGGCCCTTCCGTGCATACACGGTGATCCAACGGCCTTTGCCCCGGTTGCCGTAGCGGGTCAGTTCTCCCGAAGCAGCCGGACGGCCGATCGCCCCTGCGTGGCGGAGCAGGAAGGAGACGGTGCCGGAGCAGTCGTAGCCGCGATCATAAAAACTGCTGTGCCCTCCGCCCCAAACGTAGGGTTTGCGAGTGAGGTAATTGGTTGCCCAGATCGCCCGCTTCACCGCTTCCGGCGCCTCGTCCGGCGCATGCGCAATCCCACCGCGCAACTTGGCGCGGCTGCCCGGGACGGTAGGCCCGGACGTAGGCGGATTGGCGGACGTGTACTTCGCGACCGCAGCCGGAGAGAAAAGGACGAGCGCGAGGAATGCGCCGGCAAACCGGCGAATGGAACGAGGAAGAAAGTGCATGTGCGAATCCCTTTGCAAGAAAGGGGCCACGGCCGTTGGCAATCGTCGGAACGCCTGACGCACCGTCGCTCCAGTTCCGGGATGAAAGGCCCGCCGGCGCCTTCACCCGACCGGGGTTGTCCCGGTTGGCGCCTCCGCCAGCTCTCCGCAATTCGTGGGCGGCGAACGGTTCCTGCTTGTTTCACTCCTGAGAATGCATGTCCTGATCGCCGATGACGACGCCGTCACCCGTCTGCTGCTTAGCTCTGCGCTGACGAAGCTCGGGCATGAAGTGCACGAGGCGGCGAATGGCCCCGAAGCTTGCGCGGCTTGGGAGGGTGGGCAGTTCCCCCTCATCATTTCGGACTGGATGATGCCTGATCTCGACGGGTTGGAGTTCTGTCGCCGCGTTCGGGGTGAGCCGCGCACTGCTTATACCTACGTCATCCTGCTCACCTCCCGCGCGGGCAAAACGGATTTTCTGGAGGCGATGAACGCCGGCGCGGATGACTTCTTCACGAAGCCGTTCGAAAACGATGAGTTTGCCGCGCGCGTCCGGGTAGCCGAACGCATTCTAGGACTGCATGCGAACCTGCGAGCGGCCAATACGGATCTGGAACGGCGGGTCTTGGAACGTTCGGTCGAGCTTGCCGAAGCGCTGCAGGCAAAGAGTGAATTTCTTTCGCGTGCGAGTCATGAACTCCGCACCCCGATGGGTCACGTCCTCGGATATGCGCAGCTTCTGGCGATGGATCCGCTGACGGACGAGCAAGCCGTCAGTGTTAATCAGATTCTAACCAGCGGTGCTCATCTGTTGAAGGTGATCGACCGCATCCTCGCTATCTCGGACGCCCGGCCGGAAGATCTGAGTTTCCTCGAGACCGCTCCGGAAGTCCCAGGCAGCGACCCGTGTTGAGCGGCCATTCATTTCGTCGCGCTGAACCACTCCCTTTCCATGAAAGCCCCGAAAGCGAACTCCAAACTCACCGCGGTGCGGAAGTCAGGCGCGCGGTCAGCAAGGACCAGGAACGCGGAGCAGTGCTGGCGCTCGATCAGGCTGCGATGGGCCGCAGCCGCCAGGGGGATGTGGTCAAGAGCAAGGGTCTGCGCACCCGCCGCAACGGCGGCAAGCTCTGATGAAAACGCTTTTCAAACTCTTCCCGGGGCAGGAGGGACCGCGTGCCGCGTTGCTCCAGAGGCCGCTCGAAGAAATCGTCGGCTACACCTTCGAGACTTTCATGGTGACCGAAGAGCGCAGGGTGAGCGGCACGGCGTCTCGATCCGCCGCGAGCGCCGCCATGGCCACGGTTTCGGGCTCCACAGTGCTGCGCTGGCGGCCAGGGAAATGGGCGGCTCGCTGACCGCGCAGAGTGACGGTCCCGGGTGCGGGGCCTTATTCGTCCTCACCTCGGTCCCGCCGTCCTTGAGTCCTTCTGTCGAACCGCCTGGAGTTCGCGGTTCATGATGTCCCTCAACCAGCTCTTCTCGACCGGCGGGTTTATCCCGCACGGGCAGAGTTACCTCCCGGATGCCAATGTGATGTGGCTTCACATCGTCTCGGATGCGCTCATCGCGCTGGCCTACTTCGCCATCCCGATGACGATGATCTACATCGGACGGAGGCGCAAAAATCTGCCCTTCGACGGGATGTTTGCATGGTTCGGCGTTTTCATCCTCGCCTGCGGCGCCACGCACGCTCTCGAGATCTTGAACATCTGGCAGCCGCTCTATCGCTTCTCCGGAGTCGTGAAGGCCTTCACCGCACTGGCTTCCATCATTTGCGCGACCGTGCTGATCCGGATGATTCCGCGCCTGATCGCCATGCCGAGTCTGGCCAAAATGCAGGAAAGCGAGGAGCGCTTCTCCGGCGCGTTCGAACATGCGCCCATCGGCGTCGCGCTGGTTTCACCGGAGGGTGGCTGGATCAAAGTCAACCGGGCGCTCTGCGAGCTGGTGGGTTACTCCGAGGCCGAGTTGCTCAAGGGCAGGTTCCAGGACATCACGCATCCGGAGGATCTCGAAAGGGATATGGAGCATCTGCGCGGAATGCTCACGGGAGAGATCGCCATCTACGAGATTGAGAAGCGCTATCTCCATCGACAGGGCCATGTTGTGCCGGTTCAGCTTAATGTGTCACTCGTCCGCGATGTCCGAGGCCAGCCACGGTACTTCATCTCGCAAATCCAGGACATCGCCGCCCGCAAGCAGGCCGAAGCAAGGCAACGCGCGGAAGAAGAGCGTTACCTCCGCCAGCGCAATGCTCTGATCAATGTCACCCGGGGAGGTGCGCTGAGTGGTGACGACCTGAGCGGCACGATGCGGCGACTCACCGAAACCAGCGCCGCGACTTTGGGCGCCGCGCGGGTCAGCGTTTGGCGCTATAACGAAGAGCGCACCGCCATCCGCTGCGTGGACCTATACGAGCGGGAGGCGGATCGGCACACCGCCGGCATGGAGTTGTCCGCGGCGGACTACCCGGCATACTTCAGAGCGCTGGCCACGCAGCAGGTGATTGCCGCGGAAGACGCGCATCTCGACCCGCGCACCAGCGAGTTCGCGGAGAATTATTCCCGGCCGTCCGGGATCACCTCGATGCTGGACGCGCCCATTCACCTGGGTGGAGCGGCCGAAGGGGTCCTGTGTCACGAGCATGTCGGCCCGCCGCGTCGATGGACGGGAGATGAGGAAACTTTCGCCGTGGCCGTGGCGAATGTCGCGTCCCTGGCCCTGGAAGGTTCAGAGCGCCAACGAGCGGAGCAGCAGTTGCGAGAGAGCGAAGGCCGCTACCGCGCCGTGGTGGAGTGGTCGCCGCAAGCCATGATCGTCCATCGCGGGGTGCAGGTGCTTTTTGCAAACTCAGCGGCTGTCGCGATGTTTGGCGGAACCTCCCTGCAGGATCTCGCCGGCAAGCCGGTTCTCGACCTGGTCCATCCCGATTCGCGTCAGCTCGTTCTCGAGCGGATCCGGAGTCATGCGGACCCGGGCGCCATCCACCCGATGGCGGAGCAGAGATTGCTCAAGCTGGACGGTACGCCCATCGATGCCGAAGTCCGTGGCACCTCGATCTCTTTCGGAGGAGAGCCCGCGATCCTCGCTTCGATCCAGGACGTCACGGAGCGCAAACGGGCTGCGGAGGATCTGGCGGCCAGTGAAGAACTGCTCCGCCAGTTCATCCGGCACAGCCCGGCTGCCATCGCCATGCTGGATACGCAGATGCGTTACGTGCAGGCCAGCGAACGTTGGATTCAGGATTACCAACTCACTGGAGAGGAAATCATCGGCCGGGGGCACTACGAGATTTTCCCCCACATGCCGCAGCGTTGGAAAGACGCCAGCCAGCGGGTGCTCGCCGGTGCGATCGAACGCTGTGACGAGGACCACTTCACGCAGGCCGATGGCTCGGTTGATTGGTTGCAGTGGGAGGCACGCCCCTGGCGGGACGCGAGCGGAGAAATCGGCGGGCTGATTTTCTTCACTCAAGTGATCACCGGGCGCAAACGCGCGGAAGCGGAAACGGAGCGGCTGAGCCGGCAACTGATCGGCCTCTCGCGGCAGGCGGGGATGGCGGAAGTCGCCACGAGCGTGCTGCACAATGTCGGCAACGTCCTGAATAGCGTGAATATCTCGGCCGCACAGGCCTCCGATAAAGTCCGCCACAGTTGTGGCGTCGATCTCCTGCGCGTGGCCGCTCTGCTGGAAGAGCACCGGGACGATCTACCGAAATTTCTCGGCACCACCCAGGGTGCGCAGTTGCCCGGCTTCATCACCGCCCTGGCGGACGCGCTCGCCGCGGAGCAGCGCGTCGCCCTGGAGGAGTTGGGATCGCTGACGACGCACATCGATCACATCAAGGAAATCGTCGCCATGCAGCAGACCTATGCTCGCATCGCCCCGATGATCGAAGACATCTCGCCAGTGAGCCTGGTGGAGAATGCCCTGCAGATGAATGGAGCAGCGCTTGAACAGCAAGGCGTGGAGATCGTTCGCGAGTACGCAGGCGCGCGGTCTTCCATCCGGGTCGATAAACACAAAGCGCTGCAGATCCTGGTGAACCTGATCCAGAATGCCGGTCACGCACTGGCGGATGGCGAAACTGACCGCAAACGCCTGATCCTGCGCATCCGCGAGGACGACGGCACCACGGTCGAAATTGAGGTGGCCGATGAAGGAGTCGGGATTCCTGCCGGGAATCTGACGCGCATCTTTGAACACGGTTTCACCACGCGCAAAGAGGGGCACGGTTTCGGTCTGCACAGCGCAGCGCTCGCCGCGCAGGAACTCGGCGGACTGCTCAGCGTGCAGAGTGATGGACCGGGGAAAGGCGCCGTGTTCACCCTCGCACTGCCGATGCAGGGAGGAGTTCTCAAAGCATGAGCTCAGCGAGCTCGACGTCCCGCAGAAGCATCCTGCTGATTGACGCCAGGCGGGCGATCAACCGGAGACTACCACCGCGCCGGAAGGTGGAGGGCGTGCTTCGCGGTCGTGCCGGCTTCAGCGTTTGCGTTCCTGAATGCCGGCGATCTTCAGGCCGTCATCGGTCCGGCTTAGCTGCACGATGTTCTCCGTCTCTCCCTTGGCACTCCCTTCCGGCCCGCGAAGCGCGTAGCGAATCCTGAATCGCAGGGAGGTCCGGCTCTCGTCCGCGCGCAGCACTTCCGGCCCGCTGGTCAGGGTGAACGACCGACTGGGCCAGCGCCGATAGTAATTGCGCTGATCCTTCTCCACGAATTTGCGGGTCACTCTGCCGCTTCCGAAATAATTCACCTGATCGGCGTAGAAGCTAATCTCCTCGTCGGGCTTTGTTTGCTCCGCGGCCTTCAGATAATCGCGCACGAACTCGTCCGCTTCTTCCTTGGAGATCAGGTTGGACGTCCGCGGCCGCGGCGCTTGCTCAATCGGCCTGGGAGGCGGCACAGCGGCTTGCACGCGCGGGGCTGTGGCTGCCTCCGGAGGGTCAGCGGATTCAAGCCGCTCCAGAAACTCCTGATCGTCCTGTGCCGACTCTTGCGCCAGCGCGCGCACCGAGCGACTGCCCGTATCAGTCGCGGCTGTCTGCAAGTTTTCCAGCGTTGCCGTATCCATCTCACCCGTCACCGGGAGGCCGCGGTGAATCTGGAAACGCCGAAAGGCTGCGCGCGTTTCCGCGTCGAGCGTTCCCGTCACTTCACCAAAATAGAATTGCTGCTCCTTCAGCGTCTTTTGCACGGATGCGAGTGGGCCGCGGACCGATCCCTCCGGAGCTTGAGCGCGCGATCCGGAGAGCAGCATCAGACTGGCCAGGCAGGCGACGAGCGTTTTCATGCTCCTCCAAATCGCCTGCGCCGCGGCCAGCGGTCTTGCGCCGCAATGGAAGCCGGCAATCGACCTTCCGTCCAAGCACTAAGCCGGTCGCTCGCGCGTCACCGTCTTCTCGCCTTCGCGCACGTGCTTGAGATCCGCCACGAGGATGAAGGTCACGATGACCAGCAGCGCCCACGAACTGATCTTTCCTGCCGAGACGAACGCCCACGCGTGTTGCTGGTTCGGGTAAACCCAGGCGCCGAAAAAGGTGGCCATATTCTCTGCCACCCACACGAAAAACCCGATCAACGCAAAGCTCAGCACCAAAGGCATCGAGCGCTCCCGCTGGCGAACGGTGAACTGGACGCGCGTCCGCGCAAAAACAACGATCACCGCCACGATCAGCCACCAGCGAAAGTCTCCGATCCAATGGTGGGTGAAAAAATTGGCATAGATCGCCGCGCTCAAAAGCAGGCTGAGCCAGTGCGGTGGATAGCCAGTCAGCCGCAGCCGCAGCAGCCGCCAGGATTGGCACATGTAGCTGGCCACCGCCGCATACATGAACCCGCTGTAGAGCGGCACCGCGCCGAGCTTGGTCACCGCTGGTTCGGGATAACTCCACGAGCCGATGTGCGGCTGCGTCTTGAACCATTCCAGCCCGAGCCCGAGCAGATGAAACACCATCAAGACCGCGGCCTCGGCCAGCGTTTCCACGCGCAGCAGCAGCAGCACCGCCTGAATGCTCAACGCCGCAAGGAGAATGAAATCGTAACGCGGAAGAGGTCCCAAAGGGATGAATCTGGAAAGCACCAGCGCCGCCAGAAAGGAGCCAGCAAAGACACACGCCTGCACCTGCTTCCAGCCAAAGAGAAGGAACTCCAGAATCGCCTGCCGCGACGCAGACGTGGCGGAGGGGACAGGTTCGTGGGCCGCCATCACCCTCCATCCTGTTCGGTTTTCAGAGCAATGCGATGCCTTCAGTGCCGAGCCGTGACGGTCACGCGGAGCTTTCGACCCGGCGTCGCGCGCGCCCGCCGGCCGAAGCTTTGTCCTGTCGTTTCCATCGCCATGCAAGCAGCCTCGCCCCCATGAGTGCACAGACGCGAGAGCTCGCCCGCCGTTGGTTTGAGGAAGTTTGGAATGAGCGCCGGGCGGATACCATCGAAGAGTTGGTGCACCCCCACTGCATCGGCCATCACGAGGGCAGAATGACCCGCGGCAGTGCCGACCTGAAAGTGATGCGCGATCAGTTGCTCACGATGGTCGCGGATCTGCGCGTGGTCATCGAGGACATCTGCGCTGAGGACGACAACGCAGTCGTGCGCTGGCGTTTCGCCGGCGTCTCGTCGGCTGGTTCGCGGAAGCCGATTTCGTTCGAAGGGATGACGTGGCTGAAGTTCTCCGAAGGCAAAGTGATCGAAGGTTGGGATCGCTGGAATCAGGCGGCTTTCCTGCAGCAGGTGGCCATGTGAAGTGACCGCGCGAAAGCGAAGGTGCTCCGGCTATCTGCGGAGTTCGAAGCAGCCGCGAGCGAGGCGTTCGCCGTTCACGATGATCTCCACCTCATGTCGGCCGGCGTGGTGCACTCGCGTGGTGAAGTCGCGGACGATTTGAGCGCGGCTCAGCGTGACGGACGTGCGGGCCGGGAGCGTGAACTCTTTGAGCTTGAAGACCTTGCCGGAGGTTCCGCCCGATTTCTTCACGTAGTGAATGACGTAATCGACGACCAGCCGTTGGGCTTTGGTGGAGTTCGATTCGACCTGGAGCGAAACGGTAAGGCGCTCGCCGAGCGAGAGCACGCGCGGCTTGAGCTCGAGATCCCGGACATTGACCAGCGGTTTTGCTCCGGCGCCTATGACCGCGAGCGCACGGCGATCACCCTTTTTGATCAAGGTGCGCAGGGCACGTTTCGCGATCCAGCGGGTATGCGGATCTTTCAGCGGCCAGCTTTCCAGCCGATCGAGCACCCAGTCGGGATGATCTTTCGTGATGTCGTTCAGGTGATTCGCCACTGACTTGCGGACGTAGAGGCTTGGATCGGCCCGGAGATTTTCGAGGATCGGAACGACGGGGGTTGGATCGGCAACCAAAGCATCGATACGAAAGGACCAGGGCAGGCGCGGCCGGCAGCCTTCGCTCGCGAGCCGGCGCACCTGTTCGTCAGGATCGCGCGACCACGTTTCCATGACTGCCAGCGTGCGCGCGAGATCGCTCCGGAGGAATGGACGAATGCCGAACTCGGACGAGCCGAACGTGGTGAAAAACTTCAGCGCATCGAGCGAAGCATCGAACTGATCGACTCCATAGAGCCCGACGAAATCCGGCAGCACGAGCGTGGAAAAACCGCGCTCGATCCGGGGCGCAAGCCGGCGCAAAACGGCCAGCGCTTTGAGGTAATCGGCCGGCAGGGTCGCGTGCAGGCTTTCCGTCATCCGCCGCATTCTTTGGGTAAGCGAAAGGGCGGCGAGATCGCGCAGCGCAAGCGCCAGAAAGCGTTTCGAGCCGAAACGCGGATGGATCGCTGCGATCTCGCGCGCAAAGGTTCGGAAGCGTTGCGCGTCGAAGATTTCCTTGAGAGCGGGAGCTTCAGCCATGCGCCGCCACGGTAACCAGCCGCGTCGGAGCCCGGAAGCTCGCGCTCAGATGGACTCCGCCATTCACACGGTTCACGGCGTTGTTTGAACGCAAAGCAGCGTTGACCACTCTGCGACTGAGTTCGAAGCTGTTTTCGCGATGCGCTGTCGTCTTCTGTTGCTCTTCCTGGTCCTCGCAGGCCTGGCCTTGCCTCCGGCTTGGTCAACGCAAGCGTGTGGTCTCGCGGCTTCGGCAGAGACGTGTGGCACGTGCTGCCACGAGGTGGAGGTGTCTTGCTGCCCCTCGGCTGTGCCGGTGCGCAAAGCCCCGACCGCGCTCGAACAAGTTGCGTCGGTTTCGGTGAAGCAATGGGTCGTGCCCATCACGATGGTTCTGGCGCCAGCTCCCGCGCTGTTGCTGCAGACCCCTTTGCAGCAGCGGCGGAAGGCTGCGCGGCTTCCGGTACTGCGTCCGTTGGAACGCTCCGGCGTGCGGCTGATCTGAGATCGTTCTTATAGGCGCAGTGTGCCCGCAGCTCGCGGCGCATCGCCTCCGTTTGTCGTCCGCCGCCTTCGCGCGCGGACGTTCTGTGACTCTTCACGCCGGTTTCCCGGCAGACACTCGCCCGCGGTTCGCGGGCTCCTTTCAGCTTCCTGCTTTTCTCATGAAGACCCGTTTCGCTCTTCTCCTTCTTCTCATCGCAACTGCTGCCGGCGCAACCGGCTGGTGGTTGGGTCATCGTCATACCGAGCCTCATCGCGCCGCCGGTTCCGCCGAACGTAAAGTGCTGTTTTACCAGAGTCCGATGCATCCGTGGATCAAGTCGGAGCAGCCGGGTAACTGCACCATCTGCGGGATGAAGCTCGTCCCGGTGATGGAAGGTCAGCCGGACGGTGCAGCCACCTCAGAGACGACCACCAAGCTCAGCGCCAGCAGCCTCAGCGTCGTTGATATTCAGACCGCAACCGTCACCCGCCAGCCGCTGAAGCGGACGCTGCGCGTCGCCGGCACCATCGACGACGACGATTCCAAACACCGCCGTCTCTCCGCCTACGTGGACGCGCGCATCGACAAGCTCTTCGTCAACTTCGTCGGCGCGGAAGTGACCGCGGGCGAGCCGCTCGCTTCGCTTTACAGCCGCGACCTGCTCGTTGCGCGGAGCGAATACGCGCAGGCGGTGCGGCGTCCCGCTTCACCCGAGCGAGAGACATTTCTGGCGGCGAGCACGAACAAGCTGCGGCGCATGGGCCTTACGCTCGAACAGATCGCAAAGCTGCCGGGCCAGACCGGCGACACCTTCGACCTGGTCGCGCCGGCGTCCGGCACGGTGGTCGAACGCAAGGTCTATGAAGGCCAGTACGTGAAGGAGGGCGACGTGCTCTTCGAGATCGCGGATTTCACCAGGATGTGGTTCGTCTTCGATGCGTACGAACGCGACCTCGCGTGGCTCCGCGTTGGCCAATCCGTGGAGATCACCACACCGAGTGTGCCGGGGAAAACGTTCACCGCGCCGGTGGCTTTCATCGACCCGAATCTCGTGCCCGCGACCCGCTCCGCGAAGGTGCGGGTGGTGCTCGAGAATCCGCACCTCGGCGACCCGGCGAAGCATCAACATGAGCTGCTGCACAAGGTCTTCGCCGAAGGTCGAATTCACGCCGCAACCGAGCCGGTGTTGGCTGTGCCGCGGACCGCGGTGCTCTCGGCGGGAGGCGGGCCGCTCGTTTACGTGGCAAAAACCGGGCACGACTTTGAGCCGCGCGCGGTGACACTCGGCCGCGCGGGCGATGAGGTTTGGGAGATCGTTGCGGGACTCCAGGAAAACGAGCGGGTCGTCACGACGGGAAACTTGCTCATCGACGCGCAAGCGCAGCTCGATCGGCCGCAGCAGGTCGTGAGTTCGGGGGCGACGACTGCCGAGCCGTCCACTCCCGCTCAACACGAGGCTGTGAAGCAACTCATGGAGACGGCTTCAGCCGTGGGGGAAGCGTTGGCTTCCGACGATCTCGCTGCGCACAACACGCGCATCGCGGCGCTGCATTCCGCAGCCATGAAAACCGCCGAGGAACTCGGTGCAGCGGGGCGCCGGTTGGGCGAGGTCGCGCACGTCGGCGAGGCGAAGGATCTGGTCGCCGCGCGGAAGCAGTTTTATCCCGTCAGCATGGCGGTCGCGGAAATCGCGACGGCTTTGCGCAAACGCGATCGGAGTGCCGTCACGGCCAAGGTTTTTGAGTGCCCGATGGCTCGTTCCGCGGTGCCGAGCGCTGACACAAATCAAGGCCGCTGGGTGCAACTGAACGGGCCGATTCGCAATCCGTTTTTCGGTGCCGAAATGCTCGAGTGTGGCGCGGAGGTGAAGCCGTGATTCCCCGGCTGATCGAGTGGTCGCTGCGCAACCGCTTCATGGTCGCGTGCGGCACACTCTTCGTCGTCGCGTTCGGGATCTTCGAGCTGCGACGCACGCCGGTGGATGCCATCCCGGACTTGAGCGAGAACCAGGTGATCGTCTTCGCCGACTGGCCCGGGCGCAGCCCGCAGGAAGTAGAGGACCAGATCACGTATCCGCTTTCGGTGAATCTGCAGGGCCTCGCCGGCGTGCACACCGTGCGCGCCAATTCCATGTTCGGCTTCTCGCTGTTGACCGTGATCTTCGATGAGAAGATCGACAACTACTTCGCCCGCACGCGCGTCCTGGAACGGCTCAATTACCTCGGTGATCTTCTGCCGGGCGGCGTTGTTCCGAAGCTCGGACCGGACGCGACGGGGCTCGGCTGGGTCTTTCAATACTACCTCGATGTGGACGCGTCGCAGTCGCCGAACGGCGGCTACGATCTCGGCGAACTGCGCTCCGTGCAGGATTGGTTCGTGCGATATCAGCTCAACGCGGTGCCGGGTGTCGCGGAAGTGGCGAGCATCGGCGGCTTTGTCCGGCAGTATCAGATCGAGGTGAGTTCCGCGAAAATGCGCGCGGTCAATGTCTCGCTGCAGCAGGTGATGGAGGCGGTCGGGCAGAGCAACCTCAACGTCGGCGGCAAGGTGATCGAAGAAAACGGCATGGAGTTCGTGGTGCGCGGTCTCGGGCTGATCACGTCCGTCAGCGATTTGGAGAAGACGGTGCTCACCGAGCGCGAAGGCACACCGGTCTATCTGCGCGATGTGGCAACCGTGCAGATCGGTGGCGAGTTTCGGCGTGGCGCGCTCGACGTGAACGGGCGCGAAGTGGTGGGCGGAATCGTGGTGATGCGCACGGGCGAAAATGCGCACGACGTGATCCGACGCGTGAAGGAAAAGGTCGCGCAGATAACGCCCAGTCTTCCGCCGGGCGTGACGATCCGCGCGTTCTACGACCGCAGCGAACTGATCGATCGGACGATCGATACGCTCAAGCACGCGCTCACCGAGGAGATCATTCTCGTGACGCTCGCGCACATCGTTTTCCTCTTCCACTTCCGCAGCATCCTTATCGTCACCTTTCCGCTGCCGGTTTCGATTCTGATCTCGTTCATCCTGATGCGGCAGTTCGGCATCACCTCGAACATCATGTCGCTGAGCGGCATCGCGATCGCGATCGGGGTGCTGGTCGATGCGGCGATCGTGATGACCGAGAATGTGCTGCGGCATTGTGAGGAAGCGGAGCAGCGCAAGGGCGCGCCGTTGACCCGGCAGGAGACTTGGGAGACGACGCTCGCGGCTTCGAAGCAGGTCGGGAGGCCGATCTTTTTCGCGATGGCGATCATCATTCTCGCCTTCGTGCCGGTGTTCGCGCTGACCGGGCAGGAGGGGAAACTTTTCCACCCGCTCGCGTTCACGAAAACCTTCGCGATGATCGGCTCGACGCTGCTCGCCGTCACCATCGTGCCGGTGCTCTGCGCGACGCTCGTGCGCGGGCCTTTCCATTCGGAAAACAAAAACTGGGTGATGCGTGGGCTGCTGCGGATCTACGAGCCGACGCTCGATTGGGCGCTGGGCCATCGTCGGACGGTGCTCGCGGGTGCGACGGTGATGTTGCTCGCCGCGTTGGTGCTCGCGTTTGGATTGCCGCGGGCGCTGACGGAACGGGTGCCGGCCCTGCATGGCTTCACTGGGATGGGGCGCGAATTCATGCCGCCGCTCAATGAGGGCTCGCTGCTTTTCATGCCGGTGCTGCTGCCGCAAACGAGCCTAACGGAGGTGAAGCGCATCATGGCCTGGCAGGATCGCGTGATCAAAGAAACGCCGGAAGTGGCATCCGCCGCCGGCAAACTCGGGCGCGCTGAATCGGCCACCGACCCGGCACCGGTTGAGATGATCGAGACGACGATCATGCTCAAGCCGCCGTCCGAATGGCGCGCTGGCATGACCCAGGATCAGCTCGTCGCGGAGCTCACGGCCAAGCTCACGCAAGTCCCCGGCTACGTGCCTGGTTTTCTCCAACCAATCGAGAACCGCATCCTGATGCTGAGCACTGGCATTCGTGCGCAGGTCGGGATCAAAATCCTCGGTGACGATCTCGCTGCGCTGCAGAACAAAGCCTTCGAAGTCGAGAAAGTGGTGCGCTCGATTCCCGGCGCGGTCGGGGTCGCGCCTTCGCGCGTCCAAGGCAAGCCGTATGTCGAGATTGCGGTCAATCGCGAGGCCATGGCGCGCTTCGGTTTGCGCGCGCAGCAGTTGCTGGATGTAGTGGAGACGGGCATCGGCGGGAAGAACGTGGCAACCACGATCGAGGGCCGGCAACGCTTTCCGATTCAGGTCCGCATTGCGCGCGAGGAACGCGATGATCTCGAGCGACTCGGCGATCTGCTGGTCGCGACGCCCGCCGGTCAGCACATTCCGCTCGGGCAGCTCGCGGACATTCGGCGGAACATCGGTGCGAGCGAGATCGCCAGCGAGAACGGGCGGCTGCGCGTCTTCGTGCAGGCGAATGTGCAGGGGCGCGATCTCGGCGGATTCGTGGACGAAGCACGCCGTCGCATCGCGCATGAGATCACTCTACCGAAAGGAATGACGATCGAGTGGAGCGGCCAGTACGAGAACCAGGTGCGCGCCGCGCAGCGGCTGCTGATCATCGGGCCGACCGCGATCGCGATTATTTTCCTGCTGCTCTACATCGTTTACGGCTCAGTGCAGGAAGCGGCGCACGTGATCCTGGCGGTGCCGTTCGCGCTCACCGGCGGCGTCTTTTTGCAATGGCTGCTCGGTTACCCGTTCAGCGTTGCCGTGTGGGTCGGCTACATCGCGCTCTTCGGCACCGCCATCCAGACTGGTGTCGTGATGGTTGTTTATCTCGAAGAGGCACTGGACCGAAAGCGCCGCGAAAAGGGTGGGACGTTCAGCCGCACTGATCTGCTCGACGCAATCAAGGAAGGCGCGCGGCTGCGGCTCCGCCCGAAAGTCATGACCGTGGCGACGATCGTCGCGAGCTTGCTGCCAATCATGTGGAGCACGCGCACTGGCGCGGAAGTGATGAAGCCGCTCGCGACGCCCGTGATCGGCGGAATGGTGAGCAGTCTCCTGCACATCCTGATCGTCACGCCGGTGATCTTCGCGTGGCTCCGCGAGCGGGAGCTCCGGCGGGAAATGCTGTCGCCTACAGCTTCTCCGGCTCCTTGAGGAGCACCGCGATGCGCTGGAGCAAGCGGCCTGCACCGCCGCCATCGAGCACCCGGTGATCGAAGCTCAACGTGAGCTGCGCTTCGGTCACGGGCAGGAATTGGGCTTTCGCCTTATCCCAGCTGGGAATGACCCGGCCGGCGCCGAGACCGAGCACCAGCGTTTGTTCCGGGAGCGGAATCGGCGTGGCCCACTCGAGACCGAATGTGCCGAAGTTCGTTACGGTCGCGATCGAGCCGCCTTGCGCGGTCGCAGGCAAACGCCGCTGCCGCGCAAGTTCCACCAGTTCGTCGTAACGAACGACCATTTCGGAGAGCGGCGTCTGATCCGCGCGGCGCAGAACAGGCACGAGCACGCCGTCTTCCGCTTCGACGGCGAAGCCGACGTCGATGGAATGGGGATGCACAATCTTCTGTCCAACGAGCCGGCCGGCGGGGGCGCTGTTTTCACCCAACGCGATCGCCAACGCGCGCAACGCATACAACGCCGGGCCGGGCTTTGGTGTGCTCGTTTTCCGATGCGCGAGCAGAGGGTCGAGCACGACGGAACGGCCGACCGTCGCGAGTGGGCGCGTCCAGCTGCGGCGCATCGCATCAGCCACCGCGACGCGCATGGACGATGCGGGACTGAGTTTATGTTCATCGAGGCGCGCGAGGTATTTTTCGAAATCCTCGATCGTCACGCGGCCCGCCGCGCCGCTGCCGGCCACGGCGGAAAGGTCTGCAGCGTGAAGACCGAGTTCGTTCATCCGCGCTTTCATCCGCGGTGAAAGGTAGGTCGCACCCGAAGCATGTGCGGGGACCGGGAGGCCGCGCACGGTCGGTTGCACGCCACCCTTGGATTGAGCGGGGCTGGTGCTGTCCATCGGAGAGCTGGAGTGCTCGCTGGCTGCGGCTGGCGCGGGCGCATCCAGGCCGGCGCGCTCTGCTTCTTCGTCAGTCACTTCGAGATAGCCCAGCGTCGCGCCGACAGGGTAGCTCTGCTGCACCTCGATCAGCCATTCCGCGACGCGGCCGCCGCAAGGCGTGGTCACGCCCATGGTCGCTTTGTTGGTCTCGACTTCGAGGACGTCCTGATCGGTTTCCACCATCTCGCCGGCTTGGAAAGCGATGCTCAGGACAGTGGCTTCAGCGATCGATTCGCCGAGCTGGGGCATGATGATGGGGATACGCGGCATGGCGGCGGGAGCGGAATTAGAGACGGAGTAAGTCGCGCAGCTTGGCCGCGATCGAGCGGGCGGTCGGGCGGTGCGTGCCCCAGAGATTCGGGTGGAAAGGAACGGGGGTGTCCTTGGCGTTGAGCCGCATCGGCGGGACATCGAGGAGTCCGAAGCCATCGGTCGCGACACGCGCGACGATCTCGGCGGTGACGCCACCCCACGGCCAGGCTTCGCCAACCGCCAGCAAGCGGCCGGTCCGCGCTACGCTGGCGAGCACGGTGTCGGTATCGAGCGGCTTCACGGAGCGCAGGTCGATGACTTCGATCTCCCAACCCTCGGTCGCGAGTTCGTCCGCGCACGCGATCGCCTCATGAACCATCGCACTGTAGGTCACGATCGTGGCGTCACGGCCCGCGCGGGCGATGCGGGCCTTGCCGGTCGGTGTGGCTTCGGTCGGAAGCGCGTCAGCCTTCAAGTGGTAGTAGAGATACTTGTGCTCGCAGAAGATGACGGGATCATCGATCGCGACTGCTTCGAGCAGCATCGAATAGGCGTCTTCGACCGTTGCGGGCGTCATCACGATCAGCCCCGGGTAATGCGCGTAGAGCGCTTCCATGCTCTGGCTGTGAAACGGCCCCGCGCCGGAGGTGCCGCCGCTTGGCAAACGCACAGTGATCGGGCAGGGGATGTTCGTGCGCCAGTGCAGCGTCGCGGCCTGGTTGACGACCTGGTTGAAACCGACGGTCGAGAAGTCCGCGAACTGCACCTCGATGATTGGCCGCATTCCCTCGAGCGCAGCGCCGATCGCGGAGCCGATCATCGCGTCTTCGCTGATGGGCGCATCGATGACACGCCCGGGATATTCTTTCGCCAAACCTTTCGTGGCTTTGAACGCACCACCAAAGGCGCCCACATCCTGGCCGTAGATGTAAACGCGGGGATCGTCGGCAAGCGCGCGGGCCTGCGCCTCGCGGATGGCTTCCAGGTAGGTGATCATTCCGTGACGAAGCCGTCCCGCAAATGCCGCGATGCGAGCGCGCACCAATCTTCCTCATTGGGATCTGGCGCGGGCTCACGGGTCGTGGTCGCGACCGCTTCCTCCACCTGCTGCTGAGCATCCTCTTTCCACGCCGCGAGCGCGGCGCCATCGGCCCAGTCGGAATCCACAATGTGCTGCTCGGCGAGGGTGAGACAGTCGAGGCCCAACGAGGAATTGCGCAGCGCGGGATCGATGTAACTCGCGTCGTCATGTTCGCCATGGCCCACGAGCCGCAGCAGCGAGGCGACGACCAATTGGGGACCGCCGCCGCCGCGCGCCTGATCAACCGCGCGGCCGAGGACTTCCAGGCAATCCGCCAGGCTCGTGCCATCGACGGAGTGGCCCTCGATGCCATAACCGACCGCCTTATCGACGAGATCGCGACAGGCAAACTGACGATCGTTGGGCGTCGAGTAGGCGTACTGATTATTCGCCACCACGACGACCAGCGGGAGGCGTTCGACCGCGGCGAGGTTCAGCGCTTCATGGAAAGCGCCGGTGGACGTTCCACCATCGCCGATGCAAGTGGCACCGACGGTCCCGAACTGGCCGCGGAATTTCCGCGCGAGCAAGGTCCCGGCGACGACGGGGATCATTGCGCCGAGATGGCTGATCATCGGGAGCATGCCTTCATCCGGCCGGCCGCGATGCACGTTGCCGTCGCGCCCGCGCATCGGCCCGAGGCGCGAGCCGAGGTAGGTGCGGGTGCAATCGAGGATGCTTTCGCCGAATGCGAAGCGTCCGGCCTGATCGCGGATGAGCGGGGCGAAGACGTCACCGCGCCGCAAAGAAATGCCGACTGCGACGCTCACAGCCTCCTGACCTTTGCCGAGAAAGACGCCGCCCTGGACCTTGCCGCCGCGATAGAGGTTCGCGAGTTTTTCCTCCGTCAGGCGAGCCAGCAGCATCCAGCGATAGGCGCGGATATAGGTCTGCGCAAAAGAGTGGTCCAGCGGGTCGGGCTGGTCCAGGCGCTGTGGCGGAGCCGCGATGGCGGGAAGCATCCGCGAACTCTACGAGGCGGCGCGGAATACGCGCAACGGTTTCTTCGCCGCACGGCCGCTGGTCATGCGACTTGCAGCCGACCCAGTCGCCAGCGGAGCCACAGGCCCAGCGTGATGCCGAAGACCGCGTGGGCGCTGGCGGTGAGGAAGATGAACCGCGCATCGAGCGGCAAGCCGAAGAAGCGCGGGTAAGGCGTGAGCAGGAGCAGCACTTCCACGCCCGCCGCCCAGGCGATCGCGCCGCCCAGCAGCATCCGCGGAGTGAGCCGCGGAAGCATCGCCAGCAGCATCACGCCGAGTGCGGCACCGTTGGAAAAGTGATAGGTCCAACCAAGGGCGTGAACGAGCCAGCGCGGCTCCGTGTTCCCGAGAAGCAATTCGCCAAACCGTGGAAACACGCGGAACAGCGGGGCGCCTTGCAGCACAAAAGGCAGACGATAAAGATCGTAGGCGAAGGCAGCAATCAGCCCGGCGATCGCACCTTCCACGATCCACGTGCGGCTGCTGTGTTGCGCGCCGGGGCTCGCCCGGAAGTCCCGCCAGGCGATCCATGCGAGCAAGGCCGTGGCCGGCGGAAGGATCAGGCAGCCGAAAGCCTGCATCGTCCAGAATCCATAGAACGTTCCGAGGAGGCAGGCGAACGAAAGCGAGGCGAGGAGGAAGACGAGCGCGCGCAACGGCATGAGCGTTGGTAACAGGTGAAGTGCTCGCGAGGCAACGAACTGACGGGCTCCTGCTCCGGTGCGCTTCTCGGAATCGATTGCACGATTCGGAGCGCTTGCCACCACCGAGGCTGCGAGGCGGATAGCGGGCACGTTCATCGAAATAGGGAGACCGCAACTGACGTCTCGCCTTCATGGAATCCGGATGGATGCCGCTTGTGAAATATTTCACAAGCGCCGAATTGTGTGCTCTACTGAGTGTGTCGGTGATCGAAACGCTTATGAATGTGCATCAACGAAATTTGCCTCGGGTGGTGATTATCGGCGGCGGCTTCGGTGGGTTGGAAGCGGCCAAAGCGCTACGCAAGGTGCCGGTCCGCGTGACGCTGATCGATCGACAGAATCATCACCTTTTCCAGCCGCTGCTCTATCAAGTGGCGACCGCGGCTCTTTCGCCCGCGGATATCGCGGAGCCGCTGCGTGCCATCCTGCGCGGTCAGCAGAATGCAGAGGTCATTCTCGGCAGCGTGCGTCGCATTGATGTGGAGGCGAAAGAGGTAATCACTGGCGACGGTTCCGTGGCCTACGATTACCTCGTCGTCGCGGCCGGTGCGCGGCATTCGTATTTCGGGAAGGAGCACTGGGAGAAGCTTGCGCCGGGTCTGAAGAGTCTGGACGACGCCCTGGAAATCCGGCGCCGGATGCTCATGGCGTTCGAGATCGCGGAGAAAACAGAGGATGATGCCGTGCGCCGCTCCGCGATGACCTTCGTGGTTGTCGGTGCGGGACCGACGGGCGTGGAAATGGCCGGCGCGATTTCGGAAATTGCCCGGGTCACCCTGGTCCGGGATTTTCGACACATCGACCCGGCGCAGGCGCGCGTGGTTCTGCTCGATGCCGCGCCGCGCGTGTTGCCGACTTACGCGCCTGAGCTTTCCGAAAGCGCCCGCCGACAGCTGACCAACATCGGTGTGGAGGTGCAACTGGGCATGATCGTGGAGGAAATTGATGAAAGCGGAGTCACTCTGAAAGGCGGGACAAGGATCATGGCGCGCACGGTCGTCTGGGCGGCTGGCAACGCAGCCTCTCCGCTCGGCGCGAGCCTCGGCGTGCCGACGGATCGACAAGGTCGCGTCGTTGTGAAGGACGATCTCAGCATCCCCGGGCATCCGGAGGTTTTCGTCATTGGCGACCTCGCGCATTTTGCGCCGGATGGGGCGGCGCCGTTGCCCGGCCTCTCGCCAGTGGCGATGCAGCAGGGACGCCACGTGGCGAAGAACATTCGCGCTTTGCTCGCCGGTGGCTGGACCGGAAAGTTCGAGTATTTCGACAAAGGTACGATGGCGACCATCGGCCGACACGCGGCAGTCGCGGACGCAGGTTTCGTCAAGTTCAGCGGGCTGCTCGCCTGGCTCGCGTGGCTTTTCGTGCACGTGATTTTTTTGGTCAGCTTCCGCAACAAAATCACCGTGTTGCTGAACTGGGCGTATGCGTATTTCACCTTCGGACGCGGTGCGCGGTTGATCACCGGTCGCGACTGGCCACTGCCACCTTGAGGCGCTAAGCCGCGGGCCGACCGACAATCATTTCCAGGGCCGCCGGCAGCACCTCGAACGTTGCGGGTTCATCGCCGACGAACTCTCCATCCGTGTTGAAGCGCATCGGCGGCTCCGACACGATCGAGATGTGGCGCGCGCGCCGGAAAAGAATCTCCGCGTTGTCCAGATGTGCGCCGGCGAGGATTTGGGGCGCGAGCAAAGCAAGCGCGGTCGGCCCCGCGGTCCGAACAATCACCAGATCCGCGAATCCATCAGCGACATCAGCAAGTGGCGCGATGGGAATGCCCCTGGCCACATAGCGGCCATTTGCGATCACAACGTTGTATCCGCTCAGGTCGAGGTGTTCGCTGCCGTCCAGCACAAGGCTGATCTGAAATTCTTCAAGCTCGCCGAGGGCCGCGACAAAACCACGGATGTAGGAGAGCGGACCCCAGGCGGCTTTCACGTCGTCGGTGAGCTTTTCGTCCACTGAGCCGCTGAAGCCCGCCGCGGAAACGTTGATCAACATGCGCGTCCTGGAGCTAACCACGCGGATCAAATCCACGCGACGGGTGAAGCCTTCAGCCAGGACTGCGAGCGCATCATCCAGCCCCGGTGGAATATCCACGCTGCGCGCAAAGTCGTTGCCAGTGCCGAGCGGCAGCAGCCCGAGCCGCACGCCGGAATAATCATGGCCAATGCCATTCACCACTTCGTTCAGCGTCCCGTCTCCGCCGGCGGCGACGATGGTGCCGAAGCCTTCCGCTCGCGCGACGGCGGCAAGTTTCTCCGCGCCGCCGCACTCACTGCTGGTTTGCACCGTGGCATCGGGAAACACGGCCCGGATGCTTGCGCTCACCGCATCCAGGTCCTTAACCGATCCCGACGCAGGGTTGACGATGAAGCAAGGTGCGATGGGCAGCATGGAGCGGGATGAATCGGAAGCTGACGCCGGAACGGTCGAAACTAACGGCGGCGACCACGGCCAAAGAGCGACCCGAGCACGCCGCGCATGATCTCCCGACCGACGCTGCTGCCAACCGTGCGCACTGCGCTCTTGGCCATGGCTTCGACCATTCCTTCGCGTCGTCCGCCCCGCGGTCCGGTGCTGCCAAACAGAACGGACGACAATCCGCCCGCCGCGCCAATCTTCGCCGGAGCTGCTTGCTGCTCCGCCTTTTCCGTGGCTCGCGCGGCGAGCATTTCCGCGGCGGAATCCCGATCGACTGCTTTCTCGTAGATGCCGTAAACGGTCGAACTCTGCACGAGGGACGCGCGTTCCGCTGGAGTGAGCGGCCCGAGCTGGCTGCGCGGTGGCGCAACGAGGGCGCGTTCGACGATCCCAGGCGTGCCGTTTTCATCGAGCAACGACACCAGTGCTTCACCGACGCCGAGCTCCGTGATCGCCGCTGCGACATCGAGCTGCGGGTTGATGCGGAATGTTTCCGCAGCCGCACGAACGGCCTTCTGATCTCGCGCTGTGAAGGAGCGAAGTGCGTGCTGAATTCGGTTCCCGAGCTGGCCGATAACGTCCTCGGGAATATCGAGGGGATTTTGCGAGATGAAGAAAATGCCGACGCCTTTCGAACGGATCAATCGCACGACGTGCTCGATCTTGTCCTCGAGGATCTTTGGAATGTCTTCGAAGAGCAGATGTGCTTCGTCGAAGAAGAAAACGAGTTTCGGCTTCTCCACATCGCCGACCTCCGGCAGGCGCTCAAACAGTTCCGAGAGCAGCCAGAGCAACGCCGTCGCGTACGTGCGCGGATTTTGCATCAGCGTTTCCGCGGCGAGGATGTTGATCACGCCGCGGCCGTCGGGCGCGGTTTGGATCAGATCGTCGAGATTCAGCGCCGGCTCGCCGAAGAACTTGCCGGCGCCCTGATCCTCGAGCATCAGGAGGTTGCGCTGGATGGCGCCGATGCTGGCGGTCGAAATGTTGCCGTATTGCGCTTTGAACTCGGACGAGTTCTCCCCGACGAACCGGCACATCGCGCGGAGATCGTCCAGATCCAGCAGCAGAAGCCCGTTCTCATCAGCGATCCGGAACACCAGATTGAGCACGCCTTCCTGGGTGTCATTCAGATTGAGGACCCTCGAAAGAAGGAGCGGTCCCATCTCGGAGACCGTGGTCCGCAGCGGATGGCCGTGAGTGCCGAAGAGATCCCAAAATGCGACGGGAGAGCCGGCGAATGCGAACTCGTCCAGGCCGAGTTGCTTGACCCTCTGATCGATCTTTGGATTCGAAGCGCCGGGCTTCGCGAGCCCGGCGAGATCGCCTTTCACGTCGGCAACAAAAACCGGCACGCCCATTGCGCTAAAGCCTTCCGCAAGCACCCGAAGCGTCGCCGTTTTTCCCGTTCCGGTGGCGCCCGCGATCAGACCGTGTCGATTGCCCATCTTCGGATCGAAAAAGATCGGTGCGGCGGCTTGGGCGAGGAGAAATGGTTTGGCCATGAAGATGCGTGAGGGCGGAAAGTCTAAAAGGTAGTCGAAAAGGGGCGAGCAGTTTGTCCCCCTACAAAAGTTGGAGCAGCGCGATCAGCAGCGTGACACTGAGCATGCTGACCAAAGTCGATGCGAACACCGCGGACGCTGCGAAGTCCGGATCGGCCTTCAATTCGTGGGCGATCAATGCCGTATTGACCGCAGTCGGAAACGCCGAGCTGAGGATCATGATCCTGGCTGCTTCACCCTCGAATCCAAATGCCCGCACCAGCGCGACGGCGAGGAGCGGTCCACCCAGCAATCGCACGCCAATTGCCCATCCAAGGCGGGAGAAATGGGTGGGCGGCGGCGTCTTGGAAATCTGGGCTCCGAGCGTGACCAGCGCGATGCCGACGAGCGCATCGGAGAGATATTCGAGCGGTACCCAGAGCCAGCGCCACTCTTGCACCGGAAGCTGAAAGCCACGCACCAGCAGTGCGCAAGCAACCGCCCAAAGGGAGACCTGGCGCAGCATTGGAACGAAGCTTCGCCAACCTCCGGCTTGACCGGAGGCCGCGAGCAGCAAGCCCACGGTGAAGGTGCTGACATTGATGGCGACGATGACGAAGGCCTGAAGCACCGGTCCGGCGACGGGATACGCGAGCGCCATGAGCGGGACGCCGTAGTTCCCCGAGTTGTAAAACATCGTCGCCAATTGCAGCGACCGGGTCTGCGACGCTTCGTAATGAAGCACCCTGCCGACGATTGCACTGATCAGGAACATCCCCGTCACGATCGCGGCAGTAAAGCCAACCACACGCACTGCCATGCCGGTGGAAAGGTCCGACACGACGATCTGCACGAAGATGAACGCGGGAACGAACAGGTAAATGTTCAACTTCACCAAGCTTCCAAGATCGAGCCTGCAGCGCCGGTCCAGGACCCATCCCGCCCCGAACATCACGAGGATGGGCAGAAGAACTTCGCTGAAAACTTTCCAAACGAGCATTCAGGCCAGCACTGAAGGTGTGATGGGTGCGGCGACGAGCAAAAAAAAGAGCGCGAGAGAAACTCTCGCGCTCTTTTCAAACTGAATGGATGTGAGCCTTACGGGCTGACCGGCGCAAGGCGGCCGGTGAGGACGGGCGGGAAGCCCAACGCACCAGGAAGATACGGTGATCCCGTTGGCCCAAGGGCCACTGGCTCGGCTTTGGCGTCTTTGTAATCCTTGCCGTCTCCGCCTTTGGAAGTGTCGTAGGTTGCGGCGCCGCTGAACTCAGCGATCACTTCTGGTCTCAGCCCCACCTCGTATTCATTGAGCGTGAGGGCGTTGAAGCTATTCACTTCGCGGATGGTCAAACTCTCATCGGGAGTGACAGGCGACCAGCGAAGCAGGATCTGCGAGGCTTCCGTTGCCGGGAAGTCGATGCTGGCGCGGGCATTGGAACCGTCGAGAACGACGCTGACAGTGGGCGTCAGACCGTCGAGGGCGACGGCGGTGTTCGCCGGGGCGGTGTTAACCGCATAGAAGTCCAGTTTGCCCTTCGGCCCGGTTTCCGTGAGAACCGAGACGCGGGAGACAGACCGCTTTTCGCCGAGAGCGATCACTGCACCGGACTCGGTACTGCTGGCGGCGAGAACGATCCCGGTCTCCGGGTTATCGTCGATGCCTCGCTGCCAGGAGAGGTATCCATCCGGCGAATTGGAGTAACTCACGCGGCTCGCGGAATATAGTCCCGTGAGGTTGAAGTTCGTCGAGTTGTTGACGTATTGACCAAAGATCGAGCGAGCATCGATCGTTTGCTCGCGTTTGCGTAGCCGATAAGTCACTGCCGGCTTATCACCATATACATAAAGGCTGAAGAGCGGCCCCGGATTGGCGATATCAGTCTCGATCAACAGATACTTCGCGAACCGACTGAACGGGCGCCCCATCTTCTTATCGTTGATGGAATCCAGAGGCACATCCTTTGCGACCAGCGCCCAGGATTTGGCGCCGGGAGCGGCGGCTTCATCTCCGGCGTAGAGTGTCACTGTGCCGTCCGCCGGCCGGGTCGATACGCTGAAATTGTTCAGCAATTCCGGTTCACTCAACGCGAGGAGATAGTGCTGTTTCCCAGCCATCACTGGCCAGCCAGTAGTCACGTCGTCGTCCAGCCATGCGGCGGAAGCTTCGGTAGGGACATAGCTTCCATTGCTCGCATTGAAGACGAACAAATTGGAACCGAGATGCTGGCGAGCGAAGTTCTTCGAATACACCTGCAGCTGGGTGCTATCGACCTCTGCCGCAATGGCGAGGGTCGAGCAAACAGCTGAAACGATCGAAACGAGCGACTTTGTCTTCATTGAATACGTGCCTCTGTAGCGGGTTCTGCGTGGAGTTGGAATCGAATTCTATCGCGACTACCGTGCGGGCAGGCGTTCCAGTAATTGGAGAGAATATGAAGAATAAGCGTCGTTTGGCAAGGGATTTCTCGGCTACGTTTTCTCAGCCACGCGACTACCGGGAATTTGGAGTTGGCAACCTCGGTGTATGCGGCTATCCAAGGCCGCTATGGTCTGTTCCCTGCTAGCATTGCAGAAGTCCTCGTCCAAAATGCCCGCGCTCGTTCTCTCTTGCCCCCGTTTTTGCCGTGAGTAATTCAACCCACTCCACTCCTCCTCCGGCCGCCCCGCTTACCGCGGGTCAGAAGTTCGCTGGCTGTTACGTTCTCAAGCAACACCTCAGCGACGAGAATGGGACGCAGATATGGCTCGCCGAAGATGAAGTCCTCGGGGAGGCTGCTGCGCTCCATTTTCTCCCATTGGTCGTCTCAACGGACGCTGCAGCGTTGGACGAACTCAAGCAGGAAGCGAAGCGGAACCGGCAGTTGATTCACGCGCACATTCTGCGCGTGCATGACGTGTTGGAAGACGCGGGCCGCGTTGCAATTGTTACCAACGTTCCTGCGGGAAAGACATTGGCGATGCTCCTCCGGGACAAGGGCCGCTTCACCGCAGACGAGGTGAAACCGTGGATCGACCAACTCGCGCGCACTTTGGAAGAGGCACACCGGATCCATTTCGTTGCCGGGTCGCTCGCGCCTGAACACATTTTCCTCGACGCCGCTGGCAAGGTGACGATTGCCCATTTCGGCCTGAGCAAAATTGTAGGAAAAGCGCTCTTGCGAGCAAAGCTTCCGGAGGGTGTTGCGGCCGGAGCGTTGCTCAGCCCGCAGTTGTTGAGCGAGCAACCTGCATCTCGCAGCGATGATGTCTATGCGTTGGCCGCTTTGATCCATCGGCTGGTTCGCGGCGCACCGCTTTTCGAGGGAGAAGACGTGTCCAGACAGGTGCAGGACACGGTTCCCAAGAAACTATCAGAGTTCGGACTGGCGACAGGCGCGCTGCCATCTGCTTGGGACGAAGCAATCGCCGAGGCGTTGAGCAAGACTGCCGAGGGCCGGCCGCAAACACCTGCGCAATTGTTGGCACGCCTGGCAGTCGAGCGACCCGCTACAACAGCGGCCGCTCCGGCGATCGAGGAAGCAGTGGCTGCACCCGCTCCAGTAGCCGCTGCGCCGATCGTCCCGCCGACCGCGGTGGTGGTTGCGCCGGAACCGCCACCGAAAAAGGCAATCGAGATTCTTCGCGAGAGAGCCGCGCTGGCAAAGCAGGGTGAGGTTAAGAAGGAAGCTTCCGCGCCGGCCGCGACTCAAGCACCTCTGAGTGCCCCTGCGGCGACCGCGGCTTCGTCCGAACCCCCGCCAAAGAAGGCCGCGGAAATGCTCCTCGAACGCGCAGCGCTTGCCAGGCAAATGGCTGCTTCGAAGGGCGCCGAACCGTCGGAAGAAAAACCCAAGCGCAGCGAGTCGGCATCCGGAAAGTCGCCCTTTTCGGGCATTTCGTCTGGTTCGTCGGCTTCAAGCCGTCCCCGAGTGCCGCTCACAGCGCTGGTCGGAGCGGCAGTTTTGATTGTGGTTGGTTTGGCCAGTTATTACTTCAGCAATCTCGGACCAAAGCCGCAACCAACGACCGAGATCAGCACGCGTGATTTGGCCGAAGGAGCCGAGTTGACCACCGTGAAAAACTCCTCCGTCCCGGCGACGGTTGCGGAAGTGAAGCCGGTGCCGACGGTGGTCGCTGAGGTCAAAGCAAGCACCCCCGCGCCTGCGACCCCGGCTGTGGTGCTCGCGGCAGCGGGAGATTCACCTCGCAAACCTTCCGAAAACGCTCGGCCGCCGGTCCCTCCCACCTCGGTTGCGGAGGTCGCCAGCGGTGATCCCGCGGCGGCTCTCGAGAAGTTGAGACAGGCAGCCGCCAGCGCAGAAAAAACGCATCAGGAACTCGTGCGACAGCAAAAGGCCGCCGAGGCTGCGGCCGCGGAAGCGCAGAAAGCCATGGATGCTCGCAGCAAGACTGCCGGACCCGCAGCAAAGGCCGCCGAAGAACTGATGGCTCTGCGCACTCGCCGTGAGGAAGAACAAAAGGCGGCGGAGGCGGCCGCCAGGGAGGCGCAGGAGATCGCCGCGGAGAAAGCGAAAGCTGCCGAAGCAGCCAAAAAGGCTGTTGCTGATTTGGATGCGCAGAACAAGGGGAAAATCGAAGCGCAGCAGAAGGCTCAGGCCGAGGTGCAGGCGCTGCAGCGTTCTCTGCAGGAAAAGCAACAACTCGCCGCCGATTCGGCCAAGGCCGTTGCGGAGGCCGAGGCCACGCGGCAGCAGTACGCCGCTTCGCTCAAACAAACGGAGCAGGAAGTCGCGATGGCCAGGGAGGCGAGCGAGGCTGCTGCCGCCGAAGCGGAAAAGAAGCGTCAGGCGATGGATTCGGAACGACGCAAGGTGGATGATGAACTCGCGTCGATGCGCTCAATGTTCGAGCAGAAGATGAAGGAGCTCGAGGAGCGCCGGAAGCAAATCGAAGCGGGAGGCTCCGCCAGCGCACCCGCTCCCTCTGTCGCGCCTCCAGTCGCCAGCGCCCAGGTGCCGGTGCCTATGACTGCTCGCGCCACGCCTTCGCCTGCGGGAGTCGCGCCGCTGGCGATGAAAGCCGATCCGGTGGCCGCCCCTGCTACGATCCCTGAGCCATCAAAGCCGACCGCGCCTGCCGCTGACGCTGCGGAAAACAGTCTTGGGATGCGTTTCGTCACCGTAGGCCCAGTGCAGTTCTGTATCTGGCAGACGCGCGTCATGGACTTCGATGTTTTTGCGCGTGCGGTGAATCTAAAAACGGCCGGTTGGAAAGCGCCGGGCTTTAAGCAAACGCCCGAGCACCCGGTGGTAAACGTTTCGTGGAATGAGGCGGTTGCCTTCTGTAAGTGGCTCACCGAGAAGGAGCGCAAGGAGGGGAAGCTGCCTGCCGGCCAATTCTATCGACTCCCGTACGACCTCGAATGGAGCCAGGCTGTGGGCCTCTCCGACGAGACTGGAAAGACTCCCGAAGCGCGCGATATGGGAGTGCCGGACATCTATCCGTGGGGGACTGCATGGCCTCCTCCAAAAGGAGCCGGAAATTACACGGGTGAGGAGACCAACTCCGACGTGGCCATTAAGGGCTATGATGATGGTTTCGCATGGACTGCACCGGTGGGAAGCTTTCCTCCCAACCAATTTGGAATTCACGACATGGGCGGCAATGTCTGGCAGTGGTGTATGGACTCCTGGAACGGTGAGTCGAAGGCCAAAGTGTTGCGCGGAGCTTCCTGGTATAACGGGGCGCTGAAACTAAGCCTGCTGTCATCCTGCCGGGTCCATGCCTCTCCGGACAGTAGCACAGATAACTACGGTTTTCGGATCGTCCGCGTTACCGAGCCTGCGAAAGCTGCAAAAAAGTAAGAAAGCTCGGCGGGAGCCGGGGTCGAAACGGTTTTTCGGTTGCAATTGCTTCGCCGATGGCAAGCATCGCCAGCTAAGTGCGATCTGATATGAAAAACTCCTTTGGACGTTCGATTTTGCTAGCTGCTGTCTTGGCGTTAGTCCAACCGCTTGAGGGACCTGCGCAAGAATTTTTCCGTGATTTGGGGACCTCTCGCTCATCTGGTGGCATCGGCCTGATCACCCCATCTGAGTATTCGTATCAGGATGGCTCGCCCAGTGGTCTCCGTCCGCTTCGCCCTGGACAGGATCTCACGGAGGCAGAGCGGATTGAGGAACTCGATCGCTACAACTTCGCCGTGGGCAACCTTCGTTTTGCGGTCGCCGCCGGAGCGGGTATCGAGTGGAACGACAATATCACTCTGTCCGATGAGGATCGGAAATCCGACTTCATCTTCCGCCCGAGCCTCGACATCGATGCGCGGTGGCGCCTGACGGAATTGAACACGCTTCGCTTGAATCTGGGCGCCTCTTACGCGAAGTACTTCGAGCATTCAGAGCTGGATACAGAAGGCATTCTTCTGTCGCCGAACTCGGAACTGGCGCTCACCTTCTTTCTCGGCACGATTCGATTCACAATTCGCGACCGTTTCTCCTATCAGGAGGATACCTACGAGTTGCCAGTCATCAGCAATCAAGCAACCTATCAACGTTACGAGAATCAGGCAGGGATTCAGATGGATTGGGCGATCAACCAGCAACTCGATCTGGTGGTCGGTTACGATCACTACAATCTGTGGACCACTGAGAGTGAGTTCGAGACTCAGGATCGCTCGGTGGATACCATCTTTGTCCGGCCCGGTGTGCAGCTAACTCCGCCGCTGAAGGTAGGCTTGAGCACCGCCGTCTCTTACATCGATTTCGAGTCCGAGGACCGAGCGGACGGCACCAACCTCCTGGTGGGACCGTTCATTCAATATCAGGTCTCCGAGTACACCAATCTTTACCTCGAAGCTGGTGTCCAGAGTCTCAACTTCGATGGCGGCTCAGACTTCAATAACTCGGCTCTGCGCGAGCTTCAGCTCACGGACGAAGAAGAAGCGGCCGTCAGTGACCTGCTGCGCGACGAAGAGGATACCTCCTCGTGGTATGCGAAGCTGGAGATCAATAACCGGCCATCCGATTTCTTCCAGCATCGGCTTTCCGGCTCCAAGACGTCTGAAGTAGGATTCGGCTCTAACTTCTACGATCTATACCACATCGAGTACAGCGCCGATTGGAAGCTGGCGGAGAAGACTGAACTCGGGCCGTCTTTGTTCTACGAGTACTACGAAACATCCGGCGACTTCAATGAAGAGGCCACCCGGTACGGTGCCACGGTAGGAATCAGGCATCATATTTCAAATTCGATCACGCTTGGGCTCGATTATCGCTTTCTCTATAAGGACTCCAATGTTGAGAGAGCAGACTACTACCAGAATCTGGCCTTCCTCAGCGTTTACTACAAATTCTAAACTCCACGCATGGCCTATGGCTAAGTCCTGTCTTTTGGCGAGGGTGCTCGTCGTCCTTTTCGCGACGCAGTTAACAGGATTTGCCCAACTCGGGGCGC
>JAQGOK010000221.1 GCA_028293645.1 Chthoniobacter sp.
GAAGGCCTCGAGCTTGCACGCTCGGCCCTGCCCGAATTCGATCTCGAAACCTTCCGCGCCGGCCACATGACACCGGTGCTGTTCGGCTCCGCGCTCAAGGGCATCGGCGTTGCCGAGCTGCTGCGCACCCTCGGCGATTGGGCGCCCGAGCCGCGCCCGCAGCCGGCTTCTCCGCAGCCGATCCAGCCCGACGACGCCAAGGTTTCCGGGTTCGTCTTCAAGGTGCAGGCCAATATGGACGCCAACCACCGCGACCGCATCGCCTTCGTGCGCCTGTCCTCGGGCACTTTCCGGCGCGGCATGAAGCTGCGCAACGTCCGCACCGGCAAGGACCTCGCGGTCACCAACCCGATGTTCTTTTTCGGCAATAACCGCGAACTGGCCGAAGAGGCCGTGGCCGGCGATATCGTCGGCATTCCCAACCACGGCACCTTGAGCGTGGGCGATACCTTGACCGAGGGCGCCGCGATCAAGGTCACCGGCATCCCCAACTTCGCTCCCGAAATCATCCGCCGCGTGCGCCTTTCCGATCCGATCAAGGCCAAGCAATTGTCCAAGGCCCTCAGCGACCTTGCCGAGGAAGGCGTGGCGCAGGTGTTTCGCCGCATGATGGGCGCCGACTGGATCGTCGGCGTCGTCGGCCCCCTGCAGCTCGAAGTCCTCTCCGCGCGGATCGAAAAGGAATACGGCGTTCCCATCGCCTTCGAAAGCATCGGCTACGAGATGGCGCGCTGGGTCGTCTGCGACGACAAGAAGGAAATGGACCGCTTCATCGCCGCCAACCGCCTGGCGCTGGCCGAAGACCGCGTCAACGATCCGGTTTTCCTCGCCCAAAGCTCCTGGTGGCTCGGCCGCGCGCAGCAGGATTGGCCAAAAATCCAGTTCTTCGCCACCAAGGAACGCTCGTAACGGCGTTGCTTGCGACCTCGCGTGAGTGACGCTGGCGGGCATTGCCAGATCCAGCCGATTGCACGACGCTCCAGATAGGGGGGAGCGCCACGGCAAATTTCGCCGGATATGAACCGCCAGCCCCGCACTGGCGTTACCAATCCACCATGGCCCTTCTCGATCGCAACCTCTACATCGCCCCCATCGATAGTTTCATCGATCCCGTCGCGCCGCGGCGGCGGGCGATTATCACCCATGGCCATGCCGATCACGCCCGCGCCGGCCACGGCCAGGTGCTGGCGACGCCCGATACCATCGCCATCATGAAGACCCGCTATGGCGAGGATTGCGCCGGCTCGTTCCAGCCGCTCGAATTCGGCGTCCCGCTGCAGATCGACGATGTCCGCGTAACCCTCTTCCCCGCCGGCCATATTCTCGGCAGCGCCCAGGTTCTGCTTGAGCACAAGGGCGAGCGCGTCGTCGATACCGGCGATTACAAGCGCCTCGGCGACCGCACGGCGCAACCTTTCGAACTCGTCCCTTGCGACCTGCTGGTCACCGAAGCCACTTTCGGCTTGCCGGTCTTTCAGCATCCCGCTCCGTCCGATGAGATCGCGCGGCTTCTCAAATCCGTTGCCGATCATCCCGATCGCGCCCATCTCATCGGCGCCTATGCGCTCGGTAAGGCCCAGCGCGTCATCTCGCTGCTGCGTGAGGCCGGTTACGACGCCCCGATCTATCTGCACGGCGCGCTGCTGCGCCTCTGCCAGCTCTATGTCGAACGCGGCATCGACCTCGGCGATCTCCGCCCCGCCCTCGAAACCGCCAAATCCGCTCTTGCCGGCCATATCGTCATCGCCCCGCCCTCCGCCCTCAAGGATCGCTGGAGCCGGCGCCTGCCCGATCCCGTGCTTTGCATGGCGTCCGGCTGGATGAGCGTCAAGCAACGCGCCCGCCAGCGCGGGGTGGAACTGCCCCTCATCATTTCCGATCATGCCGATTGGAACGAGCTGCGCCAGACCATCGCCGATACCGGCGCGCAAAAGATCTGGGTCACCCACGGCCGCGAGGATGCTCTCGTCTATTATTGCCGCCAGCAGGGGCTTGAGGCCGAGCCCCTCAATATCCAGGGTTATGAAGAAGGCGAGGAGGAGCAATGAAGGCCTTCGCCCAGCTTCTCGAATTGTTGGCCCTCACCCCTTCGCGCAACCGCAAGATCGAGGCGCTGAGCGATTATTTCCGCACCACGCCCGATCCCGATCGCGGTTTTGCCCTCGCCGTCCTCACCGGCGCCCTGACCTTCAAGAACGTCAAGCCGGCCATCCTCAAGGAGATCGTGCTGCGCGAAGTCGACCCGCATCTTTTCGCGCTGAGCTACGACTATGTCGGCGATCTCGGCGAAACCATCGCGCTCATCTGGCCCCATCATGGCGGCACGCGCGAACTGCCTTCGCTCACGGCGCTGATCGAGCTTTTCAACACCACACCCAAAAGCCAGCTTCCCGTCCTCATTGCCGACCTGTTGAGCAGCGCCGCCATCAGCGAACGCTGGGCGCTCGTCAAATTCGCCACCGGGGCGCTCCGCATCGGCATTTCGGCGCGGCTCGCCAAGACGGCGCTGGCCCAGATGAGCGGCAAGGAC
>JAQGOK010000031.1 GCA_028293645.1 Chthoniobacter sp.
AAATCCGAGAAGTTATGGAACTCAAAGCCCCGTCCTTCAAAGAGCGGCCGCAGCGCAGCTTCCAGCGACCAAAGATAGGCGTAGTTCTCACCACGTTGCTCCATAGCCTCCCATACCTTGTGAGGATAGGGCGGCAGAAAACCGACTACCTGAATGCCTCGTGCTTGTGCGTTATCCAGCACCGACTCCATCTGTCGGAGTGCAGGGGCGGAAACAGTCGATCCATAAACGAACCGGCCCTTACCCGTGGCGATCTGCTGCAGGGTTGTCCCGAACTGGAAATCGCGGTGTGCTGGATCAGTGATATTCCGCTCGCGAGAGCCGTACCGATAGCTGCCATCGTTTCGGAAACCTTGGTTACGACACACCGCGTTCAATCCGAAGCGGTCGCGCAGTCCTCTCAACCTACCAAGCTTCGTCCACTCGACTTTCCCAGCGTAGAGATCAGTCCAGACCGCGCGCCAGCTCGTGAAAAATACCTCGGACCCATCCTTGAAAGTGTTCATCCGCTCGTCGAGCCACGCGGCGTTCAGAGCGTCACGCTCGAGCTTATCAAATCGTTCGTTAAAGAAATAGGCGTCCATGCCGAGAAGCAGTAACTCAGGTTGCTGATCCTCGCGTAACCGCTGCAAAACCGTTCCAAAGTGTAGAAGGCGCGCCACCATTCCGCCTGCGTTATAGAAGCGCACCTCTGGAAGGAAGAACGCGTCTCGAAACTGCATGACCCGCGAGCTACCCAATACAAGCACCTGCGGATCGTTACGCGTCAGCATCCGACTCTTCACATACATCGTTGCATTGGTGTAGGCCGCACCATGCAGCACGGGAGAACTCTCGTTCGAGAGACGCCCCACTACTTGCTCGGCCGAAATCAGTTCGCCACCGAGCCATAGGACCAAAGCAGGGGGGCCGAACAGCAAGGCCAGCGGCGTGCAAAAGAAAAATGCGCGAAGCCTGCCGGTCATCAAAACTGGAAGTAAATGAACTCGTGCTGACCGCGCTTGGCGAAAACGACGACGCCCAGGATCAACGCGTAATAGGCGACCCACCGTGGCAGCAGCGGACAGCGACTGAGCAAATTACGAATGCCAAAACGTCCGTGCAGCATTTGGACGGACTCGAGCAACAGGATCGCCCCGACCGCGATCAGCAGCTCATGGAGTCCGAACATGGGCGTCAATGCTGGCCCGGACAGCGGATTGCTCAAGACCTTGCCGATAATCAGCCAAGCGTCCTGCAGCGACTCCGCCCGGAAGAAGATCCACGCAAGCACAACAAGATGAAAGGTCACCAATATCTGCGCCGCCTTCACCGCAACTTTGGGATTCGCCCGATGGGATGACCCACCACGCAGCCTTTTCATGGCGTTACCGGAAACTAGATAGACGGCGTGTAAAATGCCCCAGATGGCAAACTTCCAATTGGCACCGTGCCAAAGACCGCTCACCAGGAAAACCACGGCCAGGTTGATTTGCCACCGAAGCCAACTGCCGCGGTTACCGCCGAGTGGGATATAAAGGTAGTCACGGAACCAGGTGGAGAGGGAAATATGCCAGCGCGTCCAGAACTCGGCCACCGACCGGGCGTGATAAGGCGCTCTGAAGTTCTCCATCAACTCGATGCCGAAAATCCGCGCAGTGCCCCGCGCAATGTCCGTGTAGGCGGAAAAGTCGCAGAAGATCTGAAACGCAAACGCATAACTGGCGAGCAACAGTTGCAGGCTGCTGTGAGCGTGAGGCGCGGAGTAAACCTCTTGAACGAACACCGCCAAGCGATCGGCGATGACCAGCTTCTTGAAAAAGCCCCAAAGGATGAGTTGCGACGCGCTGAACAGGCGATCCCAGTCGAAGTGCTTGCGAACCTTCAGTTGCGGAATGACGTTCGCGGGCCGTTCGATCGGTCCCGCAACCAACTGCGGGAAGAACGCCTTGTAAGCTGCAAAAACGTCGAAACGTCGCTCGGCGGTGAAGTGCCCGCGATAGACATCGATGCAGTAACTGAGCGCCTGGAAGGTGAAAAAGGAAATGCCAACCGGCAACACCACGTTCAAGAGCGGCCAATCGGCACCACTGAGGTGATTGACCGAGGCGAGAACGAAGTCCGTGTACTTGTAGTAACCGAGGACGCCGAGGATGAGAGCCGTTGCTCCGCCCAGCAGCAGGCGGCGATGCAATGGCCGGCGGAGTCTCTCCAATCCAAGTCCCGCAGCGTAGGCAATTACGGTACAGCCAAGTAATAACCATCCGAACTCGGGATGGACATACATGTAAAAGAAGTAGCTGATCAGGGTCAGCCAAGCGGGCCGGAGAACCTGCGGGAGAAGAAAAAACACCGGGACCGCCGCGGCTAAGAACACCGCGAAGTCGAACGAATGAAAGAGCATCCCAGTGCACGTGAAGCGTGCGGCAGGTTAAACCCGGAAATACCGCCGCCAGAGCGGAGTCTCCGAGCTGATGAAACGTATCTCCTTGCCGCGGCCGACCGCCGTGGAACGAGCGGGAACGTCGGTATTCACAATCAAGCTACCAGCGCCGATGGTCACGTCTTCTCCGACAATCGCAGGCCCGAGAATGCTCGCACCCGCACAGATCATGACCCCTTTGCCGAAGGAGGGATATTGCCCGCCGACGTTTCCAACAGTGCAGTTCTGAAGGACTACGAAGTAATCCGCGTAGTTTGCGCGCCCGAGCACCGTCCCCAGGGGATGCATGAACAAGAAATAGCGAGGGAGACGCACCTCATAGAAAACGTCAATTCCGTGCAGCGCCTTATTGAGAAGGTAGAGCTTCGTGGCGACCTCCGCACTTCCTCCGGCACGGGCCAACTCATGCCCGAGCAGATAGAGAAACATTGCCCACTGATCTGAATGCAGGTGGTTGAACCACACCGCCCCCTCGCGTTCGAACAGGCGTGGAGCGGCCTCATGCAAGATAGCCGACATCCGCTCCAGTGCGAGCGGCAGCGCTTTTAGAATCTCATGTTCTACCGTGGTCGCTCCGTCGGGGAAGAAGTGATCCAACTGCTTCGCGAGATAACTCCCAAGCGCCGGTTCGGTCAGAGTGGTCTTCATTGCCTGGACGGCAGATCCGCGCGTCGTTCACGCATTGTCCAAAACGAGAATGGCGTGGATTTCTGACAGTTTCGACGGCAGGGGCAGGCTGCGTGAGACCTTGGTCTCCTCATCGAAAATGATGATCGAGGCATCGATCGAGATGTTATTCGAAATGCCGAGCACCTTGCTGTAATTGCGATTGCGACTCTGCCCGATGTAGAAGAAGTGGCCGTCGTAAGCTAATCCTCGGGAGAACCCGGGGAACTCCCCCACAGGCTGCGCATTATTGCGCCGAAGCCCGCCGCGGAGCGAGTCCAGGACCGTCAACGAACCACCTAGCATCAACGGATTGTGCGGCATCCACAGATCCCGGATGACTGGATGCCGCACCGCCCCAGTCGCGGCATCGAGCTCCAGGACCACGCCATCGTAGATGTCCCGCTTCCAATTCCCGGTATGCGAGAACATCGAGACGAACAAACTGGCACCGGCACTACAGATATCGTTGCAGTGGTGGCAGGACGTCCCTTCCAACTGGCACTTGTCGGAAAGCGGAATCTCTCCGTTTGGGGTCAAGTCCCG
Source organism: Chthoniobacter sp. (assembly GCA_028293645.1). Taxonomy (GTDB): domain Bacteria; phylum Verrucomicrobiota; class Verrucomicrobiia; order Chthoniobacterales; family Chthoniobacteraceae; genus Chthoniobacter. The sequence goes on from JAQGOK010000031.1 coordinate 3,635, forward strand.
ATCATAGATCAGCACCTTATCCATGTAACTTGCCACGACGTAGAAGCTTTGGGTTGCTTCTGAAAACGCGATCCCATGTGCGCGCGAGGCGGGTGGCAACGCGCCGACCCGCTGAACCGCGTAATCCTGATCCAGTTCGAGAATCCCCTGCCGGTGATCGACGGCGAAGATCTGTCGATCGCGCGCGAGCAAGCCATGGCAAGTGCCGCTATATACTTTCCGCACGGAGCAATCATCGCCCTTTAGATTGAGCTCGTAGATCCCCCCGCCGTAGGCAGGGTTATCCGTAGCGGGCGCGCCGCTGGAGAACAGCAACCGAACTTCGCAGGCCTCCATCTCGGCGATGATGCGAAGATCATTCAGAATCGGACTGATTACGAAGTCCCGCTCGGCTTCAAACCCAAGCGCCTGGAGTTGTGGTGCCACCTCCGTGAAGGAAGTGGTGCAGACAACGAAAAAGAACTGCGCGACAGGTTTGCCACTTAGATACCCAGGACTGTGAACTGGGAGATCCAGGTAAGTCGTTCCGGAGAGATTCGGGTCGTTATCGACGAAGCCCGCCGGAGGAACGGGCAGACGGCGGATCGTCTTGGCGGCAATTTCACCGGAGCCCCACAGCAGCAAGGTGCGACCGCGAGCACGCCGACTAATCTCCGGGAACGACGAAAATGGATAGGCGCGCATGCGAAAAATAGCCCGGGGACTCGCTTAGCGGAAACGCCAGACGATCAGCGTCGAGGAGTTCAACGGGACCTGACCAAACACATCCGGCTGAAACTCGAGGATCTCCACATCCGGTGCATCGCGCAGAATGGCGTAGAGGTTTCGATTGTAGTCGTTCACCTCCATGTAGCGGTTGCGCAGAAAGCCACAGAGTCCGGTTCGCTCCTCAAGCCATGTCGGCTCCAGGTGAACCACGAATTCGATGTCGTCCTTCCGGGACCGCATCCCCTCCAGAAAGCTCGTCGCATCGGGGATCTGCTCCAGAGAATGCACACTTAGCACAGTAGTGCCCGGGCGGATCAATCGATAGTCGTCTTTCTGATAGTAATTGAAGTGAACCGCATCCAGTCCGAGGCGGCGGCAACATTCCACGCCTGCGTCGCTCAGCTCGCCTCCGTATTTCGGGCGGGAAGTAACAAGGCGCGTAGTGCTTTCGCCGAATCCACAACCGAGCACACATACCGGGCCCTCACCGTACCGCGCCACCGTATTGTTGATTAGCGAGTCTTTGATCGCGTGACGATGCAACACGTCGCCGCGGAACACTTCATCCCCCAGGGTAAAGATGGTGGTGGGACCCGGGCGCGGGAAAAGCAACTGACGCCGGAACGCATCAGCGTCGGTGGCAAGATCCCGCTGCTCCGCCCATTTCGCCTCATATTCACGGCGTGCACGTTCGACGCTTCGATCCACTTTCCGTGTGCCGTCCAGCAAGCTCTTAACCAGCTCCGGAACGGTCAGGTAATACTCTTCCCAATCAATCTTCTCAAATGACCACATAGCCTAGTCCCAGATATTCGCTTTTTTCCACTCGCCCTGTTCTTTGCGCCACACCCTTGGATCCCGGAAGCCGTCGCAGACTTCGTCAAATTCCGGTTCAGTCATCCCGACGTAAGCAAGCCAACGTTCCAGATCGGTCCGAGGCTTAACATGGTCATACTTACGGACCATCTCGATGCCTTCGTCACGAGTCATCCGGCCGGCACGGATGTCCTTGCAGGCGTGATCGGTAGCGCGTCCGTAACCGATCTTGATGTATTTCAAGTAGTCATGGACTCCGTTCTCGTGAATGTCGTCAAGGTTTGAGAAGAGGCGATACGTGCGCTCGAACGGCTGCCGCGCCGACTCCCAACCGTATTGTTCCATCACCAGGCGAACGTGTTCGTTAGCATCCCAGCGGACGAAATTGCTGAGGTAAATGCCGCGGACACCGACCTCGTCGATCTCATCATCGGAAGGATATTGCGCCCAAAGCAGGTCTCTGGGTTGAAGTCCCTCTTTGAGCTCAGGGCGTCCGAGTTTTTCCAATCCAGCATCGGTGAAATCAAACCAGTCGAAGCCGCGTAGGGAGTGTTCGAGACGAGTCTTGGCGGTGAACTCAACAAAGTCCTTGTAAGAGTACATGCCGCCCAGATCCATGAAGCCGTGCTCACCCCAGAGCATCAGCGGCACTTTGTAACGTACGGCCAGCTGAATGGGCACGGTGAAGATTCCGCAGTGATTGTGCCAGTTCATGTCCCCCTGCACCTTGAATCCCAGCCGATTCATTCGCACCAACACGTCTTCGCTCGGGCTGACGATCAGATGATCGCAATCGAATACCTCTCGCATGCGGCGCAGATTCACTTCTCCCTCCGGGAAGTAGTTGTTTCCGTGATAGGTCACCAGGAGCGGCTTGAGACCTAGTTCGCGAACCGCGACGTGCGTTTGATAGTAACTGTCCTTCCCTCCACTTACCGGGATGAGGATGTCGTAGTTACTTTCAGAGCGATACTCCGCGACAAGTCCCTGAAGAAACTTGAAACGTGCATCCCAATCAATATCCACCGTTTGCATGGCAACGCGGCAGCCGGAGCAGACGCCTTCTTCATCGAAGGTCAGCGCCGACGCCGCGATGGCTGGGTACACGCACCGGGTGCAGTATTTAGTATGCATGACTTGGGTGCTCAAGCGGGTCAGACCTTCCGAATGTCTATGCCCGCCTTTGCGAGGGCGCGCTTGCCGCCGCGATCCGATAGCTCCTTGAAGTGCCAGAGATTTGCGGCCGCCACGGCAGAAGCTCCTGCTCGGATGCCGTCCACATAGTGCTCATATCTGCCTACACCACCAAGGGCGATGACTGGAATCGTCGTCGCCGCAGCAACCGACGAGATCAAATCGAGATCGTACCCGTCGCCGGCACCATCGCGATCAATGCTTTGCACGAGGATCTCGCCGGCCCCACGCCGTTCTGCTTCCCGCGCCCAGTCCGCTGCAGTCCAACCCGTCGCGGTGTTTCCCCCCGCGATATACACCTCGTGCTGACCGTCAGGGCGACGCCGCGCATCAATGCTGACGACCATCGCCTGGTTCCCGAAAACCTTCGCTCCTTCCGTGATCAATTCGGGGTTACGCAAAGCTTCTGAGTTTAGGGTGACCTTGTCCGCACCGCGGCTAATCCGTGCGCGCATGTCATCGACGCTCCGGATTCGTCCTCCCCAGGTCAGTGGCATGAAGCAGGTGCGACTTACCGCCTCGAGGATGGTCAAAGGACTGGTGAGTCCGCGCAGCTTTTTGTCATCGCGCCTTAGATCGTAAGAATCATCGCGGCTGATATCGAGATAGATCAACTCGTCCACGCTCCATTCGTTAAACCGGCCCACTTCATGGATTGGATCGCCGATAATTTGATGGATGCTGAAAGCCTCGCTGCGGACCAGCAACCCGTTCTGCAGCAGGAGAACAGGAATCAGGCGCTTCTTCAGCATGCGTGCGCCGCCCAGTTCTTGAGCAGCGTCAGGCCTGACTTATGACTCTTCTCCGGGTGGAACTGAGTCGCGCTGATGTTATCCGATTCAACACTCGCAACCCACTCGCCGCCATAGTCCACAAAGCCGCTCACCACAGAGAGGTCGTCTGGCTGGAGTGCAAAGCTGTGGACGAAGTAATAGGAATGAACTTCACCAAGCCCGACGTAGAGTCCGCCTGCTTTCACAGCGCGCACATCATTCCATCCGATGTGCGGGACCCGCAGTTCGGCATGCTCCGGAGTAAGGCGCCGAACCACCCCCGGGATCCAACCGAGCCCCGCGTTCTCACCGTGCTCCAATCCGGTCGTGGCGAGGAGTTGAAGGCCGAGACAAAGGCCGAGGAAGGGCTTCCCTTTGCGCCGGACCTCCTCATCCAGAACTTCGACAAAACCGCCTTGGCGGAGGTTCCGCATCCCATCACCAAAGGCTCCGACGCCGGGAAGCACCACCCCTGTCGCCTCGCTCAATTTGGCCGGCGTGTTCACGATCTCCGCCGGGACGCCGAGGGCTTGGAAGGCGTTGAAGACCGACCCAAGGTTGCCCATTCCGTAGTCAATGATTGCAATCACTCGAGGAGGCTCCAATCCAGCGGGGTTCCTTTTTCGATCGCACGCGCAGCAGTGCGGCCGATCAGAGCAGGGAAATGCTTTGGCGGCAGCCCGTTGGCTGGGCGAATGGATCGTACATTTTCTTCCGTGAGGCTTTCGCCCTGCCGAATATCGCGGACCGCAAAAAGGGACCGCCGAAAGACGCGACTCGCGTGCTCATTCTCGCCGACTTCATAGCTTGCTTGCCCAAGCGCGCTTTCAGCAGCGCGGACATCGGCGACCATCTGAGCGAACTCTTCCGGTTCGAGCGAAAACGCCGCGTCGGGTCCTCCGGCGGCACGCGACAGAGTCAGATGCTTCTCGATGATGCACGCGCCCAAGGCCACGGCGGCAACCGGAACCACGCTGCCGAGCGTGTGATCGGAAAGACCCACTGGCACACCGAATGTGGCGCCGAGATCCGGAATCGTGCGCAGATTCATCTCATCGAATCGTGCCGGATAGGCGCTGGTGCATTTGAGCAAAGCGATCTCCTGCGCCCCCCCGGCGCGCGCGGCTTCCACAGCCTCGGCGATCTCGTCGCGCGTCGCCATGCCGGTGGACATGATGAGCGGCTTACCGGTGCGGGCGACGCTTTCAATGAGTGGCAGATCGACGAGTTCAAACGAGGCGATCTTGTACGCCGGCACGTTGATCGTTTCGAGAAAATCCACCGCGCTCTGGTCGAAGGGACTCGAGAAACAATCCATGCCCAGCTCTTCCGCAGCGGCCTTCAAGTCAGGCTGCCATTCCCAAGGGGTGAACGCTTCCGAATAGAGATCGTGCAGCGTGCGACCTTCCCAGATCGTGCCTTTGCCGATCCGAAACGATTCCTTGTCGCTGTCCAAGGTGAGCGTATCCGCGGTGTAGGTCTGCAACTTCACCGCGTCCGCGCCCGCGCGCGCTGCAGCTTGGACAATCGCGAGCGCGTTCTCGTAGCGCTGCTGATGATTCGCGGAGAGCTCCGCGATGATATAAACCGGAGCACCGACCCCGATCTGATGCTTGCCGATCTTCATGCCGGAGATCGCTTGAGCAGAAATTGCGCGGCCTCGCATCCGCCGAGATCCACATTGGCGGACCGCTCGAACCCTGCACGCGAGAATGCCCGCAGCGACGCAACGTTCTCCAGCTTGATCAAGGCGCGAATCTGACTGGCCGTTGTTTCCGCGAAGAATCGTTCGCACCCCGCGAGGATCAGCGCTGATCCAAGGCCCCGCCCGCGCGCCGCGGGTCCGAGGCTCATCGAGATGAGCGCCACCTCGGGTGTTTCAGCCTGGAACCGGACCTGCCCGACCGGTCCGTGCAAGTCGGCGATGTAAAACGACGTTCCCGGATCTCGCAGCCGCGCGTCAAACCAGCGGCAGTGATCCTCCCACGGAATCGGCTCCGAGCGAAACGACGCCGCACGAACTGCGGGATCGTTGGACCATTGCCAGATCCGCTCGGAATCGGCGGCGTCAGCGCGGCGCAAGCGCAGCATCGGTTTCTTCATCTGCGCGGCCACGCGCCAGGCTCCCTCGCTGTCGAGCAACCCCCCAGCCGCCATGCCCAATGCCCGCCGCTCATCCACATCGCCGAGCACGCGCTCGACGGTCGTTAGCAACGTCTTCTCGGAAAGATCAGCGTGCCAGCCGAGATTGATCGCTGCGCCACGTGACGCGAGTGCCTCCGCGATGGGCTGCTGATTCTCTGCTATCGGCAGGAGAAGCATCGGTGTCTGCAATAACGCGAGTTCCCAGCAGGTGCTGCCACCGGCAGAGATTGCGAGATCACATTGGCTGATCCAACGCGGCATATCTTCAACGTCACGCAAGACTCGCAGGTGCGGAAGCTCGGGAAACGGAGCGGTGTTCTTTGTCCCGACGATCGCGACGATCTCAAGATCCCGACACGCGCTGAGTGCGGCGATAACGCGACTCGTCGCATCAACAGGATCGCTGCCGCCAAACGTCACGAGGAGACGACGCGCCCGCACCGCAAACTCACGTCGCCATTCGCGCCATCCCCGGAACTCTTCCCGCAGGAGCGAAAAACGAGTGCCCAACAGCAGCTGCGAATCCCTGGCTCTCTCGCGATACCGCTCCGCATTCGCGGTCAGATTCTGGTCGAGGATCAAGTTCGCCGCGTAGCGCCCGGCGCTTCCATGATCATCGATGCAGAGCAGACGATGCCCCGCAGAGCGGATCGTCTCCTGATAGCTCGGCGGAAACTGATACCCATCGAGCACGAGCCAGTCTGCGTGATGCCTCGCGGACTCGGTGGCGAGCCAACGCGCGTCGGAGTCAGCGTCCAAGTCGGGAGGCACTTGCCAGAAGCCGAACGAGGAATCGCTCCCGATCCGGGGCAGGGGATGAGTGGAGGCAAACGTCACGCGATCACCGCATTGAAGGAGAACCTGCGCCAGGGCGAGACAACGCATCAGATGCCCCGAACCGATCTCCGCCGAGGCATCGACGCGGAAGACGATCATCAGTGGACCTTCTGCTCCACATGGGCGTTGAGCTCACTCCACTCGGGGTGCTCGGCGAGGAGAGAAAGCACGTCGCCCCAGCCAAACCGGTTGTTTCCAAAGTGTGCGTAGATGCGCTCCAGCAGGGCATAGTCTTCCGGCGTATCGACGGTCCAGCGGTGCGCGGAAGCGTCGGAGTCATTGGTGACGCCAGAGACGCGAAATCGCTCCGGGTGACCGTAGATGTAAGACGTGACGTGCTCGCGGTTCGGTCCTGCCGGAGCCTCACGCCAACAGCGTTCGAGGACATCGAAGCGGAACACTTCTGTATCCAGTCCACGCGGAAAAGTGCGGGTCGGCGCAATGTTTGAAGCGTAATCGGCTTCGTGCTGTTCGCGGGCGGCGACGACCTGGTCGATGACGTCCGGGTCGATCAGCGGGCAATCGGACGTGATGCGGACGACCACATCAGCCCCGCGCTGTGTTGCGGATTGATAGTAGCGATCCAGCACATCGTTTTCGTCGCCCCTGAAGCATGGACATTCGACGCTCGCGCAGAACTCCTCGATTTCGCGATCCGCCGGTTGATCGCTCGTCGCGACGAGCGTCTCATCGACGAGCTTTGCGCGATTCACGCGTTCGATCACGTGCTGGAGCATCGGCTTCCCGGCGAGCGGGCGAAGCACCTTGCCGGGAAGGCGCGTGCTGCCCATGCGCGCCTGGATGATCGCCAGGGTCACTGCGGTTTTTCGAGAAGCCAGTAGTGCGTGCGATCGAACCCGCGATCCTTGCCGTAGAAGCCATCGCGAACGAGCCGCAACTCGGGGAATTGCGTCTGGTAGTGCTGCAGAAAGTTGCGCTTCCAAAGCAGATCGGTGCGGCCCTGATAAGGGATCACGGTCTCTTCTTCCGCGAAGTATTCCATGGCGAGGATGTAGCGCTTGCTCACGCGGTGAATCTCGGCGAGCGCGTTCGGCAGGTCGGCGAGTGAGATGTGGATGAGCACGCCTGCGGTGAAAGCCAGGTCGAAAAAGCCGTCCTTGAAAGGCAGATCAAAAACGTTCCCCTGGAGCACGCCGATCTTGGAACTGAAGGTCCGTGCGAGCTGCTGCGCGTAAGGATTCGGCTCGATGCCGACGACCTCAGCCTGATCGCCGAGCAACTCCGAAAGTGCGACCAGGTTGTGTCCGCGATTGCAGCCGATCTCGAGCACCCGCTGAAGCGACAGATCGCCAAGCATTTCGCGAAATGCCGGCAGACGCAGGTTCCAATCTTCGATGTTCCGGTCGGTATAAGCGTGGCCAAATTCCCCGCGCCAGGTGTCGAGTTGTTGCATAGGTCAGAGCGTGATTGAGGGGTCGTGTGGCTTGCGTGCGGGAAAGGGCGGAGGCGAAAACTTGCGTTCCGGCTTCGGCGGACGCGGCGCGGATTCCGCCAGGCCGCGTTCGAGCAGCGCATCCGCGAATCGGTTCACGAAGGGGTAGTCGAGATGGAGCGCCGAAGCGATTTCGAGGCAACTGCGGGTGCCGTCCATCAGCGTCTGGATGTCGTGCAACGCGAGATAGCCGGCGCGGTTCTCGCGCGGATCAAAATAGAGTCCATGCCGACTCTGATAGAGCGGCCCGCGATAGTTGCGGGTGATCACGCGATCGGCTTCGAACACGTTCACGACTTCCCGCAACACCTGCAGCGACTCTTCAAGTTGGGCGAAATCACAGCCGGCGAGATCGTCGCGATCGGTGTGATACCAAGGCCAGCGATCGCGACCGAGCGCGATGCTCGGGATTTCGAAATCTGGTCCGTCGTAGAAGAACTCGTCATTGCCCCACAGCCCGCGAAACGGCGCCTCGAGATGATCCGGCGCCAGCCGCTGGAGCACGCCGCGAGTGATGGCATCGACGTAAGTATCACCAGAGTGCGAGCGCGCGAAGCCGAGGCGCTCACCGTTGCCGAGCATGTCGAGGTAGAAACCGTAGCGCAGGTTCTCCACCCCTTGCGCCCGAGCCAGGAAGGCTGCGCCGGCAAAGTACTCAGGCCCGACGATGAGGCGGTAAGTCCAGCGGCGATTCTGACGCGTCGCGAGTTCTCGAAAAAGCTCGAGCGCCACCGCGATGCAGGCGAGTCCATCATTCACGATCGCCGGATGGCAGGAATGTGCGGCGATGTAGATCGTGTCGGGCAGTTCGCCGGGCAGCATCCAGTCGAGGATCTCCATCGCGCCGGCGCCGAACTCGACGTCGATCCGCACGCGATACTCCGCGTCGGAGAGCGATTCGACCAACCGGTGCGGCATCGTGAATCCCCACTCCGTCTTCGGACCAAAGCGGTACTGCGCGCCGTAATCGTAGAGCAGGCATTCCGGGCGTTCGGGATCGCTCAGCACATGCGCGCGCAACTCGTCGCGGCTCACGACGCCCGAGAACGATGAAGAGTAACTCTTCAGCCAGAGCGGATTCCAGGCGTAGTCCGCAATCCGTTCGCCAGCCAAAGTCTCCACCCAACCCTCCCGCACGCTCCATTTATCCGGCACGATCCAGCTCAGACATTCGCTGCCACTCGGCACCTGCAAAACATCGGCGCCGGTCTCCGCTGCGAGTTCCTGGATCAGCTGCGATGTGTGATCACCCACCGTGACGCGATCGGTATGCTGATGCCGCTCGATGAGCGCGCGCATGCGTTCCCGCGGCGAATTCATGGCGTCGGCAACCACGAGAAATAGATCGTGCCGCTTTCCTGGCCTTCGATGACGACGGTGGAACGTGCGAGCTGCTCTTGAAAAACGCCGGCCAGCCGCAACTCGACGGACTCGAACGACGCGCTTCGCCGCCGCAGGTCGAGGCGGGTAAACACCCATTGACCCGGCGCGCTCGGAGCGACATTGGCGGCGAGGAGCGCCTTGTGCAGCGGGATCAACGTAGCCACCAAACTGAACGGAGATTCTCCGCGATATCGCGCACTCTTTCCCTCCACCACCGCCTGCTCGGCGATCAGCTTTTCAGGATAAGCTCGCCGCTCCAGCGGCTCCGCCGGAGCGAGCGGCGAGATGTGCAGAGTCGCCGATCCTGAGCTGCCGGACTTCCATGAAAACGAGGCATCTCCCGCTTCGGTGTTCACCCCTACGCAGTTGCTGCGGATCATCTGTGCAAACTTAAAAACGATTTCACCATCCGCCGGCGCGAGTGGCAGCAGCGCGTCGAAAAGCGTGGTGCCATGGAGGTAATTGCGCCGTCCGAGAAACGGCAGGATCAGTCGTTCGACTTCCATCACGCGGCGGGTCGCACCAACCCGGCGCTTCGATCGTAACGCAACTGCATCGGCCCCGAAGGACCGTCGCTGGGGATCTCCCCTTCACGAAACCGCGGCGGATTCTCCAGGAGAAACCAACGGTCTTCACGCAACGCTTCCATGGCGACGTCGAACGCTGCCGCGCAGTCGGTCGTCCACGTTTGCGCGTTCCCGATCGTCACTTCGGTCGCCAGGCCGCGCTCCAGGAGGCGACGCTTCAAACGGACCGGCGTGTTCTTGATCTGAAAGTCGTGGTAGCGCACCGAAAGCGTAAATGGACCCGGCACTTCGCGACCGTTCTGCATGACCGGGCTCGGCATGACTTTCACGTATTTGTACGGAACGCCGTAGCTGGTTTCGAGGTAGTGGAAGTAAGTCGTGCCGCCTCCATTCGCGCCCATGCCGAGCGTCATCGTCTTGGCGCCCGCCCGATGCAGCCGACCCCACGGCGAATCCCAACCCACTCCTTCAAAATGCGCGCCGCCGCAGATCTCCGCGGCGCGGGGACCGCATCCGGCGACCGACAAAATCGGATGCAGCGAACGGACCGTCTCCGGTTGCTGGCGAACGAACTCACTGAAAACGCCGACTTCCGATGGGGTCTCTTCGACAAGGAAAGGTGAGCCGGTGCGACCGCAGGCCATGCTCGCCGTGAGCACTGTTAGCGTTCCTTCTGCGCCCAGCACTTCGCGAAACGCGCGGAGATAAAACTCAAGGATGGCCTCTCGTCGTGGCGGTGCGTCCACCGGGCCGATCGCCCGCAAATCGCTTTGCACATGGACGATGTCTCCGCGTTGCAGACCCGCGGCGTGAAGCTGGTTCGTGAGCTCCTGGAAAGAGAGTTTCTTCAACTCGGACTCTGCTGGGCGGCGAGATGCTCGATGATCCGGCTGACCTTGTTGTAACCCGCTTCGACGAGGTTTTTGTCCGGGAATTTGGCGCCGCTGAGTTCTTCGAGATTGAGGAAGAAGATCATCGTATCCAGCGAGTCGAGGATGCCATCGGCGAACAGGTCCGTCTGGGGCGTGACCGCCACGTCTTTCTCGAGCGCAGTGGCGAGGGCTTGATGGATCAGGGCGAGAGCTTCGTCGGAAGTCATAAGTCGGGGAGAGGCGCTTCAGCCGTCCACTCGGGTGAGCAATCCGGTCGCCCAGGAAAGGCCGCCACCGAAGCCGCTGATCAGCACATTACGCAGTGCGCGATCCGCAATGTACGGCGCGAACGCGAGCGGGATGGAGGAAGAGATCGTGTTGCCGACGTTCTCAATTGCGAGTGGAACCCTGGCTTCAGGCAGGCCGAGCCGCTTCGTCAATGTGTCCACGATGAACTTGCTGCCTTGGTGAAAGACAAACAGGTCGATGTCGCTAAACTCGAGGTTCGCATCTTTCGCCACTGCGCGGATCTGCTCCGGCAGGGCCGTCGCCGAGAAGTTGAAGACGGCCCGTCCGTCCATGCTCAACAGTCGGTTTGGATTCTGAATGGCCTCGCCGCCGCTGCCGCGCGTTGCGAAACGGAATGGCCCGGGTTTCCAGCCGCTCAGGCCAGGTCGGCTCGCGCGCAGCAGGGTCGCAGTGGCCGCATCGCCAAAAAGCAGCGCGGTGTTGCGGTCGTTCGGGTCGATGACTTTCGAATACGGATCGCAGGTGAAAAGCACGCCGGTGTTGAAGCGTTGCGCTTCCATGAAGGACTGCATCAACGAGAGCCCGTAAACGAATCCGGAGCATGCCAGCGAAAGGTCGAAGACCGCGCAATCTTCGCGGGCGCCGAGTTTGCCATGCACCACCGCCGAGGTGTGTGGAATGCCGGCCCCGTCCGGGTTCTGCGTGACCAGCGCGATGCAGTCGAGGTCGGCGGCTGCGATTCCGGATTGGCTGGCCAGTCGTTCAAAGGCGCGGACGCAGAGGTCCGACGTTTCTTCAGTGTCTGCCTTTCGCGCGACGGAAGTCGTGCCGATCTTCGTGCGGAGGAACTCTTCATTCGTCTCGAGTTCTGTCAGCCGCGTCAGATTGTCGATCCGCCCCGCCGGGATGTAGCCAGCAATGTCCGTGAGCAGGACTTCCATCAGCGGCACGTCACCCGCTCCAGCGCGTGCACGACATCTGCAACGTCCTGATCGGTCATCGTCGGGAATACCGGCAGCGTGAGCAGCCGCGCGTAGGCTGCTTCGGCGACCGGACACAACCCCGCGCGATGGCCGAATTTCTCCTGATAGAACGGATGCAAATACACCGGCATGTAGTGGACGTTCACTCCGATGTTTTCCGCGCGAAGTGCGCGGAAGACCGCGGCCCGATCGAGCTCCGGAGCGAGCTGCACGGAATAGAGATGGTAGCCGTGAGACGCTTCGGCTCGGACACGCAGAGGCGTCAGGAAGGAGGCGTCGGCAAAGGCGCGATCATACTGCGCCGCGATCTCCTGACGCCGCGCGATCCATTGCGGGAGTTTGCGCAATTGCGTGAGGCCGAGCGCGCATTGCAGATCACTCAGCCGGTAATTGAAGCCAAGTTCCGCCATCTCGTAGGCCCACCCGCCGGCTTTCTCGCGCTGCCGGAAATCACTCGTGATACCGTGGCCGCGGAACACGCGCATCTTGTGCGCGAGCGCGTCGTCATTCGTGGTAATCACCCCGCCTTCACCCGTGGTGATCGGCTTCACCGGATGAAGACTGAACGTGTTCAGATCGGCCAGCGAACCGACCGGCCGGTCGCGCCACGAACCACCCAACGCATGACACGCATCATCGATCAGCGGCAGGCGCTGCTTCGCCGCGATCGCTCCCAAAGCATCCCAGTCACAAGGCTGGCCGGCGTAATCGACTGCCGCGATCGCGCGGGTGCGCGGCGTGATCTTCCGCTCCACATCCGCCGGATCGATCAAGAGCGTGTCGGCTTCGACATCGGCGAAGACGGGCGTCGCTCCGCAATAGACGGCCGCATTCGCGGTCGCCACAAACGTGATGGCCGGGACGATCACTTCATCCCCGGGGCCGACGCCCAAAGCCGCCATCGCGCAGTGCAGCGCCGCGGTTCCGTTGCAAACGGCAACGGCATGCGCCGTCCCCGTGAATTCCGCGAAGGCCTGCTCGAACTCCGGGACCTTCGGACCGGTCGTCAGCCAGGCCGAGCGCAGCACCGCAACAACCGCCTCAAGGTCGTCGTCTTCGATCGTCTGCCGGCCGTAAGGCAGCAGCGTTTCGCGGGTGGAATGCACTTCAGGCTTGGGCGAGCCGCTGAGCGACATCGGCAGGGAGATGCTGGTTCAAGTGCGGGTGCGCTTCGAGCAAACGCATGAGATCAGTTACGTCTTTCTGGCGTTTGCTGGGTCGCCGCGCGATCTCGCGCCAGGCTTTGATCTTGCCCTGCAAAGTGTCGTCGAGCGACGCCACACGCATCAGAATTCCATGGACGTCGGCCGGAACCGCGCGCGCCGGAAAGGCGTGGTAAAACGACTCAGAGCTGATCAGCACGCTGACCTTTGAACGTCCTTTTAGGTTGATCGACCACTCGAAGCGTTCGGCGGTAAAACCGGCGCCGCTAAGAGCGCTGACCGCTTCTTCGATCCGGTCGGTGGCAATGACAAGATCCACATCGGCAGTGGCCATCGGCTCCGCGGCCCAGTGGTTCACAGCCAAACCGCCGATCATGCACCATGGAATTTCACGCTCCTCAAGTTTTGTGACGAGTAGCGCGACATCACCCCCTCCGCCCGCGGTTTGCCAGTCATAGAATGCCTTTGCGTCATGGCTGGCCCCGCGTCGCTGCCGGGGGTTTTAAAACTCGCCCGCGAGCTGTTTCAGCTCGTCGCCCGTGAGCCACTGCGTGTTGTTGTCGCTCGTGTAGCTGAAGCCTTCGGGCACTTCCTTGCCGCCGGGCCATTTGTCGCGACCCCACCAGGGATGCAGCGGCTGGATCACGTATTGATCTTCAAACTCCAGCG
>JAQGOK010000050.1 GCA_028293645.1 Chthoniobacter sp.
CAGCGGCTACGGGTTGGGACGCGACGGCACTTCCCCGGCGAACTTCCTGCCGACGGTTCACCCTTACGATTTGGATATGCTGGAGACGCCCGCGGACTTCGCAAACGTCAAGGCGTTCGTCCTTTCCTTCGATACCGGCACTCCGCAATCGGCCGCGGTGGCGCGAACGGTTACGGCAGCCAACATGGCGCAAGCGGCCGTGGTCACGGACATGGCCCTTCTGGAGAGCCAATCGACCTCGTCGCAGAACGATCTCGTCGTGCAAGGAGTAGTCGGCGGCGTCGCCCGGTCGTATTTCTACAATCGGAGCACGTTCCGATACGTCTCTGACAAAGCCGGCGAAGCGTCACTGAGCCGCAACCAAATGCTCGCTCTGCTCGGGCCGAACGATGCGGTGACGTTTAGCGGCACCCTCATCGGCCAGGGCCTCCGCCGCGGGGGCGATCGCGATCGCAACGGCATCCTGGATGCAGATGAGGTGAAGCCACATATCGGTCTTAGCCGCTTGGGTGCGAGCATGGTGAGTGTTGCCTGGCCGGAAGCACCCGGTGGTTGGGCTTTGGAGCGCAGCTCGGGACCGGCAGGTCCGTGGACCACCGTCCTTCTCCCGTTCAGCCGATCCGAAGGCTCTGTCCGTTTGTCTCTTAATCCACTCGGCACGCCCGCAGGTTTCTTCCGCCTCCGTCGTACGTGGTAGGTCCGTCGCAACCCGCCTTGATATGAAACAACATCACTCTCTTACTGCCTTAATGCTCACCTTGCTCGGTTGCACGGCAGCGCAGGGGAGCACCGTCATGCAAAGCGACCCACAACCCGGCGGTATCTTCTACCGCTGGACGGTTTCCATGGGACTGAATGATTCCGCTTCCGTCAGCCGCCACGTGGGGGCTTGGGCGTGGCAGGACAGTTCGCTCTTCTCCTCCGGTGAGACTCCGGTCGGGTGGACTCATAACTCCGAGTGGTTGGCGTTTACGTTGCAGGCACCGGCGATGGTGACGCTTCGGCTGGCGAATGCCGCAGGCGTGGCGAATCCTACTTCGCAAAACCCGGACGCCATCGCGCCAGACAACCTTTATCCAGGCATGACGATCTATTCCGGCTGGGATAACGATCTGGCGTCCCAGGCATTCTCCGACGCGAACAACGACGGTGCTCCGACCAACGACTGGCATTCGTATGTGAACCGCGGGAATATCGCGTGGGCGGAAGATACATCCTACTTCACCCACCTGGAGCCCAATGGCACTCACGTGGTTGAGACCACGACCTTCATGCCAGCCGGCAACTACACCATGGTCATCGGAGGCAAGTCGCTCTCCGACACAAGTGAACCTCGGCAGGGTTATCTCGCCAGCTTTACCACTGCTCCGGTGCCGGAACCCACCGCGGCCGCTCTCGTGCTGCTGGGTGGGCTCTCGCTGTGGGGACAAAGAGCGCGCCATCGTCGCGCTCAATAGACCGAGGTCAGCGGGTGCTATGCGACCTCCGTCGCTGCCGAGCGCAGGCGAGTAGCCCGCCGCTGGCGAGGAGCAACGCAGAGGATGGCTCGGGGATGATCTTGTAAAGTTCGCCACTGATATCGACGACGTAGAGTTCGCCAGTGGCGTCCTGGCCAAAGGACGCGAGAACGCTTCCGCCAAGGCGGGTTCCGGACGGGTCCAATTGGGGGGTGCGGTTTTGGAAGTTGGTGAGACTTAGCCCGTCGTAAGTGAACGAGTTGATCTGACCGCTGAGAAAGTCGCCGAAGAAGTAAGTGCCCTGCAGGCCCGGAATCGCAGTGCCGCGGTAAACGTAGCCGCCGGTGATCGATGCGGCGCCGCTCGGTTGCGCTGAGTGCAGATAGTCAAAGATCGGGCCCACGGCATTAGCTGGAGCGGCATCGCCTACGCCCGGATTGTCGCCGGAACCTTCACGTGCGCGCCAGCCGAAGTTCAGCCCACCTGCGCTGGTCCCGAGTGCGAAGTCGATCTCCTCGCGGGTGTCCTGACCGACGTCTGCAATGTAGAAGTTGCCGTTTGCGCGATCGAAGCTGTTTCGAAACGGATTGCGCAGTCCGTACGCCCAGATTTCGTCATTCCCAGCAGTCGTGCCGGCGAAGGGATTCCCGGCCGGGATCGAGTATCCCGCGGTCGAGCCGCTCACGTCGATGCGCAGGATCTTGCCGAGGTTATCATTCAGATTCTGTGCGCGGTTTTCCGGATCATTGGATGCACCGCCGTCGCCGGTCGCAATGTAAAGGTTGCCGGGCTCGCCCGGTCGGAAATCAATCCAACCCGCCTTGTGATTGCTGCGCCCCGCAGGTTGCGCGATCGTGATGATCGTCTGCGCACTGGCAGGGTTGGCGAGGTTCGGGTTGGTCGGCGAGACTTGATACCGCGCTACGACGGTATTGAGTGTCGTCGCATCGATGTAGTTGACGTAGAAGCGGCCGTTTGTCGCGTAAGCCGGATCGAACGCGAGGCCGAGCAGACCCCGCTCGCCGGACGCGTTCAGGATGCCCGAGATATTCAGAAATGGCGTGGGGAGAACTGCGCCATTCTGCACGATGTCGATCGTGCCACCTTTCTCGACGACAAAGAGGCGGGAATCGCCCGCCGGTGCGGTGGCAAATACCGGCTGATTGAAACCGCCCGAGACCAGGCCAAGCGAAAGCTGCTGACCGACTCCTTGCGCCGTGAGCGCAGCCAACACGAGAAGGAGCAACGGGCGGGACATGGCTGCGGCATAGCTGAAATCCAGGCATGCGGCGAGCGAAAGGTCAGCGAACAGCCGGAGCATCCGACGCGACGCGCCGGGATTGCCCGCCGAGTTTCTTCCGCGCAACACTCGGGCGTGCTGCGCTCTCCTTCGCTCGTCATCGTGGTGATGCTGTTCTGGTTCGCGAAGGTTGCTCTCTCCGGACCAGCTGATCTGGATGCGGCGATCGACGCCATCGCGCCGGAGGTGAAGAAATGGGCGAGCGTCTGTGTGGTGACGACGAATGGAGAGGGAACGCCGGAGTTCACCTGGCAACAATACGGTGAGACAGGAGAAGCCACGGACTTCTGGCCAGCGAGCACGATCAAGCTTTACGCAGCCATCGCCGCTTTGGAGTTGCTGGAAGAACGCGGCCTGCCGCTGGAGACCACCGCAATTTTTGAGCACCGCGAGGCGGACGGACCTTGGGTGGTCGATTGCGCGCGGACGATGCGGGAGATGCTGCACGCCGTGTTTCGCCGCTCCTCCAATGAGGATTACACGCTCCTCCTACGGCTGGTCGGGATTGATCGGATCAACACTCATTTCCTGATCCCACAACGCGGCTTCCCGCATTCTGCACTGATGCGCGGTTATGTGCTCGGGCGGCCCTACGGATATGTGCGAGAGGAAGCGCAACGTATCACCCTGCGCGGGGCGGATGGTCGCATCGAGAGGGTGGAACATACCTGGAGCGGGCGCTTCTATGCGCAGGAGCGCGGCGGGACGATCATTGACGCTAGAACCGGAAACGTGACCAGTGCGCGAGAACTGGCAGAGTGTCTGCGGCGGGTGATCTTCCACGAGCATCTGCCGCCGGCGGAGCGCTACGCGATCTCGGCGGAAGCCCTGGCATTTCTGCGCTTTGGTGGGGCCGGGTTATCCGGCTTGGAGACAAAGGAGCCTGCATCCAGTCCACTTGCCTGGAAGGATGCCGCCGACGCGGTGTTTCCTGCCGCGCGCTTCTTCCACAAGTGCGGGGTGATCAGCAACTACGCGCTCGATCTCGCCTTCGTCGATGACGCCGCTGAGACCGGCAAACGCTTCATCGTGGTGCCCGTGGTAGCCGCCGGCAGCGCGAGCAAACCGGAGTCCGGCGAGCTGCTGGTCAGCCGCATGGCGCGCGTGATCAGCGAATGGGTGAAGGCGCAGTGATCCGGCCGAAACGGACCGATCAATCGTAGAGCAACGCCGTGTGGCGACGATGAGTGAACGCCGCTTCTTCCGGGGTCCAGGTCTTCGCCACGTCGCGCCAGGGACGGTTTGCTTCGAGATGGATGCGTTCGCGAGCGGAACCGAAGAGGAGATCAATGGCAATCGGGTCGCGCACGAACTCGTAAACCTCGGTCCGCCACGCAAAGTGCGCGCCCGACATTTCGCGCATCGCCGACAGCAGCGCTAGGCTGGTGCGCACCGGCTGAAACGTCGTGCGGTCGGTGACGTGCAACTGGACTCCGCCGCAGTCTTTACCCGCGTGCTTTTGAAACGTCGGCCGAAACCACGCTGCGCGAAAACGCACGCCCGGAAGTTTTTCGGCGTTCATGCGTTGCGCAAGTTTCGCCGCGTCGATCCAAGGTGCGCCGCATAGCTCAAAGGGCCGCGTGGTGCCGCGGCCTTCGCTCAGATTGGTGCCTTCGATCAAACATTGGCCGGGATAAACGATCGCCGTTTCGAGCGTCGGCATGTTGGGCGAAGGAAGCACCCACGGCAGTCCCGTCTCGTCGAAATACTGCGACCGCTTCCACCCTTCACACGCCACCACGCGCAGTTCGCCCATATCGAGATCGAGTTCCTGCTGATAGAGCATCGCCATTTCGCCCATCGTGAGGCCATGCCGGATCGCGAGATCGTGTGCGCCCACGAAACTCTCGAAGCCTTTCTGCAGAGCCGGTCCCTCCACGACTTCGCCACCGAGCGGATTTGGCCGATCCAGGACGAAGACCCGCATGCCGAGCGGCAGCGCCACCTCCAGGCAATAACGCATCGTCGCCTGAAAGGTGTAATAGCGGCTGCCGACGTCCTGCATATCGATCACGAGCGCATCGAGTCCCGCGAGTTGCTCGGCAGTGGGTTTGAGACTCTCGAAGGTCGCGCCATACAGACTGTGCACGGCGGATTGAACGAGCGGCTTGGACTCCGCCACTGCCACCGAGATGAGATCCTGCGCCTGACCCAGCAGGCCGTGCTCCGGGCCAAAGATCGCGGCGAGCGTCACTTTAGGCGCCGCGGCGAACAACTCGATCGCGTGCCGCAACTGGCTATCGACCGCTGCCGGATGTGTGACGAGTCCCACTCGCAAACCACGGAGCGGCGCGAAATCCTGCGCCACCAACACATCGAGACCGGTTCGGACTTTGGGCATGATCAGTTAAGGAATGCGGGTTGTTTGGACGAGAGCACTTTCGCGGCGAGAGCATGAAGGCAGGAACCTTGAACTCAGTCGAACGCGGAGAAAGCGCTCCACCGGCGCATCGCCCGAATTGACGCTCACAAGAGCTGGGTCTCTTGCGCCCGAATGATGATTCGCTCCTGCCGAAACTGCTTCTCGAGTTCCGCGCGATACGCGCTCCACCAATCGGTATCCAAAGTCTCCGCGAGCACTTCGTAGATGACGATCTCGTCGCGGGTCGTGTCCTCGTCTCCTTCCTGCCAAAGTCCCTCGGCGGGCGCGCGGGTGAATGCCGTGAGGCCTCCAAAGCGCTCAGTGAGATGCGCGGAGACCTGGCGATAGAGTTCCTGCGGAAGTCGCTGGCCCGTATTGTCAAAGAGTGGGAGGAGGATCTGGATTAAGTGCATTGCGAGGGTTGGCAATGGTTCGCGTGAGCTGCTCCCAGCGCGCTCGCCGTCCTTGGATTAGCGTTCGCCAGCCTCCCATTCTGCTCTACCTTCGGGCCGATGAAACTGGTCGGTTGGATAAGCAGCACTCTTGCGTTGGTCGATGGCGCCTTCGCCGGGCCCACTGCGTCACCGAAGCCGGAATGCGCCCCGGTAGTGCTGGTCCACGGCATCTACTCGTCTTCGCGCGACATGGCGCGCATGGCGCGGCATCTTCGGGCGAGCGGTCGCGAAGTGTTCACTCCGGACCTTTCACCGAACTGCGGCCGCGCTCGCATCGACGAGCTCGCGCAGCAACTCGCGGATTACACCAGCACGCGCCTCGCCGGGCGGAAGTTTGATCTGGTCGGGTTCAGCATGGGTGGCTTGGTGAGCCGCTACTATGTGCAGCGGCTCGGCGGCGCCGAACGCGTCGGGCATTTCGTCACGCTCTCCGCACCCCACCAAGGCACCGTGCTCGCCGAAGTAAACCGCCTGCCCGGGGTCGTGCAGATGCGGCGCACGAGCGAGTTCCTGCGCGACCTCGAGCGCGATTCGCATCGGCTTGCGAAAGTGAAGTTCACCTCGTTTTACACACCGCTCGACCTGGTGATTGTGCCCGCGCGCAGCTCCGAGATGCAGCAGGCGCGCAACGTCTCGATCTGGGCGTGGTCGCACCCTTCGATGATTCTGGAAAAGCGCTGCATCCGCGCAGTCGCCGCCGTGCTCGAGAGTTGAGCGTTAGGTGACGAAGGCGATCGGCCGCTGAGGAGTCCGATTCGCGCGTTCCTCAGCGCCGCGCGATCTGGATTACCTCGCCGGAACCGGAGTCGCAGCTTTGCGCGTGGCGGGTGCTGCACCGGCCGGCGCACCGGCGCCGGCTTCCTCCGGATTGGCCGCTGCCACCTTCTTGATTCGCGCCCGCTTCGCGAGCGCATCGAAACTCGCACTACTTTGGGTGCGGATCGTCTCGGCGCCGCCTTGTTTCACGATCACCTGATATTCGATCTTATCCTTCGCCGCATCGTAGTACCCGGCCCAACCCGTGATCTGCGCCGCACCCATGACCATCTGCTCCGTATCTGCAGGACGCAGCGCCTTGAGCTTTTCGACCCCGGTAAAACCTTCCACCACTGACGAGTAATATTTACGGACCACGATCGTCCATTCCACCTCTCCCTCCGGCATCGGCTTGAACGACACATTCTTGATCGTGACCTTCAGCCCCTGCGTGCGGTCGATGCGGTCCGTGTAGTAATAACTCCCGCGGACATCGTTTCGATCGAGCGTCTTCTTGACCACGGTGAGCTGCACCCCGTTTTTCTCCTCCGCCAGCAGCAATCCCGCCGTTGCGAGGAGAGCCAGAACCATCCGCGAAAGACCAGTCAGCGACGCTTTCATGGAGGATGGATTAAAGATCTTCCGCGCCAGCGTCAATCGCCGTGAAGCGCCAGCCCGGAGCGCTTTCCGAACGAACCGCAAACGACAGTCCTAGGAGATCGCGGCCAGCATGCGCGGCAGCAGCTCGCTGATCGGCACCCGCTCCTGCCGGGCGTCATCGCGGTGGCGCAACGTCACCGTATCGAGCAAGTCGGGGCCGTTTTCGCCGATCGTATCGAAATCGATCGTGACGCCGAATGGTGTCCCGGCTTCGTCCTGGCGCGCGTATCGCCGCCCGATCGAGCCGCCTTCATCGTAGTCGGCGGCAAGGTGTTTCTTGAGCAGGTCGTAAACACCGCGGGCCTTCGCGACGAGTTCCGGCTTGTTCTTGAGCAACGGGAAGACGGCGACCTTGATCGGCGCGACGCGCGGGTGAAAGCGCATCACGTTTACCTTCTCGACGTTGCCTTTCGGGTCGGTCTTCTCGACTTCGGAGTAAGCTAGGCAAAGCACGGCCAGCGCCAGTCGGTCCAGACCCGCCGAAGGTTCAATAACGTGCGGGATGTAGATGCCTTTGAAGAGCTTCTCGCAAAAGGCGCGAGCCGCGGTGCGGCCTACTTCTTCAGAAACGCCCTTCTTCGCCGCACCGGCAGCCCATTCGCTTTCCGCGTCTGCAACGATCGCGGCCTTGGCGGCTTCGTCCAGCTTGTTGGCGGCGGCGCGCAGTTCTTCGTCGAAGACTTCCTGCGACTTGCCGCTGTGTTCCTGGTGCTGCGACAGATCGAAGTTCCCGCGCGCCGCGATGCCTTCCAGCTCGTCGGTCCCGAAGGGAAACTTGAACAGGATATCGACGCAGGCGCGGGCGTAGTGCGCGAGTTCCTCCGGCGTCTGCCAGTGATAAGCCAGGACTTCGTCCGTGAGTCCGATGCTGTGGTAGTAAGCGGTCCGCTGCGCGACCCAGTAGCGGTGCCACATCTCCCAGCCCCAATTCGGCTTCGGCGCCGAAAGATCAGCGCCCTCGCTCCACTGCGCCACCGAGCCGTGCGTGATGCGAATCGCTTCGTCTGGCTTGATGAAGAATTCCAACTCCATCTGCTCGAACTCGCGCGAGCGGAAAGTGAAGTTTCGCGGCGTGACTTCGTTGCGGAAAGCTTTGCCAATCTGGCAAACGCCGAACGGCACCTTCTGCCGCGTGCTATCCACGACGTTTTTGAACTGCGCGAAGATCGCCTGCGCGGTCTCAGGGCGGAGATACGCTTTGTCCGCGTCGGTTGCCGTGGCGCCGACGAAGGTGTGAAACATTAAGTTAAACGGCTTCGGCTCCGTGAGCTGCGCGCCATTCTCGGGATTGAAAGCGCGCGTGTTTTCGATACTCGCCGTCGTTTCACCGAGCAGCTCGGGCTGCTTCAAACCACGTTGCTGATAGAACTGGATCGCAACTTTTCTCGCACTTTCGGGTGGCTTCCCTTTGGCCAGTAGCACGGAAAACGAGACACCAGCTGCATCGATTGCGGCTAATGCGCTCGTTGGCAATTCACCGGCGTCCGCCACGCCCTGGATTTCGGTCGCCCCGCTCCATTTATAGACCACACCCGACTGCGGCTCCACGTGATCCGCGCGGACGCGCTTCTTCGTCACCAGGCAATCCACCATCGGATCGCTGAACGTGTCCACATGCCCGGACGCTTTCCAGATGTTCGGATGCATGATGATCGTCGCGTCGAGGCC
>JAQGOK010000064.1 GCA_028293645.1 Chthoniobacter sp.
GTAAAGGCGCATTGATAATAAGGGCAACCAGTGTTACAATGAACACTGCACCGGAAATACAGCCGCTGCCCTTACCCAATGAAAACCAACTCCACGAAACGTGTTCCAAATCAACTGCCAGATGGCGCGGTGATCCTCCTCGACGCTCCCGGTCACATTGTGCGCCGGGCTTCCAGATTGACCGCCAGAGAGCGCTGCACGCCTCCTACGGGGTTTATTCAAAAGCTGATGGCCGAAGACGCCGCCCGCAACAGGCTGACCTTCTGCTAGCATGGTGCGAGTTCGGGGGGGTCATCATCACGCGGCATCGTTTCAAGGTGACAGGACTTTGGATCGGATGTTCCGCCCGCGTGAGACCTTCGCGGCTAACACGTCGGTCTTTCAATGTTGGGACTGCACGGCTCGCACCCGCAACGGCATCTTCAGCCGCGACGATCGGTTCCGGTGCTACGACTGCTGCTCCCTACCCCGAACTTACCGAGGGGGAGCGGCGCGCGCGCAGCGCGCGCGGCTTCCCCTCTAACCTTGTATTACTTCAAACAACTACACACCACCCATGGACCTTTTACTTGATATCTCTCTCGGTTTCGTTCTCGCGATCACGCTCGATTTCGTGGCGCTCGGGTTCTCCTGCGCCTTCAAGGCGTTCAAGCTGGCAGGTGACGTGAGGTAGTGTAGCCTAACAGGTAGTAGGCTTCACTTTTGAAGCCCTAAAAATTTAGCGCTTCATTTCTGAAGTACTATTGCGCAGGAGGAGGGACCGTTCATGGCGTTCTGAGATCCACCGTCTCCGGAACCAAAGATTCCAGCGCGAGCATCTGGATTCACCGCATCAAGCCTTAACGATGTGCCACATGCGCTGCTGGTGAGTCCCAACGATGCTCGGCCAAAGAATCACAAGTTGGCCGGAGCAGGACGGGGTGGGAGACTGGTCTTCGTCTTCTTCGCCTCTTCCTCTGCCTTGAGCTGCGTCAAGAGCCGCTCGCGCTCCGGAAAGTCGTAATCCTTCCAACCCGAAGAGTCGCGCCGGGGATACACTTCCGCAGTGAGTTTGCGGCGATCGCCAAAGACGAGCAGGACCGTGCGCCATTTGGCTTCTTTCACCGCTGTCTCGATGGGGATGAACGCCTCGATATTGGTCCGGGCCTTGATCAATGGCGGCAGGCCGTAACTTCCATCGGGATGATTTGCCTTCGGAATCGATGCCTTGCGCGAGATCAGCTTCCGATCCTTGTCGTAGAAATAAGCGCGCCCGACGATTGCGTCCCCCTTCACATCCTCGCTGCTACGAAGAGTCACACGCAGGCTCGGCCACTTGATACGGAACACACCGTCGGCCTCGATCCAGTTATCGAATACGACTTCACGGATGCCTTTGATCTCCACCTCCGGGACCGGCTCAGCCGCAGGAGGCTGAGCAAATGAGCCTTCGGGAACACTGAGTAGCAGCACAACCACCGCGCGAGCAATCCACTTCATCTGCTCTGTTTAGCTGGTCGCATGGACCTCGGGCAAGGTTGGAGTCCCATTTTTTTGTCGCCGAGCGGCAACCGGGTCAGCGGCTGGTAGGCTCCCGCGCGTCCTGTTTGCAATCAAAACCCCTGCACGCGACGACCTGGATTCGTGCTGCACACGCGCGAGCCGGGTTTCCCGATGGACTATGTTAAGGAGAGCGAAGTGGGTTCTTCCCTGATGGACCCGCCGAAAGCGACCCGCCCGGACAGGAGCGACATCACGTCAACGCTTCCCTCGTGTAAGTGATGGTCCGACAGAAACTTCAGCGGGTCGCTCGATGCGTCACATGTTGGAACCTTCTATGTAGAAAGGATGCGGGATCGAGAGTTCGTCCGCATATACACACATCGACCCAACCAGAAAAAGTTATGCGGACCCTACTTATACTAGTCGTCATCGGAGCGCTCGGATTCCTCGGCTATACCTACCAGGAGGAGATCAAGGAGCGGTACCACAAGGTAGTCAATAAAAGTGAGACCGCCGAACCGTCCGACGACGCGGCGTCACGCTCGGACAGGCAAGTCCCGCCTCCGGTCGCCGGAACCGCCCCAGCAACACCGGCTCAGAAGCGAACCGCTCCTCCCGGAGTTTACTACATGACCCAGCGGATCAGTGTGCAGGTGGACAGCGGCGTCAAAGCGCTCGTTCCGGGGGAGATGGTGAAGCTCGTCTATCGCAACAAGAACGGAACTGTGAAGGTAACAACCGGTGGGGAGGACTTCGTCGTTAAAGAGACGCAGATCACCAACGACATCGATACGGCGGAGCGGGCCCGGTCAATGGGCGGTCTGCCGCCTTCCAAACTCGCTTCCTGAGCCCCTTCTCCGGGCATGGCAGTCGCCTTCCGTTGCAAGGTTCGGAGAAGATGGTCGGGCGCCGGTCAGAGTCAGCCGACCGGCTGCCCGGAACCGTCGTAAACACGGCAGCTCGCCTTGTGGATCGAGGCCACTCGACCTGCGAAGCTCCCTGCTTCTGCGGCAGTCAGAAACCACAGTCTCCAACCGATCCCGGTACTCGGAGCATGAAACGGCGCACCCGGTTGCACGGGCGCGCTTCGTAGTGTTCACGCCTCTGAATTCTTGCTGGGTTCCGCTGGATCCATCCGCAAATTCTTCTGCAGCAAGGGTCGATTCCGTTGGTTCACTGGTGGTCTGGCTCATCATCAATCTTTCCGGGGGGAAGCCGCTAGCCACTCTCCGCTGGAGGCTGGATCACCGTTGCGCCGCGGGGATATCAAAGAGAAAAGCAGGAGTTCCGCAGGTGCTATCACGTAGCTGATGAGCGAGCGATGGATCACACCACCCCTCGCAGACGAACCAACCCTGCGCTTCCAATTCCGAAGACAATTAGCGAGAGCGCAGCTGGCTCGGGGATCGGGAAGGTTAGTCGGGCCTCATAAAAAGCGGAACCTGCCGCCCCTCTGTCATCGAACTCGAGAATCGTCGTATAACTGTTCGCGGCGGACGGCTGTTGAATCAGTTGGACGGGGGAGCGGGCCTGAATCACCTGAAGTGAGACGGTTGTCGCTTGGCGTGGAATTGCCGGAGTCAGCCCGGTGAATACCGACGAGTACGCCTCGTAGCGGATGTTGTTCGGAGGCGGTGCCGGCCACTCTGGGATCCAGTCATAGTGATCCATTTGGGACGAGCCGTTCAGGGTCGTGGTGATTTCAGTCGGCTCATTCGCCCCTAAATGCCGCCCTACCGCGGCGTTCTCGAAGTGGTGCCACTGGAGGGTATTGTCTCGGATGATCAATTGATCCCGCCCGTCAACCAGCGCGCGAATCTCTAGTGTGATTACGTTTCCCGCTGCAAAGGCATGCGCGCCCAGCAGGAGAAGCATCAGAGAGATAAGTTTCATACGAATCGGGGGCAGCCCTCGCAGCCACCAACAGCCAGGGCAGGGAAGGGTGGCAGGTTCGCGCGGATGGAGGAAAAAGCGAGCGCTGATCACCGATTCGTGACTTCCTACGAGGCTCGGCCGGAGAGCGCCTGATCGCCAAGTCTCTGGGCCAGTTCTCGGTGGCTGACTGCGATGCGCACGTGCATGCGGAGTGCCCGAAGAGGGCGGAGCGTTTCAGCTAGTTGCTCGCCTGCGCGGTGCCTTTTAGTGCCCGCTCGGGCCGGGCGTTTGACCGCTGCGGCCGGAATGATTTTTTCAGGAGGTGAGATCAGAAGCTCGCGCCCTTCAGTGGACGAACGATGCGCCGAGTATCGAAGGGTAAATGGCAGCAAGTTCATCTCTGCGTAAAGCTCCCGGATCCTAGGTACATAGGTTATGACCCATGAAGCCCCTCCAGCTTCTGGATCATCTCTGCGAAACTGCGGTGATCCACGTCGGTATAGTGGTTAGGGTAGAGCTCGCGACCCTTAAGATAGTAGGGGGGATCGGCGGTGGATGAAGGATTGCTGCCCACCTGTGTGCGCAGCGATGTTTTCAACCATCATGCGCGTGTAACTGCAGCACTGAAACTCGATCCCCGAACGCGCTGATTTCCTGAACACGTTCAGCAACGCCATCCCGGTTGAAACGCGCGTCGATCTTCCATTCACCTGATTGTTTGATGCCGCCCATCGGTTCCCCCCCGTCTTTGACAATGCCTGAGCGATTGCCGCGGTTGAGGTAAAAAGTGGCGAAGCCAAGATCAAGGCGCGGGCCACGCCGCCTGGTCAGATAGGTTTCCCTCTGACTCCTCCATTCCTTGGCGGTGAGCGGAGTAGTGAGAACGCGATCGATGAAGGCATCTGTCCGGTGCATCACCGACCACCAAAGGCAAAAGATCGCCCGGTCGGCTTCATTGATGACAACTCGATCCACATGGCCCGCTTCCAGGAGCTTCAAACCCGCACCTGCTCCGCCGGCGAACGGGTTCAACGTAAACTGAGCCCTGCAGCGAATTGGCATACAGGACCGCTTCGAAAATCTCCGCCATGGAAGTCTTCATGATTCGTGTTCACGTAATCGAGCATCTCTGCGAGCGACGGGCCGTGCTTTGCTGACACAGCTCCGATCCGGCCATGCAGCCGGAGCTCGTGCGGGTACTGGAGAGTGACACTTGGTGGCAGGTTGCTAATCCGGACGGAACGAGCGGCGGTGCTGCCTGGCTTTCATCGCGAGCAGCGGGCGATTCTCGAGGCGCGCCGCCGCCGCGGCGGGTTCCGCATCGTCGGCAGTCACTTTGCCCCCGCCAGGCTTCGAACCCGAGTGACCTGACGTAAGCCTTCTGCGCCTCCTTGTCGTTCAGCTGGCGAGTGTTAATCGTTTCCTCGGCCGCATCGTCCATGATCTTGGCAAGAACTGGCAGAAAGGCTTCCTCCGTGGAGTTGATGCTCAATCCGTGCTCTCCAATGCTTGCGCCGAGAAGTTGCTGTTCCTATACGGTCGAGTAGGGGAAACTTCGCCGGATCCTCAACGAGCTCCCGTGCCTTGGGCGTGAGATCCGGCCATCCGGCCAGGCGATAGAGATCGAGGGCTGCTGTCCCATCAATGATGTTCTCACGGGTCAAGCCATAGAGCTTCATCAGAGAGCTGGCCGTTTCTCCGCACTCCAGCTTCGACACAATGAAGGTCGCTTGCTGAATCCGATCCCATTTCACCGTAAACGCCGCGTCTAGGTGAAAGGGAGCGGGTAGCGGGAATCGAACCCGCATGGCCAGTTTGGAAGACTGGAACTTTACCACTAAGCTATACCCGCGAAAACCTTTGAGGAGTTTGCGTGTCCGGCAGTCGTTGGCAAGGCCGATTTTCCGTCGATCTCTTTACGCGGTCGGCAGGAAGAGTTCGCGAACGTAGAAATCGGTGCCGGGCGCAATTTCCCGCGGCGTGGTGTCGTTGCCGGGGCCTTTGATGAGCGTAACGGCGGCACCGGGTGTGCCGACCCTCACCGAGCCGATGTTTTGGGCGACGATTCCGTACGGATCCGTGTTGGTGAGGATGGATCCTTTGATGACCACACTGGCAATGCTCGAGATCACCTTCGGAACGTCTTGGGTCCCTGTGCCGGAGATCAGAGGGTCGTCCGTGGTGCCGAATCGGCCGTCGGGGCCTGGTTGCCCTCCTGCCACGATGTTCAAGCCGTGCACGCTTCCAGTGATGATGACTGCGCCAATCGAAGCGTCGGCGTTCACCATCTTCCCGCGGCCGCTTGGGGTTCCGGCGGCGGCGTCGTTGTAGCCGGCAAGTATCTCGGCGAATTCGACATTCCCTCCGATGTTGATGCTCTTGAGCGCGAGGGTGCCCAGCAGACCGCTGCCGGCGATTACCACCGGGTTCGCTTCCAAGCCGACGAGGTTGCCTTTGACCGTGAGACTGTCGATCGCATGTGCGCGGATCGCGCCACTGTTCGTCAGGCCGGCTCCGCCGTTGCGGCCGGCTTCGATGTTCTCGTTGATCACCATCGACTTGATGCGCCCCGCTTCGATCATGCCGGAGCGGTCCAGCGCCGTTGCGGGAAGGCCGTCAGTGGTCGGGCCTGAGGAGTTGCCGCCAATGAGGCTCTTGCCGATCACGAGTTTGCTTAAGTTCGCGAACGCGAGAACAGAGCCGCTGTTCTCACCGGTGCCGCCACGGATGTTGCCCGCCGTGGTTAAACTCGTGATGTTCCCGACACCGGCAAGGCCCTCGGTATTGACCAGTGACTGGACACGCCCGGAGCTGCCACCGCTGCCCCCGACCAGCGAATCTCCGGATTCATTCATCCCCAACTGGATCGTTCCCAAGTTGCCGTTGATTGCCGAGATCGCGCCGCTGAGCAGACCACCGCCGCCAATGACCGCTCCGCCGGTGCTTGCGGAGGTAATGCTGCCGAAGCTGATGAGCAAACCCGAGCGTTCGCCGGCACCGCCGATGATGTCACCGCCGATTTTCACGACGCCGATTCCGCTGGCCAGGATCTCGCCGGAGCGGAAGCCGGTGCCTCCGCGCAGATCGTCGGTGAGGGTCACCGTTCCCAGCTTGCTGATGGCCTCGACACTGCCAGCCGCGTCGCCCGCGCCGCCGATTACCGACCCAAAGCTCACCGCCGCGATCTTCGTCGCGTAGATGGCGCCGGAGCGGGTGCCTTCACCGCCGATAACGTCGCCGAGAACCTTCACGGTGCCAATGCTGGCGACCGGATTGTTCGGCGCCGCGCCCAGGTAACCGGAAGCGTCTCCGGCCCCACCAATGATGCTGCCAAAGGTTGCGGTTCCGATGCGACCGGTTGCCGTGATGTGCCCCGAGAGATCGGCCGCTCCGCCTTTGAGCGCGCCGCCGACCTTGATCGTCCCGATCTTCCCGAACTCGGCGCCGAGCACCTGGATCGAGCCTTCCACGTTTTGCTCCACGCTCAGCGTGCTCAACGGCCCGAGAAGTTTGCTCGCAGTGTTGCCGGCGCCAGTACTCGTGCCGCGCACGCCGATGGAATAAACCTCCAGCTTCTTGATTGCCGGCGTCGAGAACTGATCTCCCGCGTCAATCCTGGCGAGATCGCCGTCGATGCTGATCGTGCCGAGATCGATGCCCGAGATTTGGAACTCGTTGCTGTCGAAAACGGCGGCGTGAATGTAGCCGACATCGACGCGCCCGTCGGTCACCAGGTCCGAGGGGAAACCGGGCTGCGGGTTGGCGGTAATGCTGATGTTCGCGCCCGCGAAAGCGCTTCCGTCATTGCTCAGATCGAGTAACTGCAATTGCCTGCCGCCGAGGGAGCCAGCATTCACGAAAGTGAAATCATCGCCCTGGTTAAGGTTCAAACCGACTTTGTTGGACTTCAGGGTGACGAGATCGCCGTCCACATCGATCCACTGGATCGTGCGCCCGCCGTCGAGCACCTGAATGTCGTCATTGAAGATGTAGCCGCGCACGGTCGCTTGCGCGTCGCCGACCGCCTCGCCGACGACCGTGACGTTGCTCGACGTGTCAGTCAGATTCACGAAGAACACCTCCGTCGGTTCGAACGCGGAATCACCGGCCACCGCGACGGTGAAGGTCGCCTGCGTACTGCCCGTGGGGATCGTCAGCTGCTGAGTTTTGGCCGTGAAATCCAAGCCTGCGATGGCAATGCCGCTCTGCGTGGACAGCGTAAAGGTTACCGGGGATGTGGCGCGGCCTGAGAGCACAGCGGTGAAAACGGCGTTGGCAGTGCCGCTGTTCCCCTCGACCACCCGCGCTTCCTGCAAAAACAGACCCACCTGGCTGTCCGCTCCGTTGCCGATCGTGCCGGCGCCCACCCCATCGACGATCGTGGCGTTCGCCGCGTTGCTCAGTTCGACGGTGAATTGCTCGTCGCTGATCACGGTCGCGTCACCGGTACCGGTGGCGATTTGTTCCTGTACGAGATCACCGATGATCGGCACCACGAGGGTTTTCACCGTCTCGCCGGGTAGGAACTGCAAGCTTCCTTTCACCGCTTCAAAGTCGATGAAAGCTCCAGTTGATTCGGCGGTGCCGTCCTTCGTGGTGAAATCGACGGTTACCGTCTTTCCGCTCACCGCGCTCAACGACACGGTGAAGACCGCGTTACTCGTGCCGGAGTCACCTTCGACGATCTCCACGTCGTTGATGACCAGTGCCGGTGCGGCATCATCGTCCACAATGGTGC
>JAQGOK010000209.1 GCA_028293645.1 Chthoniobacter sp.
CGTGGTGAAGTCGCGGAAGATCATGTGCCCGCTTTGTTCGCCGCCGACGTTCAGGTCCTGCTTCATCATCGCTTCGATGACGTAACGGTCTCCGACTTTGGTCCGCAGGACGCGTCCGCCGTTCCGCTGGAGCGTTTCGTCCAGACCGAAGTTGCTCATCACCGTGGCGACGAGCGTGTTCTGCGCAAGGCAGCCGCGCTTCATGAAGTCGAGGGCGGCGATGGCCATGATTTCATCGCCATCGACGACTTCGCCGTTCTCATCGCAAAGCACCACGCGATCGGCGTCGCCATCGTGGCTGATCCCGACGTGCGCCTTGGTCTCCTTGACGATGCGCTGGATTTCCTCGGGATGCGTGCTGCCGCAGTCGCGGTTGATATTGCGGCCGTTCGGGGTGTTGTGCGCGATGATCACTTCCGCGCCGAGTTCGCGCAGAATGCACGGTGTGGATTTGTAAGCCGCACCGTTGGCGACATCGACCGCCACCCGCATCTTTTCCAGCGTTTGCCCGCGCGGGAAGCTCTGCTTGGCAAACTCCACGTAGCGGCCGAGCGCGTCATCGATGCGCGTGGCCCGGCCCACTTTCCCCGCGGTCGGGCGGATGCTTTCGATGTCGCCGCTGAAGACGAGATGCTCGATCCTTTGCTCGATTTCGTCATCGAGTTTGTAGCCGTCCGGGCGGAAGAACTTGATGCCATTGTCCTCGTAAGGATTGTGCGAAGCACTGAGCACGATTCCGGCGTCGGCGCGCAGCGAACGGGTGATGTAGGCGACTCCGGGAGTGGGGAGGGGACCGATCACCAGCACATCGGCGCCGAGCGACATCACGCCCGCGGCGAGTGCGTTTTCGAGCATGTATCCGGACAGCCGCGTATCCTTGCCGATCACGATCGTAGCGCGACGGTTCGCACGACCTTCTGCGATCGCCATCTGGGTGAAGACATGCGCAGCCGCCCGCCCGAGCTTCAACGCGGTCTCGACGGTGACCGGCTCGATGTTCGCGGTGCCGCGCACCCCGTCGGTTCCGAAAATCCGGCGAGCTGGCTCAATGCCGTTGGCCTTTGCCTCGGCGGCGGGTGCAACGGCCTTATCTATTGGGTTTGGCATAACGGCTGGGATCAATCTGAAATCTCTCGTCTGCTCCGTAGGGATTTTGCGTCTCGAACTGGAACCTAGAAGGCGAGGGGGTTGTCTCGATGTTCTTTCGGATCACCGCCCAGAGCACGACTGCGAGAGCCAGCGACACGGTCTTTGCTCCCCAATTGTTCAGGATTAGATCTTTCATTCTTGAGCAGGAAAAGTTGCGCGAGCCGCGTCTTCAACGTCTCCGGATCGAAGCTTCTTTCGATTCGCCCATGGTGACAAATTGAAACGATCCCGGTCTCTTCGGAGACAACGATCACGATCGCGTCGCTTTCTTCGGTGAGGCCGAGCGCCGCGCGATGCCGCAAACCCAGCGAGCGATCCAGATCAGCGACCTGGCTGACCGGAAAGATGCACGCCGCGGAAACGATTCGATCGTTGCGAATGATGATGCCCCCGTCGTGCAGCGGCGTTTTCGGAAAGAAGATGCTGACTGCGAGCTCCGTCGAAAGAGCGCAATCGATCGGCACTCCGCTCTGCGCGAAAGTCTCGATGTTTTGTCCACGCTCGATGGCGAGCAACGCGCCGAGTTGCCGATTCGCGAGTTCGAAAGTGAGCTCGGTGAGCTGATCCACCGCGGCGGGACTCTGGCGCGCCGTGAGGAAAAGCCGATGGCTGCCGAGCGCGGCGAGCGCCCGGCGAAGTTCCGGCTGGAAGATGATCAAGATCGCGATGATCAACACCGCCGAAAGGCGCGTCGCAATCCAGCCGATGACCGGCAGGCCGAGCAATTGGGACAGCAACGTGACCCCAAGAAACAGCGTGACGAGACCGGCGAGGACGTTCGATCCGGGAGTGCCTTTGAAGAGCCGCCAGGTGAAGTAGATGGCGAACGTCAGGAGGGCGATCTCCACCGCATCGGTCCAGCGGTGGGCGGCGAATCGCCAGATCTCTTCCACGATCACCCAGCCTCCGCTTGCAGGAATGCTTCGGTCATGCGCAAAGCCTGCGCGTTTGGCCGCGCGGCATGAACGCGGAAAATCTGCGCGCCGTGCGCGCGACCGTAGCTGGTGAGCGCGGTCGTCGGCCACTCACGAGCCTCCATCGAATCCTCACCGATGACTTTGCCGAGGAACGATTTTCGCGAAACCCCGAGCATCAGCGGACGGTCCGCGACCCGCATGGAATCGAGGTTCCGGATCAAGGCGAGGTTGTGTGCAACGGTCTTGCCGAAGCCGATTCCGGGATCAAAAGCGAGGCACATGGGGTCGATCGCGCACCGTAGGCACGCGTCTAAAACTTGTCGAAAAAATTCCCGGATCTCGCGGCACACATCTTCGTACTGCGGAGCGCGTTGCATCGTCCGCGGTTCGCCCTGCATGTGCATCGCAATCGCGCCCGCGCCGCTGCGCCGAACCACTTCGCGCATCGCCGGGTCGCGAAGTCCCGTCACATCGTTCACGATCGCTGCACCTGCTTCCACTGCGGCACGCGCCACGTCGGCTTTCATGGTGTCGATCGAAACAACAAAGTTCGGGTCCCCGGCGAGCGCTTCGATCACGGGCAGAACCCGGCGCAGTTCCTCTTCCTCGCTCACTGGTTCCGCGCCGGGCCGCGTCGATTCACCGCCGACATCGATGATCTCCGCGCCGTCTGCGACCAGCGTCCGGGCATGGGTCACCGCCGCGTCCACATCGATGAAACGGCCCCCATCGGAAAAGGAATCGGTCGTCACATTGACCACGCCCATGATCAGTCCGCGGCGGGAGAGATCAAAGGTGCGGAGTTTGGTTTTCCAAATCACGGCAGGCGCATCACCCACCGGCGAGACGGATGCAAGAGCGGATGCAGGCGTACGAAGGTCGTTGCTTTCACCACGGACGAGATCTCCCGCCGACTGGAGCACTTTTGCGTTTGACTGCTTTTCAGACGCCGCCGAGACTCCGCGCCCCTTATGCGCCACACCATCTCGGTCCTCGTCGAAAACAAGTTCGGCGTGCTCACGCGCATCGCCGGAATGTTCAGCGGGCGCGGCTTCAACATCGACACGCTGAACGTCGGTCCAACCCTGGATCCTTCGACCTCCCGCATGACGATCGTCGTGCGCGGCGACGACACGGTGCTCGAGCAGGTCACCAAGCAGCTCAACAAGCTCGTGGACGTCATCGAGATCGAGGACTTCCGCGATGATGAAGTGGTTGAGCGCGAGCTCGTGCTTTTGCGCGTGAACGTCGATGCCGCCACGCGTGCGGAGGTGATGCAGATTGGCGACATTTTCCGCGCGAAGATCATCGACGTGCAGATGAACAATCTCGCGATCGAGATCACCGGCAACGAGAGCAAGATCGACAAGTTTCTCATGCTCATGGGCAAGTTCGGCATCATCGAACTCACCCGCACCGGTCGCGTTGCACTCGCCCGCCGGCCACACTGATTTCCATTTAGATCGGGGAGCGCACGGAGCTTCGTCGATCATCCAACTTTCGCGGAGCCGCTGTGCTCCGCGGTTCCGACATCCCCAACCGACCGACCATCATGCCTGTTAAAATCTATACCGACAAAGACGCTGACCTCGCCGTGCTCAAAGGCAAAACCTGCGCCGTGCTTGGCTTCGGCTCGCAAGGCCACGCTCACGCGCTCAACCTCAAGGAGAGCGGCGTCAAAGTGATCATCGGCCTTTATCCCGGATCGAAATCGCGGGCGGTTGCAGAGGAGAAGGGCTTCGAGGTCTTCGATACCGGCGAAGCGGTGAAGCGCGCGGACGTGATCCTCGTCGCGTTGCCGGACACGAAGCAGCCGGACGCCTTCGAGAAGGACATCCGCCCGAATCTCGCGAAGGGCAAAACGCTCGTCTTCAGCCACGGGTTCGCGATCCATTTCAAAACGGTCGTGCCGCCCGCGGACATCGACGTGATCATGGTCGCGCCGAAAGGCCCGGGTCACATCGTGCGCCGCCAATACACGGAAGGCAAAGGCGTGCCGGCGTTGATCGCGATCTACCAGAACCCTTCCAAGAAGGCCAAAAAAGTCGCCCTTGCCTGGGCCAAAGGAATCGGCGGCACCCGCGGCGGCGTGCTCGAGACGACCTTCAAGGAAGAGACCGAGACCGATCTCTTCGGCGAGCAGACCGTGCTCTGCGGCGGCACTTGCGCGCTGGTGCAGGCCGGATTCGAGACGCTGGTGGAAGCCGGCTACTCACCCGAGATGGCTTACTTCGAGTGCCTCCACGAGCTGAAGCTGATCGTCGATTTGATGAACGAAGCCGGCATCGCGGGCATGCGCTTCTCGATTTCCGAGACCGCCAAGTGGGGCGACGTGAGCGTCGGCCCGAAGATCATCGATGCCGGCGTAAAGAAGCGCATGAAAGCCGCGCTCAAAGACATTCAGACCGGCAAATTCGCCAAGGATTGGGTCAACGAATACAAGGGCGGCTACAAGACCTACAACGCACTGTTGAAGGCTGGTGAAGCGCATCCGATCGAGAAGACCGGCGCGAAGCTTCGCAGCCTGATGCCCTGGATCCAGAAGAAGAACATCAAAGGGGCGCAGGCGGCATACTGACCGGCTCTCCTGTTTCGGTCGCTTAGCTGCGCGCCTTCCGGATTCTCTCCGGATTGGTAAACCTACTGCCATGTTTTCGCGGAAAACGCTGAAGCTTGCGCAGAAGAGTGTCGCCCGTCAGCAAGAGGTCATCGCCGGCCTCGAAGCGCTCGTGAAGAGCATCGATCGCGGCGAGCAGATGGCGACGGCCTTGAAAACCGAAATGGAGGCGGTAATGGCGCGACACGAACATCGCACCAGCACGCGCGAGGACATTGCCTACCTCGAAGACCTGCTCCGCTGCGCGAAGAAGAAGCTCGTATGGGAAAAGCAGATGACGGCCTTGCAAAAGCGCACGCCGGCCATTCTCGCGGAAGTTACCCAGTTGATGAACGATTCGGCCAATCCTCCATTGGAAGAAGCACGGCTGCGCATCATGCACTCGCTCCAGGCGGTGCAAGGTGCGATGGAACGCCTCGAAAAGGCAAAGATCACTGACTGAGTCACTGCGTCTTTTACGGCACGACGATCGAGGGATTTCTTTGGGCGTGGCGTTTACGGGGCCGTGCAAACGGTGCATAGGGACGGATGAACATGGACGAGCAGGACAGGACGGGAGCGGCAGGCGAATTCGGAAGCGGAGGGAGACCGTCACCGAGCGCGCTTCGACGGTCAGGAAGGACCCGTCACGGGAGCACCTGCATGCTTGCAGCGTTAATGGTCGTGGCGTCTGCCTCGGGTGCGGAACTGCACTGGGGAGCCGGTGGCGCTGGTGGAAGCGGAACCTGGAATGAGTCGGATCCCGTTTGGTGGGATGGAACGAACAACGTTGTTTGGAAGAGCGGTGATGTCGCCGTGTTCGGCGGCACGCCGGGAACGGTCACCTCGTCTTTCCCACGCCCGACGCCGAGCGTGATCGTGTTCAACGTCGCGGGTTACACTCTTTCGGGCGATTGGATCATCGGATCACCTTCCGGTCTCACCGTTACCACCAACGCTGATGCCACGATCAGCGCGACACTTTCTGGCCACAGTGACGGGCGGAAGTTCACCAAGAACGGACCGGGCGTCCTGACGGTCACCAGCACCAACTTCTTTGATGTCGTTGAAATCAACGCTGGCGAATACCGATTCGCCGGCGACGCCAGCCTGCCGTTCTCCGATTTGGTGCTCGCAGATGCGCCCGGCGTGTTGGTCACGGTTGGAGGCTGGTTCGGCTCCGTCAGTATCGGCTCCCTCTCGGGCGGTGGACCAAACGGCGGGGTGGTACAACCCAACGATCAGCCAGGGACGCTCAGCCTCAGGCTATGGGGAGCCGGAACGTTCAATGGACGTTTGCAAGACAACGGCAGTGGAAAGCTTTCCGTGATCTGGGGGGGCCTCGAGACGAAGACGCTGACTGGCGTCAATACTCACTCTGGCGAAACATCCGTGAGCTCGGGCACTCTCGCGCTCAGCGGCAATGGCTCTGCGTTGAACAGCCCGGTCTCAGCTTTCTCCGCAGGCACGATCCATTTGGACAATAGCGCGATCCCGATCCCGAATCGGATTTCCGACACTCTGGATGTCACATTGACTGGAGGAACGCTGGCGTTGAGCGGGCACGGCTCGATGCCTGTGGAGGAGATGGCTGGAACTTTGAAGTATGGTCAGGCAGCGAAGGTCGCCGTAACGGAATCCGGTTTGGCTTCGGCTCGGCTCCGCTTTTCGGGTGCCAGTCGAGTCGGGCGGGGAACGCTTGATGTCACTGGGTCACACGTAAGATGGGAGGGGGCGAGCAACGAATACGGGGCGCTTGTCGGGCCATACGTTACCGCGAGGAGCACGGAGTGGGCGACCGTCGATGGGAATGGTTGGATCGCGGCGTTGAACTCATACGCGACCAGCCTCAATGCCGCCTCGATGGCCGACGATGTGAAGATCACTGGCGGCGGTGTTTCCTCACTCGCCAGCGCTGCGACTCGGAATTCGCTCAATTTGCAAAACAGCAGTGACGCAGACGCAGTAGTCGATCTTGCCGGTCACGCGCTCACCTTGACGAGCGGTGGCCTGCTCACCAGCGGCACTCGTTCCGCCCTGATTACCGGGGGAACTCTCCGCTCAGGCAGCACGGAACTCGTGGTGACCAACCGCAACGCTTTGTCGATCAGTTCGGGAATCGCGGAACTCCATCCCGGAACCGTGCTGACCAAAAGCGGAGCCGGCGTCTTAACGCTGACCGGGAACAACACCTACACCGGGAACACCGCAATTCTCGAAGGCGCCCTCGTGGTGACAAGTGATGCGAGCCTGGGACTTGGGGCCGCCATCGAATTCAGCGGCGGAACGCTGGTAGCGGGTGCGTCATTTTCCTCAGCGAAGACGCTCACCGGCGGCAGCATCGCAGTGGACACGGCAGGTCACGATATAACGTTGTCGGGGCGCAATCTGAGCCTTCTTTCGAAGCAAGGTGCCGGCACGTTGAGCTTGAGTAACCCGCACGCCGGCCTGGTTTTTGCGGAAGCGGGAACTCTGGTGCTGCCGAATGCGAGCTCCGGCCGAGTCTATCTACAGGGAGGCACGCTCCGGGCGCAGGGGACTTTGGATTATTTAGAGCTGAATGCGAGCAGTCGGCTGGATATCGGCGGGCCTCAGGCGGCCACGTTGACAACGCACGAATACCGCAACTTTCGTCTCGATTCGAAGCTGACTCTGGATTTCGGGATCGGTGCGACCGGAGGTGATCTCTGGGTCCTCCGAAGGATGTTTGGCCGTTTCGGAAGTGAAGCGGGCACCGTGCTGTTCGACTTCGAGGACCTCGGCGGGTTGCAAACGGGGACGAGGTATTCGTTGATCCAAATGCCGCCTGGGTCTCGCGATCTGTCCGTATTTGCCCTCGCGCCCAATCTCGTGAGCGAAGGTTGGGAGGCAACCTTCAGCGTCAGCATGAATACGCTCGGTGTGCAGTTTTCGCAGGTGCCCGAACCAACCGGCGGCGCCTTGCTGTTCGTGGGACTCGGCGCCTGGGCACTGCGCCCTCGGCGAGGACGTCCCTGGAGCGTGTCATGCACTTTGAGACGGGAACGCCGAAGGCGTGCGAAGCCTTGAGCCCAGGGCTGCAAGGGACGAGCTACCTTGGGGACATCGTGCGAAAAGCGCTCAACGCTGCAGGGGGTTGCATCTCTGGACGGGGATCGTTCGATTCAACCCCTGAGGGGCTGGCGCCCTTCGGGGAGAACCCAGGGTAAGCGCTCCCGGTCGCGCCAACCCTGGGCTGGTTGCTGCAACGCCCTCGGCGTTGGCGCCCAAGAGTGCATGACACGCTCTAACGAACTTCAGCAAAACCGCTCGAGTATCGGACCTAACCGCTTCGTTGTTTCAGCCGGCCACGCTTCGCGGCCGGTCACGAAGGCGGAGT
>JAQGOK010000094.1 GCA_028293645.1 Chthoniobacter sp.
GCGGCATCCATGAACCCGTAGCTGTGCAGACCGATACCGAGCATGTTCACCCCGAACCACGACCAGGCAGTGACGACATTGCCGAAGATCGCGAGGTTCATCAGGCCGCGCTCTTTAACCAGGCCGCCCCAGCGCGCGTGCAGGATGAGCGCGTTCCAAAGGACGATGATGAGCGCGCCGTTTTCCTTCGGGTCCCAACCCCAGAAGCGACCCCAGCTTTGATCCGCCCAAATGCCGCCGAGAACCGTGCCGACGAAGCTGAAGAGCGTCGCAAAGCAGACGATGCCGTAAACCATCCGCGCGAGGCTCTTCGCAGTGTCGCGATCGAGCGTCTTGGTGAACACGCCGCGCAAGACGTAGAGCAGCGCGAGGAAGCCGGCCACAAAGGTTGCAGCGTAGCCCAACGTGATCACCACGACATGCGTCGCGAGCCAGAAGTTCGTGTCGAGCACGGCCCGCATCATTTCCATGGTGTCGCCGCCGAGCGCCAGATTGTGCGCGATGATCAGCGTGACGAAGCCGACCGCGGACGCCACGGCGAGACCGATCCCGTTGCGGTGGAAACGTTCAAGCACCAGGCCGAGCACGCATGCACCCCAGCCGATGAAGATGGCTGAGGAGTAAAGGTTCGTCACCGGCGGGCGACCTTCGAGAACCATGCGGTAGATCAGTCCGGCGGTGTGGATGACCAATCCCAGGCAGATCAGCCAGAAGGCGGCGCGCCGCCAGATGTCGGTCGTGTTAAACCAATACGCGAGTACGAGCAGGAACGCGGTGATGTAGATGTACATCGCGCGCTTGAAGGCGAGCATGCGGTTGAAGAAGAACTCGCGCTCCCCTTTCCGCACCTCCGCGGTAAAACCGGCCGAGAGCAAATGCTGGCGGTAGTCGCCGACTGTCCGATTAAACCGTTCCACATCGCCGGTGCGAAAAGCCGTCGCCATTGAAGCGTAGAGTCGAACGGATTCCTGGAGCGGGCCGCCGCGAGCGACTTCCATGAGGGCCTGTCCCGTGCGCTCCCATTGGGTGCGATCGTCATGATGCGGCGGCACCACGAGCGGCGGATCCATCCGCGTCATCGTGTCGAAAGTTTCGACATGCTTGAGCAGGCGATTGAGCGCCGCCTCGTCGTGCGTCTGTCCGCCTTGCTGCGCAATCGCCGCGGTCCGGCCGGGCTCGACCGACTCCACGTAATCCGCCAGCTCCGCAGCGAAGTTCTGCGAGTTCTGCGGCTGGATTGTGTTCTTCAACCGCAGGTAGAGGAAGAATGCGCTCTGGAGCTGGAGCACCGCGCGGTCGAAGGACGACCGGTGCGACTGATCGAGCTTTTGCGCCCGCGTGGCCTCGGCGCGCATGAGTTCGATCGACTCCTTCAGATCATTGAACCGGAAGTAATGCAGCCCGCTCTTCTCCACGCCTTTGCCCTCGAGCTTGAGCAACGAGACGAGATCCGGATGGTTCGCGGCGAAGATGTATCGGTCGTCGGCCCGGTCGGGCGCAGCCATCACTTCGAGCAGCCATTCCGCGGGCTTCAGCTTTTTCGGGTGCTTGGAAAACTGGTACCAGTTGCGCTCGCTGAGCTTCCCTTTCTCACGGATCGCCGGCCACTCGCCCCACGAGCCATCCGCCGCGTTGCCTTCCAGCGGCACCGCCATCGTGTTGCGGATCTGGAGCAGCGAGTTGCGCCCGAGCGAATCCATCGGTTGCACGCGGCCATTGAAGACCAGCGGGAGCTGCGCGAACTGCGAATACGCGAACGTCTTGTCCTTCGGTGCGCGCAACGCATTGCCGAACTCCAGGACGAACATCGCGACCAATCCCCACGCGATCCATCTGCGCCACCTGGCGCGTTCGGGCGGTCGCGGCGCCGCGGCCGGGGATTGGGATTTGCCGGCGCGGCGCTCGGTGGAAGAGGCGGATTTCGATTTCATGCGGGCAATGGTTGGGCGGCGCGTTTACGGATGAAGCCGGCGAGGTGATAGAGGAACTGCCACGTCATCCCGATGCCAACGATGATGCAGCCGATGTAAGGGGCGAGCCACGAGGGATTGCGCACCACTTGCAGCGTGCTCGTGCCGCGGTTCGCCGCGAGCTCATCCTGATCCATCTGGTACTGGTAAAAGGTGAGCCCTTCGTAACGCAGCGGGTTGTTCATGTAGATGTCTACCTCGCGGTTCTCGCCGGCGCCGGGATTCTCCAGCCGCACGCGGCTCGAAAAATTCTTTGGGATCTCGGTCCCCGGATAAACGTCGTGCGCGGTCTTCAACAGCGTGACGGAGAACGGTTTGTAAGCTCGCGTAGGGCGCAGCGAGAACGTGTACTTCCGGCCGTTTGCCTCGATCACCTGCGGCTCGGTTAATTGGCTGGCGATCTTGACCGCCGTTTCGCGTCCGGCCTGCCGCTCATAGCTGCGCCGCAAGGCGACCACCATCGCTTCGTCACCCGCCCAGCCAGGCGCAACCCACGTGCCGAGCGAACCCGCCGGACTGACGAATTCCAATACCGCTGTCGGCACGTTTTTCTCGTCCATCGAGTGCTTCTCCGGGCTCGATTTGAAGTCGAAATGCTGCGCGACCCCTTTGTCGGTCAACGGAGCGTCCTTCGAGTTCATGGGCGCACGGAATGACGGGTCGGAGTTCGGCCAGTACTCTTTGACGCGGATGGTGAAGGGCAGCTTCTCGTGTCGAATCTCACCGCCCGCGGCCAGCATGGCTGCAGGGACCGCGACGACTTCGGCGTTCTTCGCATCGAGGTCGCTGATGAAAGCCAGCTCGTACTCCATGCCACTTGCCGAATAGCTCCGCGTCTCACCCTCGCTGAAGCGCATCTGAGTTTCCTGCGAGAATTGATCCGTGAAAAGTTGGCCGATCAGCATGAGCACGACGCCGGCGTGCGTGAGATGGATGCCCACTTTTTTCCACGCCCACTCGAAGCGTTTAATGTGCGCCGCGACGAGATTCACGATCAGCAGCACGCCGAGCAGATAGCCGCCGGGCAGCAAGATCGGGATCCGATTGCCCCAGAGCGTCACGCCCCAGACGTACCACTGTTTGAAGTAACGGGCCTGCGCTTGGTAGAGCCCTTCGTCTGCCTGGGCCACCGTGCCGATCCAAACAAGGATGATGCCGAAACCGAGGCAGGCGACGGTCAGCCTCAGCGACGTGAAAAACTTCCAGATGGCGTTCATGGGTTCGTTTTGGCGAAAGCGATGAAGGCTTCACGCTCGGCACTTACCGCGGGAGCGTCGCCGACAAGTTTGTAAAACCACCATTGGCTGGCGCGCGGAACGATCGCTCCGAGCATCGCGCGCGGTTCGTGATTGAGTGACACCAGCAGTGCGTCGGGCCTGTTCGGATCGAGCGGCGAAACGAGCGCGGCCAGACCCGCTTCATCGACGGCTGGTTGTCCGAGCTGTTGACGCCAACGATTGACGTTCGCCAGCGTGCCGCCGCTGTCGCTCGGAAAGACGCTCACCGAGACCTCCGCCTTTGCGCCGTCACGTTCCGGCACGGTGAATTTCGCCACCTGCATCTGACCGGGCGCGACCGCGGTCCAGCCGGCGGGAGTAGCCGCGTTCAGACCCGGGGGCGGCTTCGTCCCGGCTGAACCAGGCGCAGCAGTCGGAGCAGTCGCGGCGTTTTCGGTGTTGCTGCTCGCTTCCACGCTCACCGTTTTCAAAAACTCGAGGAACGTCGCCTTCTGCGCCGCGACCAGCGCGTCATCACCCGAGATGCGGTAAAACCAGCTGCGCCCATCACGATGAGCGATCGCGGTGATCATGCGCACCGGCTTGCCGTTGTTCATGCCGTTGATCTCCAGCAAATGCCCTTCGGTGCCAGCGACTTCGACCGGCTGCAGCACGGACGTGATCTCGCTCTGCTGGATCGGCGGCAGACCGACCTGCTGCCGATACATGTTGGCGACCATCGCCTCGTTTCCTTGCAGGTTCGGCAGCGGCGTGATGTTGACCATCGCTTCGCCCGCGTCCGTTTTGACGGCGAACGCCGCCACGCTGACTTCACCGGGCGGCGTCTCGATCCAGCCCTCGGGAAGCGTCCAGGTGACCTTCGGTTTCACCCGCTCCGGCGCGGACTGCTCCGTCCCCGCAGTGCGGGCCGGTTCCCGCGGCGGATCCTTCGGAACGGTGTAAACGCGAATCTGAGGCTTCTGACAACTGGTGCAGAAAAGGGCGGTGGCGCTGAAAAGGAGCGCGGTGGCGGAAGAAAAGCGGGACGTCATTCGTAATGGCAGGAGGCACGAGCCGGAGCGCGCGCCTCGGGAGGCAAAACCTTTTCGTGCGGGGAGACAATCCGGTTTCGGCCGCTTTCCTTAGCGGCGGCTCCGAGCGGACGCAAACGGCGAATCGAACGGATCGCGGCGCGGCCTCGGGCCGTGGAGCGTCCCGCCGAGCGGCCACA
The DNA here is from genome assembly GCA_028293645.1 of Chthoniobacter sp. Taxonomy (GTDB): domain Bacteria; phylum Verrucomicrobiota; class Verrucomicrobiia; order Chthoniobacterales; family Chthoniobacteraceae; genus Chthoniobacter. The sequence continues at coordinate 4,419 of JAQGOK010000094.1, forward strand.
GTTTAGGCGGAGCCGCGCGGATTCCTCTCAATCACCGCCAGCGTCGCGCGCACGTTTTCTGCGATGCTGCTGCGGGCGCGCAGTGCGGGCAGGCGCTCTTGTAAAGCGACGCGCGGTCCGGCCTCGCGCCACTTCTCGATCGCCTGGACGAGCGCCTGGATGTGGTGCGGCTCGTTCACGATCTCGCCTTGCACGCCAGGCTCGATCACTTCGGCAAAGCCATTGTGTCGCGTCGTGATGACCGGCAGACCGCCGACTGCGGCTTCCAGGCAGGCGTTGGAAAACGGTTCGTACAGCGTGGGCAGAAGAAACGTGTCGGCCGCAGCGTAGAGCCGGCTGAGGTCGCGCGACGCTCCGAGATATCGCACCCGGTGCGACCGCGGCAATCCGCGTGCCGATCCGCGTCCCGCAACGAGCAGGATCGTGTGCTTGGGTGGCAAGGCTTTCACCGCCTCGATCGCAAAACGCAGTCCTTTGCGTTCCCAACCGGAGCCTGCGAAAAGCAGCACGTAATCTTCGTCGTTCAGGCTGAGTTCGCGGCGCGCTTCGGTCCGCAGCGCCGGTGCCGAGACATGCACCGGCACGCCATTGTGGATGACGTGGATTCGTTCCGCCGGATAGGCGAAGTGCCGCTCGATCTCCGCCTTCACCATCGCTGAATTCGCAATCACCAAACGCGCCCCGCCGTCGCTGAAAAGCTGGCGCTCGATCGCGAGCATCTCGGCATGTTTGCCATTGAAGCGGCGCACCCAGGGCTTCCAAAACGGTTCGAACTGCGCGCGCCGTTCCAGCCAGGCCGCATGCACGCCATCACCGGCCCGGTAGGCGTCGCAGGCGAAGACCCGCTCAAGACTGAAAAGGAAATCGCAGGCTTGCTCCGCCCGCAACGCGGCCAGTGCGGAGGCGAACTGCCGCGGCGTGCCGCTGTGAACCTGCACATGCTCAAAGGGCCAGTCGGCGCGCGGCCATTGCTCGGCAAAAAGGATCACCTGATGACCCGCCGCGACGGCCGCTTCGGCAAAACGCCGCAAATAAATCTCCGCGCCGCCCGTGGGCGAATAGCCGCGGCGCACCAGGCCGATCTTCATTTCAGTTTGATGATTTCAGATTTCAGATTGAAGTCCGCTCCCGGGCTCGCCACCCGTTTTGCTTCTGAACTCCGCAATCCGCGATCTGAAACTGCTCTATGCGACCTCCGCCCGTCTCGGCGGCTCCGGCCTCGATGCAGTCGCCGCGGAAACAGTGCGCGCTGCCGACAACGCCGGCTTGCTCGGCCGGGTAATCGCATTCCAGAACCGGCAGACGGAGGTCGCCGCGGCGAAAATCGAATCGCTGCGCTGGCATCCGGTGCGGCTGCTCTCCGGGCTGGGCAGCGAATACTATTACGCCGCGAAAAAGCACGCGCTCGACAAGGCGGCGGCGCAGCGATTGGCGCAAGGCGACTTCAACCTGTTTCACGGCTGGTCCGGCGAGTGTGTGCGCACGTTGCGGGTCGCGCGAAGGCTCGGCATCCCGAGCATTATCGAGATCCCGACCTGGCATCGCAACAAAGGCAAAATCAAACCGGCGCGGCAGACGAAGAGCGAACGTGAACGGGCCGCGACGCGCGGCTGGCCGGGCGTGAAGAACCGCTTGCTCATTACCCGCCAGCAGATGCTGGAAGAGTACGAGCTCGCCGATCAGATCCTGGTCCTTTCCGAAAAGGCGGAGGAAACCTTCCTCGCCGCGGGGATGCCGCGGGAGAAGCTTTTCCGGCATCAACGCGGTGTCGATCCGGAGCGGTTTACCCCCGCCGCGCAACCGCCGGAGATCTTCCGCGCAGTGTTTGTCGGCGCACTGATCAAACGCAAAGGCGTGCATCACCTGCTCGAAGTCTGGCGTCGTCTCGCGCTGCCCAATGCCGAGCTCGTGCTGGTCGGGACGGCCCATGCGGAGATGCAGCCGTATCTCGAGCGGTTCGCGGGACCGAACGTGAAGGTGTCCGGTTACGTCACGGACGTGCAGGACTTTTATCGACGCGCGTTGGTGCATGTCTTTCCGAGCGAATGCGAAGGCAGCGCCAAGGCAACCTACGAAGCGGCTGCCTGCGGTCTGGCGCAAATCACCACTCGCGAGAGCGGCGACGTGGTGATCGATGGCGTGAATGGCCTCATCATTCCGCCCAATGATCCGGACGCGCTCGCCGCGGCTTTGCAAACATTGCACGGCGACCGCGAGCTCTGCCTGCGGCTAGGCGCGGCAGGCAGGCAGCGCATCGTGGAGCGCTTCACGTGGGAGCATTTTCACTCACGCCTGCGGGAAGCATGGCAAACCGCGGCCGCGTTCGCTCAGGGTTGAATGCGTCCATGAGCAATCTGGCTAAGCTTAATCGAGCGCGCGCGATGGCTGTCTGGGGAGCATACACGTCTCGCGTGTTGGGGGCGGCGTCCCGCAGCCACGGACTTCCTGACGCGTGCCGCCACCGAGTGCGGGCAGGGTCTCGCAATGCGCGCGCGCTGCGAAGTCCGCGGAGACGGGACGCCTCCGCCAACACGCGAGACGCGTGCGCTCCCCAGCGAAGCGCCGCGCGCATGGCATGAGGATTCTCGCGCTGCAGCTGAAACGGATCGGCGACTTGATCCTGACAACGCCCGCGTTGCGGTTGCTGCGCGAAACCTGCCCGGAGGCGCACATCGCTCTCGCGGTTAACGATGGCTGCCGCGCGCTCCTGCCGGCGATCGACTCCGTTGATTCGACAATTGTCTTCGGCCCCAAGCGCGGCTTCGCACCGTGGCAGCAGGTGATCGCGGGCGGCTGGGATTTGTGCGTCGATTTCACCGGGAGCGACCGCTCGGCCTTTGCCACAGCGCTTTCTCGGGCGAAGTGCCGGGCTACTTTCTCATCGGTCCGACGCCAGCGTCTCCGCGCGCTGGCTTACAATCGATCCGCGGACTCGGCAGTTCGGGAACGGCACACCGTTGACCACTATCTGGATCTTGCGAAGGCAGTCGTTGAAAACCACAAAGAGCCGCTGGGAGAAGCTCAGCCGCACCTCTCGATCCCGGACGATGCGAGCACGGCTGCGCTGGGATTGCTGCGAACCCGTGGCGTCACGGGTCCCTTTGCGTTGCTCCATCCGGGAACGGCGCGGGCGGAAAAATTCTGGACCGCGGAGGGTTGGACGGTCCTGCAGCGGCGGCTTTCGGATCGACCGGATCTCGCGTGCGTGCTGACCGGCGGGAGCGACTCGTACGAACTCGAACACGTCGCGAGAATCGCGGCACGCAGTGCAGGCCGTGCCTTGAACCTCGCCGGCCAGATCGATCTGCTCACGCTCGCGGCGCTGGCGGAACGCGCGCGCATCGTGATCAGTTGCGACACCGCGATGGTGCATCTCGCGGCGGCGTTCGGCACGCCGCAGGTTGCGCTTTACGGCCCGACGAATCCGTTTCACTGGCGGCCTCGGCATGCGCGAGCCGTGGTGCTTTCCAGCGCGCAGCCGGATGCGCCGCTGACCGAGTTCGCGCCAAGGATGCGCGGGGCGCCCATGGAGGCGCTCTCGACCGAGGCGGTGGTGCGTGCTACGGAGGGGCTGCTCGCCCGCACTGCTCTGTGACCCCGCAAAAGAAAGTCTCTCGCAAAGACATCGCCAGGATGTCCTTTCGCGACTTCATGCGGGTGAGCCGCGGTCCCTACGTGCGGCTCGCGAGCTATCTCAAACCGTATCGTGGACGGTTTTTCCTGGGCGTCGTGTTTGGCGCGCTCTTCGGCGTGGCCAACGGCGCGCTCGTGCTGCTCATCCGCTGGGTGGTGCCGTTCGTTTTTCCCGACGGATCGAGCCAGGCACCGAAGCTCCCGGACTGGAGTCCGGTGCAACTGCCGGTGATGCAACCGGGTAGCGCAACGTTTTGGCAGGTCGTGATGGTCTGCGCGAGCATCCCGCTGCTGATGAGCATTCGCGGTGCGTTTTCGTACCTGAACGCCTACTGCCTGCTTTGGGTGAGCCAGCGCGTGCTCGACGACATTCGCCAGCAGGTCTTCCGGCATCTGCTGGCGCAATCGCTCGAGTTCTTCAATCGCGCGAAGTCCGGCGAGTTGGTGCAGACGGTTTTCAATCAAACGCGCGTCGCGCAGCAGGCGCTCACCCAGATCGCCGGCGACTTGGTGAAGCAGCCGATCTCGATTCTTTCCGCGCTCGTGGCGCTGCTGATGACGGACGCCTGGTTCACGCTTTTCGCGTTCACCGTCTTCCCGCTGTGTCTGCTGCCTGTCGTCATTGTCGGGCGCAAAGTCCGCCAGGCTGGCGCCAAGGAAGAAGACGAAGCCGGCCAACTAATGGTCGTGATGCAGGAGGCATTCGCCGGCATCCGCGTGGTGAAAACGCACGCGCGCGAGGACTACGAAGCGACGCGTTTCAACGCGGCGAATCTACGCATGCTGCGTTTTGCGATGCGCTGGCGAAAGGCGCAGGAAATCGTCACGCCGATGGTGGAAACTGTTGCGTCTTTCGGGATCGTGGCGGCGCTGGTTTATGCCTATCACCGCCAGCTCGGCGTCGCGCATTTCATCGCGCTGCAAGCCGGGCTCGTGCTGCTCTACGATCCCGCGAAAACGCTCGGCCGGATCAACATCCTGATGCAGAAATGCCTCGCGGCGACGACGAAGGTTTTTGAGCTGATTGATCGTCCGCCTGCGATCGTCGATGCGCCCAACGCAGTCCTGCTCGAGGAGGTGCGCGGCGAAATCCGTTTCGAAGGCGTTTCCTTCGCCTATCCCGGGAAGGAGACGCCGGCGGTGCACGGCATTGATCTGGTGATTCCTGCCGGGACGACGTGTGCGTTGGTCGGTGCAACGGGCGCGGGCAAGAGCACGCTATTCTGGCTGCTGCAGCGCCTCTACGATCCATCCGCAGGCACGATCCGGATCGACGGCCGGGACATCCGCGAGCTGCGTCAGGCTTCGCTGCGCGAGAACATCGCGATGGTGAATCAGGACAGCTTTTTGTTTCACGATACGATCGCCGCGAACATCCGTTACGGCCGACTCGAAGCCCCTCAAATCGATGTCGAAGCAGCCGCCCGGCGGGCCCATGCGGACGAGTTCATCGCCGCGCAGCCGCAGGGTTATGAAACGGTGATCGGCGACAAAGGCTGCAACCTTTCCGGAGGCCAGCAGCAACGCGTTTGCATCGCGCGGGCTTTCCTCAAAGACGCGCCGATTCTCCTGCTCGACGAAGCCACCAGCGCACTGGATTCGGAGACCGAGAAGTACATCCAGCAGGATCTCGAAAAACTCGCGAAAGGCCGCACGGTGCTGGCGATCGCGCACCGCCTTTCCACGATTCAGCGCGCGGATCAGATCGTCGTTCTGGAAAATGGGGCGATCAAGGAAGTCGGCACGCACGCCGAACTTTTCGCCCACAGCGGCTATTATCGGCGCCTCTATGATCTGCAATTCTCCCGCCATCCCGGCGCAGAGGTGCCGCTGGCGGAACTCCTCGCCGCCAACTAATCTCCGCGCCGTGAAAAGCTTCCTCCTGATCTTTACTGTCGCGTTCGCATCGCTCGCCCAGGCGCAGCTCACGAAAGGCGACGCGATCAAAGCGACGACGACGGTGCATCCGGATGGAACGCGCAGCACCCTTGTGGTCGATCCTTCCAAAGCCACCGCGGAGGAAATCTTTTACGACGGCGGCCAGCGCGTGTTGCGCAAGATCGTTTATCCGCTCGACGCACAGAATCAGTCGATCGGCGCGATCACCTACGACGCGAAGGGCACAATCGTTTCCAAATCGAGCTACAAGCGTGACGAAACCGGCCGAATCGCGGAGGAGACAATCACTTCCAACTCGGGCCAGTTTCTGCGGCGACGCGTTTACAGTTACAGCTCGCAGAACCGCATTTCACGGGTCGATGAATTCGATGCGACCGGTCAGCAGATCATGCCGCCGCCGCGAGCCGCCAAAACGAGCCCGGGTCGGCCGGACAAAAAGCGGCGCTGAGGTGTCGCCAGCGCAGCCGCTTTGGTGAAGAGGCGGCGGCCGGGACAGCGGCCGCACTTCCGATGGCTCGCCGTCTGAGCTGTTGCAATGCACCGGAACGCTGACTAAGGAAACGCCATGTCCTCCGAAAATCAGCCTCCGACGCCTCAGCAGCAGCAGCAGATGAACCTTCAGTTGAAGTATGACGATCTCACGGCGCGTTATGCGAACCACGCCCTCGTCAGCGTCGGCAATGAGGAGGTGTATCTCGATTTCACCTCCGGGATCGTGCAGGACCGGCCAGGCGTTTCAGTGATGCCGATTCACACCCGGATCGCGATGACCCCTTCCGGAGTCGTGCGCCTCGCGCAGTTGCTGAATCAGACCGTGCAGCGGTTTCAAGTGGTGCAGGTTCAGCCGCCGCCGCAGGAGCCACCGACCCCAGTCGAGAGCACGCCCGCGGAGTAGCCCGCATCCGCGGGGTTGTTGAGTTGAGCGGACGCTGACCCGCTGGTCGGGTCCCGAGCGTTGCCTGCACGGCTTCGTGCAACACGGCGCTCGCTGACCTGCGGGATTAACGTGCTCCCCTTCGGCGTTACTCGCCTGCGAGCACAACCGCGCCGGTGGGCTTCAGCGATCCGCCCGCCGGTTCAATGCTGATGGCAAACTTCACCCCCGCCGCAATGGGTTGCGCGGCTTGGAAAGCCAGCCGTGCAGAGCCGTCCTCGGCAACACGAAGCACCCCGGCACTCACCGGACTGGGATAGCGCAGGTCGATGGCCCACAGCTGGTAGTCCTTGCCTGCTTCGGCTGGCGGCAACTGTGAGAATTCGGCGAGGCCGCGTTGCTGCTGCTCGTCCCACACGACGACCGCTGCGGCCTTTGCGAGCGCTTCGTTCTGCGCGGCGAGGGTGGCGATGGTCATCTGGGCGAACCCGTCGCGTCCTTTCAACTGCGCAATCTCTGCCTCCAACGCGGTGCTTTGCTTTTGCAGCGCGGCTGCGCGCTGATCGAGGGCGTGCGCGGCTTCATCGGCAGCGGTCGTCTCGCGCAACCGCGACTCGGCTTCCTGCTGCCACCGTTCGCTATTCGCCTTCCAGCCTGCAACGTGGCTCCGCAAGCGGCCGCGATCAGCAGCCAGGAGCACACAACAGATCGCCAGCCCGGCGGCGATCGCCCATGGCAACCAGTTTCGTTGCGGCCCGTTCGGTGTCGGGATTGCCGCTGGAATTTCGTTGCGGATCACTTCGAGAACGCGGCCCCGCACATGTGGCGGAGGCAAATGCAAAGGCACGCTGTGGGCCAGCGCGCCAACGCACTCCTGCAGTTCCGCAGCCAGCGCCTGGAGCTCCGTGTCGCTTTCCATTTCCGATGCGAAGGCACGTTCCGCGGACGGATCCATCGCCCCGAGCACGTATTCAATCGCGCGATCCTGACGAGCGTCGTCCGTCATGACACGTGCCTCAGTGCTTCCCGCAGCCGCAGCAATCCCCGGCGGATGCGGGTCTTGACTGTGCCCAGCGGCGCTCCAAGTCGTTCTGCGATTTCCTCATGCCTGAGCTCGCTAAAGACGGCCAGTTCCAGGGCCTGCTTCTGTTCATCCGAAATATGAGCCAATGCCGACCGGACCTGCATCCGCAGTTCGCGCATCGCGGGCTCCCCAGCGGAAGCATCGTCGGTCTCAGCGAAGTGACGGGGTTGCGCCATCTCACCAAGATTGCGCTCTGGCCGCTGGTGCAGACGCAGACGATCGATCGCTTTGTGGCGAAAGACCATCACCGCCCAGGTGAAAGCGCTGCTGCGTTGTGAGTCGTAGGTCGCAGCTCGCTGCCAAATGTGAGAAAAGCCTTCCTGCAATACGTCCTCCGCCTCTGTTTCCTCGCGCACCATCCGCAGCACTAGCGAGTAAAGTGCCGGCGAGAATCGGTCGTAAAGCTGCGCAAAGGCTGCTGCGTCGCCCCGTCCGCTCCTGGTCAGCAAATCTGCGTCGAGCCGACGATCGCTTTCCGTAGTCATTCCGGCAGGACATCCCGGACGAGAAGCGGGGAAGAGGCGAGTCCGAACCGGGAGAGCACGCGGTGAGAGTGTCGTCGGAGATTTACGTTGGCAAGCAGGCAGGACACGAAGAATTCCCCAAATAAATCCAGCAGCTCACAGAGGTAGCGATCTTACAATTATAGATTCTACAAAACAGGCACGGCCGCTGCTAAAGGTATATCCATGATCTCACTCTCCAGTGTGGCTTCCGAACCTGCTCATGAAAGCGACGACGTACGGACCACCGATGCCGCGGCTCATCCCAGCTGCTACTCCGTTACCATCTTCACCCAACGGTGGAAGGACGTGCGGGATTTCTACGTGCATCTGCTCAGCGCCAATGTCGTCAGTGAACGCGTGGATCGTTACTGCGAAATGGAAGTCGGCGGGCTGCCGATCTGCATCCGGCAGTGCGAGCATGGCGAAATGGTCAGCTACTTCCATCTCTACGTCTCGATGAAGCATCGCGAAAACACCCTCGCGGAGCTGAGGCGCCGGGGCATCATTGTCACCAGCGTCGGGCCTTACACGAACTTCCGCGATCCGGAAGGGCGCGTGATCAAGCTCTCTGAAGAGCGGACGATCGTCTCGTAGGTTCTTTCATCCCGTGCGGAGCGGTGCGCAGGGCGCCCGTTGATCGGCAGGTTCAGAGAAAGGGCGGTGGGCAAGGCGCTCTGCCATGTATTGACCACGGATCGCCTTGGGTTTCGGGCTTCTCCAATCGGTGCAAATCCGTGTTCATCCGTGGCTGAATGACGGCCCCGACAGTTCGCAAGCGATGCACGCCGATGGAGCCTCGCGTCGTCATTCAGGTCCTCGCGCTCGTGGCATTGCTTGCGAAGCTGCTCTGCGCCGCGCTCACCCGCGGCACGAACGACCTGGACTCGTTCTACAACTTCGGCCGCACCATCTGGGAAAACGGCCTGCTGACGCAATACCGGACGGCCGCTGAGTTCAATCATCCTCCGCTCACGGGATGGTATTGCGCGCTCATCTACGGGTTGGGCAAAGGCGCCGGCTTTCACTTTCTGCTCCGGCTGCCTGGGATCGTCGCCGATTGGCTCGCGGTCCAGGTCGCGTTGCGGCTGCGCGGGCGGCTCGGCCAACCGCCGTGGTGGGCGCTCGGTCTCTTTGCCCTCAGCCCGATCAGCTTCATGGTCTCCGGTTTCCATGGCAATGTGGATTCAATCCTGACGCTGCTGATGCTGCTCGCCGTGTGCGAAACCGTGCGCAATCGGCCGGCCTGGAGCGGCGGCTGGCTCGGTCTCGCCTGTCAGGTGAAAATCATTCCGCTGCTGATTGCGCCCGTGTTGTTTTTCCATTGGTCGAAACGCGAGCGCGCCCGGCCATTCGTGATCGCTGCCGCGATCGTGGTGCTGACTGGCTGGTCGCTGCCGCTCTGCACCATTCCGCAGATCTTCCTTCGGCAGGTGCTCGGATACAGCAGCAATTGGGGAAGCTGGGGCATCACGTATTGGCTGACGCAAAGCGGCGCGCCCGCGTTCGCGCCGGTGGGCTTTGCAGGATTCACCGCCGTGCAGGAGAACGTGTTGCTCGCGCTAAAGCTCGGGATCGTCGGGCTCGTTCTTTGGATCGCCTGGATTCGCCGTGGCTTGCCCGCAGCTGCGGTGTTCTCCACCGTTGCACTTGCCTGGGCGATCTTCTTCACGCTCGCTCCGGGCGTCGGCGCGCAATACCTCGTCTGGCTGGCGCCCTTTCTCCTGCTGCATTCCGCACGGTGTTACTTTGCCGTCACGGCCGCCTCCGCGATCTTCCTTTTCGTTTTTTACAACACGATCTCCGGCGGCCTGCCGTGGTACCACGGCCACTCAACCGCGGAGCTTTTGCCCGTCTGGGTCCCCTGGGCGAATCTCCCCTGGATGGTCATTGCTTTGCTCTTCGTCGCTGCGCTCCGAAGAAGCGCGTCGGACGGTCGAGCCAGGTTCCCATCAGCTGTCCTGCCCAACGAAGCGAATGGAGGATGAGGGCCATTACCGAATGGTTCCGCGAATCCTCACACCTTCGGCTTGAGCATTCTGCACATTCGGGCGATTCCATGAACGCCCCGGATGTGCGCAGATCTTCAAGCCCCAGGCGTCGCCGATCGCCAGCCACGGCGTTTGACCGTGCCGACCGCTGCTTGCCTGATCGCGTGCTGGTTCATTCTCATGCCGAACTCCGGGCATGCGCACGGAGAGGTCCATATCGAGATCGAGGCCATCACGGCGCAGCTCAAGATCACGCCTGATCTGGCGGAACTCTACCTGCGCCGAGCCCAGCTCTATCGCCGCGACCGGGATTGGCCGGCCGCAGCGGCTGATCTGGATCGTGCAGCGCAATTGAACCCGGCGCTGACCGTGGTCGAGCTGGCGCGCGGGGAAACGTTGGCGGACTCGGGCCGTCACGAGGAAGCAATGGTTGCACTCGATCGCTTTCTTGAAAGGGAGCCGAAGCATGCCGCGGGATTCTCCGCCCGGGCACACGCGCATTTGCTCGCGATGCGCCCGGCAGAAGCCGCGGCCGATCTGGAGCGCGCGATCGCGTTCACGCCCAAGCCCGAGCCGAGTCTCCACATCGAGCGGGCTCGTGCGTTGCAAAGTGCCGGTCAGCTCGATGAGGCGATTCGCGCGCTGGACGCCGGGATCGCACGGCACGGCCCGTTGGTGACCCTGCTGCAAGCCGCTCTTGAAATGGAAGAACAGGCCGGGCGTTTCGACGCGGCTCGCGCACGGATCGATGCGTTGCTGGAAACGACCCCGCGGAAAGAACGCTGGCTCGCACGGCGTGGTGCATTGCTCGAAAAACAAGGCGATCGCGAGGCTGCGCGTGCTGCCTACGTTCAGGCGAAGGGTGCGCTGGCGGAAGCTCCAGCAACTCGCCGCAGCACCGCCGCCATGGTCACGCTCGCCGGGAACATCGACGCGGCTCTGCAACGTCTTGGAGAGCCGTAGCGCGAACCGCGACGGTCTGGCCGCGCCCCCCCGGCAGCGCCGTTTTCGTGAGCAAAGCGGCGCTCGCTGCTCTTTTAAGTGGATTCCCTCTGAGGCTTGGCAAAGCTTTGGGGTTACCCCAGTTCACATCGCGTCCCGTCGTCGCATCCCCACCTTATGAAGCGTCTGCTCATTCTTCTCACCCTCCTCGTCGCCCTCCTCAGCCAGGCCAGCGCCGTGCCCTTGCGCGTCTTCATCCGCGGCGGAAAAAAATCGCACGGACCCAACGCCCATGAGCACGAGCGTTTCCTGAACGACTGGAAGAAGCTGCTGACGGCCCGCGGCGCTGCCGTGGACGGCGCGCTTGATTGGCCGACCGCCGCGCAGCTCGCGCGGACGGACGTGCTCGTGATGTATGCGCAGGATGGCGGCAACGCGACGCCTGAACAACAGGCAGCCATCGTCGAATTCACAAAGCGCGGGGGTGGACTTGTGGTGGTTCACACCGCGACGGTCTCGAACGATCCACCGTGGTGGAAGTCGGTGATCGGCGGCGCATGGGTGCCGGGCAAGACCAAGTGGAAAGAGGGACCGATGGATCTGTACTACACCGAAAATCAGCTCGCGACCGAACAGCACCCGATCACGCGTGGCGCGTCGAACTTCCACCTCGATGACGAGATCTACTACGACATGGACATCTCGCCGGACGTGCGTGTGCTGGCGACGAGCTACACGCCGAACGTGCCGTCCGGTCGGAAAGTCGCTGCCGGTGGCAAGGCGAACATTTACGACATCCAGCCGCAGATGTGGGTTTACGAAAAGGACAACTACCGGGCGTTCGTCAGCATCCCCGGCCATCTCTACGGCACCTTTGAAAAGCCGAACTTTCGCGCGATCCTGCTTCGCGGCATCGCTTGGGCGGGTAAACGGCAGAACATCGAGGAGTTCACGAACGACGAGGAGGTCCGCTCGCTAACCTATCCTGAAGGCGGCCCGCAACGCCCCGAGCAGACGCTGAGCAACCTCGAAGTACATCCCGACTTCAAAATGACGCTGGTCGCGTCGGAGCCGAACATCAACAAGCCGATGAACTTCGACTGGGCGCCGGACGGTTCGCTCTGGGTCGCCGAGACCCCGGAATATCCGAACGGCCGCCGCGGCATGCGCCCGGATTACCGGGGCAAGGAATGGAAGGACCACGGCGGCATCGTTCCGCAACCCGGCGAACAAGCACGCCCCGGCCGCGATCGCATCAGCAAGCTCGTCGATACGAACAGCGACGGGATCATGGATAAAAAAGAGATCTTCTATGAAGGCCTCGATCTCGTTACGGGCCTCGTCTTCCACCAGGACGGCGTGATCGTCACCCAGGCGCCGGACATCCTCTGGCTGCGCGACACCGACGGCGACGGCCACGCCGATAAAGTCGAGAAGCTCTACACCGGCCTCGGCATCGGCGACACACACGCGGTGATCAACAACCCGCGCTGGGGCTGGGACGGCTGGATCTACGCCACGCACGGCTACAGCGCCTCCGACAAGGTGCTCAACGTCCGCGGCGAACCGATGGCCAAGATCGGCAGCGGCGTGGTGCGCTTCAAGCCGGACGGCTCGATGATCGAGCAATACTCGAGCAAAGGCGGCAACACCTGGGGCCTCACGATTACCGGCGACAATCGGGTGATGTGGACGCAGCCGACCAGCGGCACGATCCTTAATCAGACCATGCTTCCCGAGGCGGTGCTGGCGCGCGGCAAGTTTGGGAACACCGCGAGCTTCAACAACGTCATCGCCTCGCCGAAGACCTTTCCGGCGATGTCGTGGGATCAGCAGGCCTACCGGCAGATCGACCACGTCGGCGACTTCACCGCCGCCGCCGGGTGCGCGATCTACGATGGCGGCTCGTGGCCTGCGGAATACAACGGCGATTACTTCACCACCGAGCCGACGATCAACATCGTGCATCACTCGCGGCTGAAGGCGGAAGGTTCGAGCTACACCGGCTACAAACTGCCCGGCCTGGAGGAGACCGAGTTCATTCGCAGCAAAGACATGTGGTGGCGCCCCATCGAAGTGCGCGTCGGCCCCGACGGCGCGATCTATATCGGCGACTTTTATAATCAGGCCGTGATTCACAACGACACGCGCGGTCCCGATCACAACAAGGTGAACGCCGCCGTTCGGCCCGACCGCGACCACTACTTCGGCCGCATCTGGCG
>JAQGOK010000107.1 GCA_028293645.1 Chthoniobacter sp.
CCTGATTCGCAATCAGACTGGTGGCGGACTGAACCTGGTAAAGACCGGCCTCGGGACTCAGGAAGTGCGCAACATTCCCGCGCAGGGACATAACTTCAACAGCGCTACGATCAATCAAGGGAAGCTCGTCTTTAACCTCAACACGCTCCCTGGCGGCGGGGCGGGCCATAACGTGCTCGGTGCGAACGTCTCCATCACCGTGAACACCGGGGGCGTGCTGGGATTGGATGGAACCTGGAACATGACGCGTCCGGTTTTCGGGACGGGTGATGTGTTCAAGCAAGGCACCGGCAACGTCACGATCAGCGCGGCCAGCTTCCACACAGGCAACACGATCCTCTCGCAAGGGATCCTTACTGCCGCGACTCCGGGCGGCGGCGCTCTTCCCGGTAACGTCATCATGGGCACGGGGGTGCAGGACGACATCTTCCTGGTGATGGGCGCGGAGAATCAGTTTGGACCGACCTCGGTCATTGATTTCAACAATGGTCCTGCCCTCGACGCGAAGTTCGAACTGCGCGGCTTCAACCAGACCGTCGCGGGCCTCGAGTCCGATGCGGATGACGATCTCTCGATCGTTCAGAATCAGGAAAACGGCACGCCGCTTCCGGCCACGCTGACCATCAACGCGACGACAGATCATGTCTTCCATGGGATCATTCGCACCCAAGCTGGCGGCGTGCTGAGCCTGGTGAAAAACGGGCCGGGGAGTCAGGAACTCCGCAACGTTCCTGCGACCGGCTACACCTTCGGCCCAGCCACGATCAACGCTGGCAAGCTGGTCTTTAACTTCCAGAGTCTGCCGGGCGGCGGGGCGGGGCACGACACACTCGGGGCGAACATCGCGACCACCGTCAATGCGGGGGGCGCACTCGGACTCGACGGCACGTGGGCGATGAACGCTCCCGTTTCCGGCACCGGGGACTTGATCAAGCAAGGAGCAGAAACCGTCACCGTGTCAGGCTTTCAGGTCAATCATACGGGCAACACCAACGTGGCCGCCGGCACGCTGCTGGTTACCGGCAGCATCAGCGGCACGGCAAAAGTGGACGTGCAAAGCGGCGCCACGTTGGGAGGCAACGGATCGATCGCCCCCGCGACTGCGCTGACTGGCGACATCAACCTGCTCGCCGGCGGAAAACTTTCCCCCGGCGTCGGCGGTCCGGGCATCCTTTCGGCGACACTGAGTGGCGGCGGAGAGTTCGATCTCTCGCTTGCCGTGGACAGCGCGAACAGCAGGGCGCTGCTCTTCGAGCTGGACAGCAATTTCAACAGCGACGCTGTCATGCTCACCGGCGGCGCGCTCAACATTGGCAGCGGCAAACTGGCCTTCGATGACTTCGAATTCGCCCCGTTTGCCGGCTTCAATCTCGACACCACTTACACGCTGTTTGACGGTGCGCTTCCCATCGTCGGGACCCTTGCTGCGGCCAATCTGGGAGGCCCCATTGGTCCTTACTTCGGCACGCTCGCTTTGAGTGATGGCGGCACAGACCTCGTCCTGGTGGTTACCATTCCCGAACCCACAGCGATGGCTGGCCTGCTGGGCGGCCTCGGGTTTCTGCTCACCCGCCGCCGCCGTGCTGCCTCGAAATGATGGTGCCGGTCGGGACATCCTGCTCTGAGCAAGATCGCTCCAGCGGCCTCATCAATCCCGGAAGTTCTTAAATCCCAGCACCACTTCGAAGTCCCGCGCCCGGAGGAAGCCGATGACCTCCTGCAGGTCGTCCCGGTTCTTTCCGGTCACGCGAATCTGCCGTTCCTGCAACGCGCTCTGCACCTTGAGGCCCTTTTCCTTGATCGCCTTCACGATTTCCTTGGCCTTGTCGCCGTCGAGCCCCTGCTTGATCACGAAATCCTGGGTTGCATGGCCAAGCGGCGAAATCGCGGGGTCCTTCCGCTCCACGTTGCGCAGGTCGATGTTTCGCTTGGCCAACTTGCCGACCACGATCTCGTGCAAAGCCTTGAGCCGCGTCGCATCTTCCGCCTTCAACGCGATCTTCGAATCCTTCTCGCTCCACTCGATTGACGCCTTGCTGCCCTTGAAGTCGAACCGCGTCGCCAGTTCCTTCGTCGCCTGATTGATGGCGTTATCAATTTCCTGTTTGTCGATTTCGGAGACGATGTCGAAGGAGGGCATGGCGAGATAAAGTGCGGGTCGGCGACTGGCATCATGAGGAGCAAGGCCGTTCAGCAAAAGATCGAAAACCACGGAACGGCGATACCTCCGCCGAATGACAATCTCCGCGAAACCAAATCGCCCATGCCTCTCGTCGAGAGCGTTCCTTTACGGCACTCGGGTTACCTTCAAGCGCAGGAATTGGTTTGAGTCGCTGGCTTTGGGCAGCGGGTGCCGAAAGACATAAGTCTCCGTATCGTTCGCGTTCAGCTTAGCTTGCCCGACCTGCACAGCATCGATCCACGCCGCGGTAAGATTGCTACTCGCCTGGACCTGGATAGTGGCTTCATCGCGACCAATCGGCCGGGTGTAAGTGAGCGTGAGATACTCGGCGGGCGCGGAGTTGACCGTTAGGGTCTGGATGGCTGTGGTGCCCGGTTGAAGGGTCATCTGCCGCGGGTCGGTCCCGAGAGCGTATTCGAAAACGCTCGAGAGGCCGTCGCGATCTTCGTCCCCGGTCCCGGCAGGGTCATTGATCACCGCGTTAGTGGCCCAGGCGCTATAACTCATCGCGTCACTTACCCCAGGCGTTCCGCCGTCGCTGCCGCTCGCACGCCAACTCGACGGGACGGCATGATCCGGGTTGGCCGCAGCATTGAGGAGCACGAGGCACGCGCCACTACCATTCGCCGTCGCCGGCCACGAACCGCCGTTGCCATAGGCGAACTCTTTGATGACGGCATCGTTCGCTCCAATGAGTTGCACGGTTTCGCCTTCGTTCTTCAGCACCGTGGTGCTTTCGAAAACTCCTGCGATCTGCGCGAGAGGAACAGAAGGATAGGCCGCCTGAAATGCAGCCAGGTCCCGCACTACAAGACACCGCGCCCCTGCGGCGAGCGTGTATCCATCGGGAAATGTGAAGTCGATGCCCGCGGTGAACGCGCAGTTCGTCAGATCCACATTGATCGCGCTGATGTTCATCACCTCGATGAATTCCTGCAGGTCCGAATCGCCCGCTGGATTGTAGTGAACCTTCGAGATCACCAGGTTGGTAGCGTCTCCGAGCGCGCCTACGAGGTACTCGGCTTCGGTCAGCGCGCTCCAGATGGAGGTGCTCGCATTGAACACCCGCGCCCGCACGGTCGCCGTGGAGTTGAGCGTGAGCGATGCCGGGCTCGATCCGGTGAGCGCGTTGGTGGCGACGGCGCCGCCGGGCAGCCGCGGGTCTCCGCCGTTGACGGTGTAATAGATGGTGCCTTGCGAGGCGGCGATCCGCAGTTGGAATCCGACGGGAACCGGTCCGCCGTAGTGCGGCGCTCCGCCAGCATCGGCAAAGGCAGGCGCAGGGACATTCGGGAACAGTCCGTCCGCCGTGATCTGCGCCAGCACGTTCCCGCTGCGATTGGGCATGATACTGTTCGTCACCGTCGAGATCGCCGCCTGCCAGTCTGCAACGATATAGCGCGGTGGATGCCCGGCCGGAAGGTTGGTGATGCTCTGCGCATCGCCCCACCGGGCCGACTCAGCTTTCATCCCCTTCTCGACCTGCCTTGCGCGCTTCTGGAAACGCGCGATGCACTGCGCTGCCGTCAGCGCACCGTTGTCGAAGAAGTGTTTGCGTACCCGGTCCGCGAACCGCAACCGGTACTCCGCACTCGCCATCAAGTCCTGGTGCATGCTCTGCGGATTCGCATAGGTGATGTTATAGACGTTGGCACCCGTCCAGGGGCCGGTTTGATCCGGCACCCATGAAGTCGTCCCGAGCGAGTGCTCGGCGTCGCGGATAAAGAAGCGAAACCCAT
>JAQGOK010000213.1 GCA_028293645.1 Chthoniobacter sp.
TTTTTCCCGAAGCGCTTCGCTAACTTCGCTAACTTCGCTAACTTCGCTAACTTCGCTAACTTCGCTAACTTCGCTAACTTCGCTAACTTCGCTAACTTCGCTAACTTCGCTAACTTCGCTAACTTCGTGAAGCGGGGGTGCTTGATGCGGAGCGGTTCGAGTCTCTCCTCCAGCGGCATCAGCTGATGGAGCGCTGGCGCAAGTATCAAGACACCTACCTCGGTTCATGACTGACCTGATGAAACAACTCAGGGCTGGCAAGGTGGAGCGGCGCAGGCAGCTCGCCGCGCTGCCCGTCGGTGAAAAGCTGCGGATGCTGGAGGAGATGGTGGCCGACACAAGGGGGATCAGCGCCACTCAGCCTCCGAAGCCGCTGAATCCGGTGCGCGTCCGGGGCAAGAAAGGAAAGCGTCCGCCGGTGGTGCTCGGTCCCCCTCGTTCCCAAGTGCAACTTGGGAACGTCGGACTAGCCGAAGCTGAGCTTCGAACCGGTGAGCGTTCCCAAGTGCAACTTGGGAACGAGGAGCGAACGAGGAGCGAACGCTGAACGAGACGAACCGGGGCGCGGCTTCTGTCACCCGCGGCGCGCGGCCTCGATCCTGGCGACGTCGATTTTGCTCATCTCCATCATCGCGGTGAAGGCGCGCTTCGCTTCCTCCCCGCCTGCGGCCATCGCCTCGGTCAGGACGCGCGGAGTGATCTGCCACGAGAGGCCCCAGCGGTCCTGGCACCAACCGCACTCGCTCGCCTCGCCGCCGTTGCCGATGATCGCGTTCCAGTAGCGGTCGGTTTCCTCCTGGGTGTCGGTGGCGATCTGAAAGGAGAAGGCGCAGCTGTGTTTGAACTGCGGCCCGCCGTTGAGGCCGAGGCAGGGAATGCCGCAGACCGTGAACTCGACGGTGAGGACGTCACCCGCCTTGCCCGACGGATAGTCGGTGGGCGCGTGGTGGACAGCCGTCACTTCACTCTCCGGAAACGTAGCCGCATAGAAGCGCGCGGCGTCGAGGGCCTCCTTATCAAACCAGAGGCAAACCGTGTTTTTGGGAATCGTCGTTTTCATAGAGTGGATTAGGGGCAAATCGGATCGGCTATGGCTGGTCGGGGATCTCGGGTTCAACGAGCTGCGCGAGTTGGGTGAGCGATTCCTGCCAGCCCATGTAGCAGGCTTGGGCGGGGATGACCGCCGGGACGCCTTCTTGCGTGATGTGCAGTTCGGTGCCGCAGAAGACTTCCTTGAGCTCCACGGTGACGTGCATTTCGCCGGGGAGATTCGGGTCCTCGAACTTGTCGCTGTAGCGGAGGCGTTCGTTCGGCACGAGCTCGGTATAGGTGCCGCCGAAGTAGTGGGTCGAGCCGGTGGTGAAATTCGTGAACGACATCCGGTAGGTGCCGCCGACCTTCGCCTCCAGGTGATGCACCTTGCCAGTGAAGCCGTAGGGCGGGAGCCATTTGGCCTTGGCATCGGGATCAAGAAATGCGCGGTAAACGCGCTCGGGTTTGGCGCGCAGAACGCGGTGGAGGCGAACGGTGTGGGAGTCAGGAGTCATGATCGTGTGCGTTTGGGTTCATGGTGAACGACGAACGGAGCGGCGCTTTCGGGACACTTAATTCGCGCACCTCGGGACCGGTGCTGCCTCTGCACAGCCCGTTCGCGGGAATCACCTCATCGCCGCGGTAGCGCCAGCGTTGTCGAGGGGGCACTGATGCTGATTAAACGAATCATGTTCTCCTCCCACCTGTGAGCGGGCGATCGAAGCTCCTGGTTGCAGCTGCATGCCTGCTCTGTGTCTCCGGCTGGATCGTGGCGGCACTGTCCGTGTGGAAGGCTCCGCGAGAGGAGGCGGCTGGCGCGGCTCCGCAGCAGCTTGAGCAGGTGCCATCTCCGCCAGTCGTCGAGGAGAGTAAGATCGCGCCGCTCTTCCGCGAATGGACGTCGCACCCGCAACTTGCCGGATCGTTGGTCGCGTTTTGCGTGCTCGATGAAGATGGGCAGACGCTGTTTGCCTCGCCGCTCGCCGAGACGGCGCTCTGCCCGGCATCGGCGCTGAAGGTTGTCACCACTGGCGCCGCGCTCGGCGTGCTCGGGCCGGAGTTCCGTTTCGAGACGACGCTGCTCGCGACCGCGCCGCTCGATAACACCGGAACGCTCGCCGGCGACCTGGTGCTGGTGGGCGGCGGAGACCCAACCTTTTCGCACGAACATCTCGCGCAACTTGCCGACGCCGCGATCGCGGCCGGGTTGAAGAACGTCGCCGGCGTCGTGCGGGTGGACACGTCGGTCTTCCCCGCTGATCCGGTAAGCGAGCATTGGAACTGGGGCGATGTCGGCAACGGCTACGGCGCTGGTGCGTTCGGCCTGAACCTCGATCACAACCGGCTCGCGCTCCGTTTCGAGCCCGGTGCCGAAGCTGGAGAACCGGCGCGCTTTCTCGGTGGCGTGCAGGTCGCAAGCGGCACCCGGTGGGAGAATCATGTCGTCACCGCAGCGGCCGGGAGCGGCGATAACGTCGTGGTTTATTCCGAGCCTTATGGGCGGGTCATCACGATGCGCGGCACCGTGCCGGTGGACGCGGACGTTTTCACGGTTTCAGCGGCAAACCCTGATCCTCCCGCCGTTGCCGCGGAGTTGCTCCGTGCGCGGTTGGAAAACGCGGGCGTCCGGTTCGAGGGCGGCGCCGGACCGTTCGCAAGCGCAGAGAAAACGGTGCGGGCGAGGCATCAGTCCGCACCATTGGCGGAGATCATCAAGCACACGCACGCCGCAAGCGATAACCTGGAAGCGCAATGCCTCTTCCTGACAATCGGTTTGCGCCGAGGCGCGCCGCCGGAACGTGCCGTGCGCGATTACTGGACCGAAGCGGGCGTGGAGTTCGTCGCCCTTCGGCTGATCGACGGAAGCGGTCTCGCGCGTCCCACCATGATTCGGCCGCTGGACCTTGCTCGCGTCGCGCACGCCGCGCGGCGTGGACCGCATGGGGAGATATTTTTCGAAAGCCTCAGCTCGTATGTGCAGGGTCACGCGCGCGGCAAGATCGGCGGGATGTCCGGCGTGAAGACGCAGGTCGGTTATCTGCGCCACGAAGCCGGACGCGAGCTGACCTATGCGCTGATGGGCAATGGCCTCGCGCCCGGACGGGAGTTTTGGGGCCGGCTCGAGCAGTTGTTGGAAGCCGTGCGGGTCACGCCGCTCGAGTGACATCTGCATTCACCCAGCGGTACACGCACGAACAACGGGCTCGAGCAGCTGGGAAGCTGCCAACAATACTGGAGACCGGGCCGCGGGCTTTCGACACGACCATGGGACGCGCGACTCGCGTGGACTCGTCAAGGCGAGCGCCGCGTGCTCCCGCGATAGTTGATCGCCGAGGATCCGAAATCGTGTCCACCCGGCGCGAGCGCTACCAGCCGGGAGTGCGCGGGAAGCTGAGCGTGCCTTCGATCGAGTCGTCGAGGGTTTTCCCAATGGCAGCGCCGACGAGCATCTTCAGACCGGCGACCGCGCGGCCGTGCTTGGTGTCCCAATAATAGCCGTCGGTCGGCGAAACGCGGAGGACAGTGATGCGCGGGTCATCGACCCCTTCCGTGAACCACGTCTTCATGATCGGCTTCCAGAGTTCCTCGATTTTGGCGCGGTCGCGCGAGGTGTGGACCGTGCCGGTGAGCGAAAGAAAGCCGGAATGGGCATTGGCCTGGAAGTAGAGATGGACGACCGGATCGCGCTCCACCTCCTCATTCTTATGCGAATCGCTGGCACTGAGAAACCAGAGGTTCCCCTGCTCGTCCACCTGCTGCACCGCCATGGGCCGTGCACGACTGGAGCCGGGCGTGACGACTTCCGTGCAGAAAAAACACGACTCCGCTCGCTCGGCGAGATCCTTGACCTTGTGCGCGGCTTCAGCGCCCGACAGGTCAGCGCGATTCTGTTCGGGTTGATTGCGATTGATCGAGTCCATGCAAACGGAACGCGCTCGCTGGCCGCATTGGACGCTTTCGACCTACTGCTTAGGCACCACGGAGGAAGGCCGCGCTATCATAGTAGGTGCGGAATCCGGTGATCGCCCGCTCGTCGAATTGAATGACGCTGACTCCAAGGTAATCCACATCGCGCCCGTCCTGGAGCCGCCCGCGTGAACGCCACTCGAGAGCGGCACCGCGTTCGTTGGCGATCTCGCCAATGAACTCCGAGCCGATCTCTTGAAACTGATCGACATAGGTCTGCCAGAAGCGAGTGGCATCATCACCATGATCGCCGCCGAGATTGGTGAGATGCGCTCCACCGGCAAACAGTTGCGCCACATGCCTCGGGTCGCGCGTTCGCTCGGTCTCTCGCAAGGCTTTCTTGAATTCTTCAATCATGGAGTGGGCTAGTTGTATCCTCTGATACGCCGCCGACCGCCGGGCGGATGGCTCGATGTGCATCGTTGAACTCTTCGCGAAGATCGCCTTGTCCAAAGCGAAGTGCGTTCGGCAAAGCATTGCATTACTCGACGTGCCTTCGGCGGCTGCCGAATGTGCGGCGTGATTGAAATCATCGAAATGACGCGACGCCGCGCCCGCGGTCACTCCGCAAGCGCTCGGGTGGGATGGCGAGCATGTCTGGGTCAGTTCGCGGGACCTTGGCAAGGTGTACCAGATCGATGCCGCGACGTGGCGCATCTGGAAGAGATTGACCCACCCGGCGTCGTCTGGGCCGCCAGATACGATCCGCCGAAGCGTGACTCTTACCGGTGCTGAAGGTCCGCGGCACTTACCGGATGTCGTTCAGAAGCCAGTTGGCCATCGCGTCGGCATCGAGGAACGCGCGATAAACCCGCTCCGCCGTCGCGCGGCTTGAGCGCTGCTAGCGTTGCGCAAGGAAGGCGCGCGCCCTGGCCAGTTCTTCGCGGCGGCCGTCGCCTTCGCCGGCGAGGTCGATGAGGTGCTGAAAATGTTTCCGGGCGATCTCCGGGTTGCCAGCCTGCTCAGCGGCGCGAGCGGCTCCGAAATGCGCGTTGAAGCGGTTGGGATAATTGTTCAGCGAGCTCTCGAACTCTGCGAGTGCGGCGGCGGGGCGTTGGAGTTCCGCGAGCAGCTCGCCGAGTTGCTCCCGCGCGGGCAGGACCTGGCCCGGGGTGACCGGATGACCGCCCATGCGATCTTCGAGCTCCGCGGCGGAACGCAGGAGCTTCTCGGCTTCGGCGCTGGTGCCTTTGGCCTGCGCCAGCCAACCGGTGGCGGCCAGACGCTGGATCTCCGCCTGGTCGAGCCACCACTGCGCGTTGCCTTCCTTGAGCTGGTCGCGGATTTTTTCGATCCGAGCGAGCGCCGCTTCCGCCGCCTCCACCTTCCCGCTGCGCGCGGCGCCGATGGCGCGCGCAAACTGAATGTGCACCTCTCCGGCGGGGAAATGCTTGAAGACATTGGCATGCCAGACCGGCAGTTCGGCCGCATCCGACCAGCGCTTCCGCTCGAGCGTCCACCGCGCCGGGATCGCCCCGACCGCGTAGCCGATCGCGAAGTTACTTTCCTGATCGAAGCGCTGAACCTTCGCGAGGTGCTCGACGATCTCGCCCGCTGCCTTCTCGCGGCCGGTCTGCAGGTAGGAAAAGACGAGGTAATCGAGCGCATGGATATCGTCCATCACCGAAGCGCCGCCGCGGGTCCGCGCCGCCCATTCGCGGGCGGCGGTCACCGACGCGAGATTCGACTCGATCGACTCCTTCCACATGCCGAGAC
Source organism: Chthoniobacter sp. (assembly GCA_028293645.1). GTDB lineage: Bacteria > Verrucomicrobiota > Verrucomicrobiia > Chthoniobacterales > Chthoniobacteraceae > Chthoniobacter. Next base: position 5,716 of record JAQGOK010000213.1, read on the forward strand.
GCGTGTAGATATGCGAAGGCATGTGCAGGGCATGCGGCACCCACGGCGCGATCTCGGTGTAGCGACGCGCCGCCTTGAGGCCGCGCGGTGCGAGCGGCGCATAGTCGTAAGCGTGGATGATATAATGGGCGACGCCGGGATGGTCCGGATGCTTTTCGAAAAGCGGCTCGAGAATCGCGGTGGCCTGAAGCTGATTCCCGTAGGTCTTGTCGGATGGGACCGCCGTGCCGAGGAGCGAGAGCGCGTAGAAAACATCCACTTCCATTTCGCCGGGGTGCGCCTTGCGCAGGCGCTCGAGCGCCAGTTTAAAAGCAACCGCCCGGGAGCTGTACTGCCGCGGTCCGTGGCAGGTTTGCGCGACAGGAGCATCCACCGCCGCGGTATGTTCGGATTCGAAATAGGCGGCTATTGCTTCGATCAAACCGCGTTCGAGATCGCTCCCGCCGCCGATCTTTCGGGCCATCCGCACCGCTTCGCGACCCTTCTCAAATTCCTCAGCGCTCGGCGGCGCCCAGATCGGATGGTACCAACTCATGGCCACGCCCCACTGCGCCATCGCGCAGGCGGGATCGCGGCGCGCAACGTCTTGGAAACGGCTGCGCGCTTCCTCGTAGAAAAACGAGTGGAGCAGCGCCAGCGCGGTGAGGAAATCTTCCTTCACTTCCGACGCGCAAGTGACCGCGAGCTGGATGGTCCCGCTTCGTCGCAAGTCTCCCGCGGAGGGCGTCTGGAGATTGTTTGCGGCCGCTTCCTGCGATCTACCCTCGGACGCATTGATAAGAACGGCGACCGCGCCGACGAGAAGCAACTGAACGAATGCTTTCATAGTTCGACCTCCAGCTAGTGGACCCGAACCATACGACGTTCCGATCGCGTTCGTCGAGAACGCCGTGAATGGCCCATAACGATGTTTCCTAAGTCGCACTCGCCGAAACAATCCAGTGTCCCGCGCGAGGCTTCTCCTCCTTGCGCCGCCAGCCAGCGCAGCGTCTGCTGATGCACCGCCGTCCACGGCGGCAGATCGTGGGGCAGCAACCGCCGCGGACAGCCCGCCGAGGAGGAGGAGGGACAAGGGAGGCTGGTGGTTGGGCGAGCCGCGCACGATCCGGCGCAAGGCAGTGAAGATGGCGCACAACGGGCAATCCCGCTGCGACGCCGTCTCCCTCATCAAGGTCAGATAAGGTGCGCAAACTTCCCATTCCTCATTGCTAAGATCGGTCGGGTAGCTGCGCACTTTGCGGGTCAGTGGCCCCGCCATCCCAAGCTTGCTGCACCTGGGCACTCACCAAGTACAGCCCTATCTCCCACAAAGTGCATCACACGCTCTAAGGTGCAGCGGATTCCATCTCGTCCACCACTCTCTCGATGCG
>JAQGOK010000125.1 GCA_028293645.1 Chthoniobacter sp.
CGCCGATGCCGAGTATGTCCTGCTCTGCCGGGCGCAACGCTGCTTTCGCGCGCGACTCACGCCCAAGCCGTGGCGGATCGGCGAACGGTTCTTCGAGGTCGGGCCGCTGCAGGCCGTGACGCGCAAGCAGCTCGAGCGGGACCTGAAGAAGGCCGCACCTTTCGCCAGCGCACGCTTCGCCGCCGAAGTCGGACAGAGCCACACCGTCCATCCGGGATGATCGCGGACTATCAGACGACAACTGGTGCGCAGCGCTTTCGGATAAGCCGCTGGCGTAGATGTGAGCTCAGTCTTGCGCGTGTGGCTTTGTCCACGCGAAGCGCCGCCTCTACAGCATGCTCCCGCCTGCCGCCAGGTGCGGCCTTGCTATCGCAGGAATGCTTCGTGCAGCCCGCCGTCCACGGTGATGACCTGGCCGGTGGTTTTGCTGAGGCGGTTGCTGATCAGGAGGAAGTAAGCTTCGGCCTGGTCGGCGGGGGTGATGGGCGACTTGGTCAGGGTGCGATCGGCGTAGAATTGCGCGAGTTTGGTGACCAGCGAGTCGGTTTCTTCGTCGTCCTTGTAGGGGATGTTGTATTTAGCGAGGGAGCCGATGACGCGGTCGCGCGGGAACATCGCGCTGCCTTGCACCACAGTCGCGGGTGCGACGCCGTTGACGCGGACGAGCGGCGAAAGCTCGATGGCTAGCTCGCGGACGAGGTGGTTCGCGGCGGCTTTGGAGCAGTCGTAGGCGACGCTGCCCTTCTTTGCGACGACGGCGTTTGCGCTGGTGGTGAGGACGAGCGTGCCGCGGAGGCCTTGCTCCTTCCAGCTGCGCGCGGCTTCATCGCCGACGATGTAGCTGCCGGTGACATTGACTCCGAACGTGAAGGCCCATTTGTCGTCCGGGATGTGGCCGCTGGTATCGCTCGGCCAGAAAACGCCGGCGGTCACGGCGATGTGATCAAAGCCGCCGTAAGCCAGCGCGACCTGATCGAGCATCGCGCGGACGCTAGCGCGGTCAGTGATGTTCGCCGCGAGACCAATGGCGGGTCCGCAGCCGCTGAGGCCGGTGCCGGCGACTCCGATGCCGTGTCCGAGCTTGTCGGTAAGTTCCTTGGCGGTCGCTTCGGCGGACTCGGGTTTCATGTCCACGCAGACGATGTGCGCGCCTTCTTTTACGAGGCGATGCGCGGTTTCCTTGCCGATGCCGCTGCCGGCGCCGATCACGACGACGATCTGACGCGCGAGTTCTTTCTCGGCGGGCATGCGCTTCAGCTTCGCTTCTTCGAGCAACCAATACTCGATGTCGAAAGCCTCCTGTTGCGGGAGCGCGATGTATTCATCGATCGCTTCCGCACCGCGCATCACTTCAACAGCACAGTTATAAAACTCCGCCGTGACGCGGCTCTCCGACTTGTCCTTCCCCCACGCGACCATGCCGAGTCCGGGGATGAGCACGACCGTCGGATTCGGGTCGCGCATGGCGGGCGAGTTGTCGTGTTTGCTCTTCTTGTAATACTTCGCGTAGTCCTCGCGATAGGCCTCGAGCCCTTTGCTGAGCAGCTTCTTCAGCTTTTCCATGTCGCCGGTCGCCGGATCCCAATCGACGTAGAGCGGCTTGATCTTCGTGCGCAGGAAATGATCCGGGCAGCTCGTGCCGAGTTCCGCGAGGCGCTCGGCATCTTTGCTGTTCACGAACCGCAGGATCTTCTCGTCGTCCTGCACCGTGCCGATGAAACGTTTCTGCTGACTCACCTGTCCGCGCAGCCACGGGAGGATCGCCGCGAACTTCGCGTTGCGTTCTTCCTGCGGTAGCGACTGATACTTCGCGCCGCCGAAGGCCTTCGCGTCGCCACCTTTCTCCGCGTATTTCTGCTCGATGTAAGCGGATGCCTTTTCGATGAAGTCGAGCGTCAGCGTGTAACAGGCTTTGTCGTCGTCGTCCCACGAGATGAACCCGTGCTGACCCATCATGATCGCCTTCACACCGGGGTTCATCCGCTCGATCTCCTGCATCGCCAGGCCGAGCTCAAAGCCCGGGCGCATCCACGGCACGTAAGCCATTTTCCCGCCGAAGATCTCGCGCGTCAGCTCCTCGCAACGTTTGCTCGCGGCGATCGAGATGATCGCATTCGGGTGCATGTGATCGACGTGCTTGCCGGTAAGAAAGCTATGCAGCGGCGTGTCGATCGATGAGGCGCGCGGGTTGAGATTGAAGGTCGTATGCGTGTACATCCCGACCATCTCGTCCTCAGCCGGCGCCTTCAGACCTTTGTCGGCGCGCGCGGCGTAGAGCGGCTGTAGCGCGAGGAGCTTGTCCTGGTAGAGCGAGGAGAAATTCTCGCGCAGCGAAGTGCGCAGATCGCCGCCGCTGCCTTTCACCCAAAGCACCTCCACTTGCTGCCCGGTGAGCGGGTCCTTCTCCATGATCTTCGAGGAAGTATTGCCGCCACCGGTGTTCGTGATGCGTTGGTCGGAGCCGAGCAGGTTCGAGCGATAAACGAGACGGCCGACGGGATCGAGCGACGCGGCTTTGGCGTCGTCCCACGAAAAGTTCACGTAGCGGTAAGCGGACATAAGGCGCCGATTGGAACGGCAGGCGCGCCGAGAGTAAAGCGGTGTCGCGCGGGAAAGTGCGACTCCGCACGCGCGCAGGGGCTTCCAGCCTTGCTATGAAGCCCCTCGGGGCAGACAACCAACGTCATGGCCAAGAAAAAATCGACCTCCACTCCTCAAACAGATCTTTCCATGAAAAAACAGACCGCCGGTGGCGTGACTGGCGCCGTGATTGGCGGAGTCATCGCCGGACCCGTGGGCGCACTCGTCGGCGGAGTCGCGGGCGCCATGATGGGCGACCGTGCTGCCAAAGGCAAAACACTCGTCTCTTCCGGAACCGCCAAAACGGCCCGTGCAGTTGCGACCACCGTCCGGAGCAAAGCGGCGACGATCAAGATGCCCAAAGCGCTCAGCGGTGGTGGCGCAAAATCCAAAAAAGCCCCGGCAGCCAAACCTGCGGCGAAGAAGGCTCCTGCTGCAGCTGCAAAGAAGCCGGCGGCGAAAGCTCCAGCAGCTCGCCCTTCCAGCGCAAAGAAGCCCGCGCCAAAAAAAGCCGCGCCGAAGTCCGCTGCTGCTCCGAAGAGCAAGGCTGCTGCTCCGAAGAGCAAGGCTGCTGCGCCCAAGGGTAAGTCAGCGCGCCGGTAGTTCCGTCCGCGGATGCGGCTGGATCAATGGCTCTGGGCCGTGCGCGTCTTCAAAACGCGTTCGGTTTCCACAGCGATGATCAAGGATGGGCGGGTGCAGGTGGATGGCAGGGACGCGAAGCCGGCGCACCCCATGAAGGCGGGTGAAGTCGTGACGATCCGCATGGATCAAGGCGAAGCCGTCTGGACCCGCACGTTGCGCATGATCGCCGCACCGCCTTCGCGGATCGGCGCGAAGCTTCTGCCCGAGTTTGCTGCGGAGCTCACGCCGCCGGAGGAGTTCGCCAAGCGCCGGCGACCGCTCCCGAATTTGCTCCCGCCTGGATTCCGTCTGCAGGGACACGGCCGGCCCACCAAGCGGGATCGAAGAGCCATTGATGAGCTCTCCGGGGAGGGCCAGGGCGAGGGGTGAACGGCAGGTTGTTCACACGCTCTGAGTATGAAATGAATTTCTACCAGACATCCTTCTTCATATTAAGGATGTGAATAAGGGGCCGAACCCGCGTTCCACTCACGCCCAGACAGAGTTCCGCAGCCGCTCGAACCTGCGAATAAGAACCCAAGCGTGATCGAGAGGCTTCACACAAAACGGCCAAAGGCAGAGTTCCTCGATTACACGCAAAGTTGTGCGCGGGTTATTGGGAGGTTTATCCGGGGCGAACCTCGGAGACCTGAGTGGCATCGGCGGAGGTCGCGTCGGCTGCCTTCCAAAGCCCCAGTGCCAAGGCATTGCGCGCGGCTGCGGTCTCCGCTTCTTTCTTGCTGTGGCCTTCACCCATGCCGAGCTCGTGGCCTTCCCACAGGATCTCGGCCACGAACTTCTTTTGGTGCTCGGGTCCGGATTGATCGACGATCCGATACGTTGGGCTACGAGGTGAAATCGCCTGGAGGATCTCCTGCAACCGCCCTTTCGGATTCGTGTCCGGCGGATCGATTTCGAGTCCCTCGAGCAGGTCGCGCGCGTCGGTGAGCACGATGCGCCGCACGGTCACGAAGTCGCTATCGAGATACATGGCGCCGATCAGCGCTTCGTAGGCGTCCGACAGCGTGCTCGCGCGCTCCCGGCCGCCGCTCGCTTCTTCACCGCGGCCCATCATGAGGTAGCGACCGATGCCCAGGCGCTCCGCGAGTTCCTTCAAGCCTTCGCGGGAAACAATGCGCGCCCGGATCTTCGTTAGGTGTCCTTCGCTCAGGTGCGGGAATTGATCGAACAGGTACTCGGTGAAGATGAGCTGGAGCACCGCGTCGCCAAGGAATTCGAGTCGCTGATTATCGAAATGATGCCGCTGCGTTTCGTGGCCGAGGCTGGGGTGGGTGAGTGCCTCCGCGAGCAGGAGAGAATTGCGAAACTTATACTTAATGCGCTGCTCGAGAGGATTCATGACTACGGGGGGGGAGGTGGGCCATTCTGCACGGGCGCGCGGGAGGCGCAAATTCCATTCCATCAGCCACAGCGTTGGACGCCGGACACCGGCGGCACTTTCGTCGGCGCTCGTTTGAGGCTTTGCAGCTAAGGCCGGGCTCGCTACCGAACTGACTGTGCCATGAACGAGAGCCCCACCCCCGCACCTCCGGTGCGCAGCTCCTGGCCCCGCGCCATTACGGTGATGTTCATTTTCGCGCTGATCGTGGGCGGAGCGGTGTGGGTGACGCGGGAGGTGATGCGCGCGCCGGCAAATGTAATCGATAGCACCGGCGCATTGATGAAGGAGGGTGGACGTCAGCTCCGCAGCCTCGCTGCCAGTTTCAACCAAGGCACTCTGCGCACCGAGTTTCTCAGCCAGGCGACGGAGCTCTCCGGAACCAGTCGCTTTCAGTTCGCCACGCTCAAGCAGAGCGAGATGTTCAAGCGCGAGGAGACCGGCACCACCGCCTGGGGGCACATTCCGTTGCCGAAGGTGGTCGTGCAGGCGATCGCGCCGGTGGAATACAGCTACTACCTCGATCTCGAAGGGTCGTGGCAGTTTGAGCGGGATGGATCGGTGCTGCGGGTTTATCCGCCACCCATCGTGCCGAACACTCCGGCGATGGACGTTTCGGCGCTGAGCTTTTACACCCTGGAGGGCAGCGTCTGGCGCGACGAGCAGTTGGTGAAAGACAAGCTGCGCGCCAGCCTCACCGGAGTGCTCCGAGAGCGTGCGGTGAAGAACACGGCGCTCGTGCGCGAGATCGGCCGCCAACGTCTGGCGGATTTCGTCGAGAAGTGGCTCGCCGAGAAGTTTAGCGACGGCGGGGAGTTTCATGTGAAGGTGATCTTCCCCGAGGAGCGCCCCGCCGTTCCCGTCACCGAGCCGCACGCCAAATATGAAACCAGTCCGTAGCCTCTTTGTCTTCATCCTCGGCGTGCTGGCGACGCTCTACTTGTTCAATCCGACGGCTGGGTTCATCGAGCTGTTGCCAGACAATCTGCCTTTCCTCGGAAATCTCGATGAAGCGGGTGCGACGGCGCTGTTGCTCGCCTGCCTGCGTTACTTCGGGCTCGATCCGATTTCGTTTTTCCAGGATCGCGCGAAGAAGAAGAAGGACGAAAACGTGATCGATATCGAGCCGCGGGCGTAAGGCTCGGATTGCCACCAGCGTGGCGCCGGAGAATAGTGCGCGCCGCCCAATGTCCGCCTGCCGATGGATCCTACCGCCGACTCCGGATTCGGCTCTGGTCGATGCGCTCCAGCGTGATCTCGGAATCGCGCAGTTTGCGGCCGAATTGCTGATCCAGCGCGGCTTTGCGGACACCGCCAAGGCCGCGGCTTTTCTGACGCCGAAGCTGAAGACGCTCGGCGACCCGTTCGCGCTCCCAGGGATGTCATCAGCGGTCGAGCGAATCCTCGCCGCCATCGATCGGCGCGAACCGATCGTGCTCTACGGCGACTACGATGTGGACGGCGTCACTTCGCTCGCGCTGCTCACGCTGGTGTTGCGGGCCTTTGGTGGAACGCCGGAATGTTTCCTGCCGTCGCGGATTGATGAAGGCTACGGGCTGAGTGCCGACGGCGTGACGCGCTGCCTGAGTGAACACACGCCCGCGCTGTTGATCGCGGTGGATTGCGGCACATCGTCCGCGGCGGAGATCGAGACGCTCTGCGCGCGCGGAGTGGACGTGATCGTGCTCGATCACCACGAATGCAAAGAGACGCTGCCGAAGTGTGTGGCGCTGGTGAATCCGAAGCTCGGCGACTCGCACCAGTATCTCTGCAGCGTCGGTCTCGTGTTCAAAGTGGCGCACGCCTTGTTGAAACGGCGGCCGCTCCCCGATTTCGATTTGCGCGAGTACCTCGACCTGGTGGCGCTCGGGACCGTCGCGGATCTGGTGCCGTTGCAAGATGAGAATCGCGTGCTCGTGCGGCACGGTTTGCAGCAACTCGCGAGCAGTCGCCGCGTCGGGGTTCGTTCGCTGATCGAAGTCGCCAGGTTGCGTCCGCCGTTCATGGCCTGCCATGTCGGATTCGGCCTCGGGCCAAGGCTGAACGCGGCTGGCCGGCTCGGGACGGCCCGCGCCGCCTTGGAACTTTTGCTGACCGAAGACCCGGTGCGTGCGCGGGAGCTTGCGGTTGCACTCGACGCGCAGAACCGCGACCGACGCGCGGTGGAAGACGACGTGTTACGCCAGGCCGAAGCGCAGCTCGCAGAGACGTTCGATCCGGAGCGCGACGCGGCGATCGTGGTCGGCGCAAGTGGCTGGCATCCCGGCGTCGTCGGCATCGTCGCGTCGCGTCTGCAAAAGCGGCATCATCGGCCGACGCTGGTCATTGGCTTCGATGAAGCCGGGATCGGCAAAGGCAGCGGACGAAGCATCGAAGGGCTTTCACTGGTCGATGCGTTAAGCCGCTGCGATGGCTTGCTCGAGAAACACGGCGGTCACGCGATGGCCGCCGGTATCACGATCCGCCAGGAGTGCTTCGAAGCATTCCGCCGGGCGTTCGGCGCGTGCGCGCGCGAGATGCTCGGAGCGGAGCAGCTTCAGCCGCGACTGCGGCTCGACGCGGAGCTGTCGCTTCAACACGTGAACTACGCACTCCTCGAGCAGCATGAAGCGTTGCAGCCGTTCGGAATGATGAACCCGCAGCCGGTGTTCTTCACCCGCCGCATTTCACCCGCCGCCGAACCGCGTGTGATCAAGGAGAAGCATCTCTCCGTGATCCTCCGTCAGGGTTATCACGAGCGCCGTGCAATGTGGTTTAACGCTGCGGAAACAGAACTCCCGCCCCCGCCGTGGGACGTCGCGTTCACCGTCGAGCGCAACGAATACCAAGGGGTCATCTCCGTGGATCTGCACCTGAAAGCGGTCCGCGCTTCGGCGGACTAAAGCAGCGGCGCGAGCGGGCGAGTGAGGCTCTCCTTGAAGCGCTGAGAAAAGGGCCGCTTGCGGAATTCTTCGAGCGAGATCTGGTTCGAGTCCTGATCGAAATCCTGGAGCAGCACCTTCTCCAGTTCGGCGGCGCGTGCCGGATCGCGCACGAGCACGTTGAGCTCGAAGTTCAGCCGCATCGAGCGAATGTCGAAGTTTGCCGAACCGACCATCAGCCAGTCGTCGTCGATCAACGCGACCTTCGCGTGATTGATCCCGCGCTCGTATTCGTAAACCTTCACGCCGTAGCCGAGCAGCTCCTCGTAATAGGACCGGCCGACGTTCACGAGTGCGGGGTGATCGGACTTTTCCGAGATGAGCAGCCGCACATCCGTGCCGCGCGCGGCGGCATATTTCAGCGATGTCAGCAGCGGCTCGTTGGGCACGAAATATCCCGCGGTGAGCCATACCCGGTGCCGCGCCGCGTGCAGCATCGCAACGAGAGACATTTGGATCGGATCTTCGGAAGTATCAGGTCCGTCCGGCATCGGTTGCACCAGCACGCACTGGGGGTTGGTCGGCTGCGGGTAATAGACGGGATCGAGCAGCTTTTCCTCGACGGCGAAGAACCAGTCGTCCGCGAAAACCATCTGCAGTTTCTTGGCGGCGGCGCCAGTGACCTCGAGCTGCACGTCCTGCCACGGGCCGATCTTCGGATCTTCGCCCGCGTATTCGGAGGCCATGTTCATTCCGCCGATGAAGGCGTGACGCCCGTCGATGATCTGGAGCTTGCGATGGTTCCGCAGATTGAAGGTCCAGCGATTGCGAAACGGGTGTGCCGTCCGGAACCACGAAAACTGTCCGCCCGCCTCCTCGTATTCCCGGAAAAAGGACCGCGTCAGCCCGAAGCATCCGAGTTGATCCAGGAGGACGCGCACCTGAATTCCGCGCCTTGCCGCCGCGGTGAGATGGTCGCGCATTTCGCGCCCGCGCGGGTCATCCCGCCAGATGAAAAACTCAATGTGAACGTGATGCTTCGCCTCGCGAATCCGGTCTGCGAGCGCCGCGAAAAATTCCGCGCCGCCGATCAGCAGTCGGGTCTCTTCCGCCGAGGAAATCGCCAGGCCATTGATACGCGAGAGGCTCTCGACCTCCCGCTTTTCTTTGGCCGGGAGTTCATCCACCAGGCGTTGCGTTTGCGGGGTGATCCGCCGTTCGGCTCGGGTGCCGGCGCTCGCCATTTCCGCGTTAGCCTCGAGCTTTTTGCGGGTCACCCGATCATCCGCAAAGATGAAATAGAACAGCGGGCCAATGTAGGGAAAGAGGATCACCGCCCAGATCCAGGCGAGCGTCGAAACGGGAGGCTTGTTCCGCAAGAGCACGTGCGGGATCACGGCGAGGGTCAACAGGTATCCGAGCCAAACAAAGGTCCAATGCATTGGGAATCGCGAGGCTTCTCGAATCCGGCTCGGGTGCAAGCCCGGAGGTCAGGAGGACGGCACAAAAAGAGCCCCGCAAGCCGAGGCTCGCGGGGCTTGGTTGCAGACTGCGCGGTGGCGATCAGTCGGTCACCGGGATCTGACGCGGCTTCACCGAATCGCTCTTCGGGAGGCGCAGGGTCAAGACACCCTGTTCCATCTTCGCGCTGATTTTGCCGGTATCGATCGACGAATCGAGTTCAAACACCCGGCGGTAATCTGCGCGCCGCGATTCACGATAAACCTGGGTGCCCGCTGGCTCAGCCGCGGTGCGCCGGCCCAGGAGGATCAACTCGCCGTTTTCGACGGTGATTTGAAGACCGTCCTTGCCCACGCCCGGCATCTCGGCTTCCAGGACGTAGCCGTCCTGATCCTCGCGGATATTGGCTGGTGGCGTGACATAGCTCACGCGCTGAGTTGGCTGAGCCGTCGGAGATTCGGTCTTGGTAAGAGTAGCATTCATGTTTTTGGGATTGGAGGTGGCCGGCGGGCTTCGCGCCCACCGGACCGGGTTTTGTGATGATTAGGAAACGCTGACTTCGATTTGCTTCGGCTTCGCTTCTTCCGACTTCGGGAGCGTCACGATCAGGACGCCATCTTTGTAGGAAGCGCTGACTTTCGACGCATCGACCAGGGCCGGCAGAGTCACGCTCCGTTGGAACTTGCCGAAGTAGCGCTCGCTGCGGAAGGAGCCGCCGTTCTTCTGCTCACGCTCTTGTTTGCGTTCGCCCGAGACGGTCAGCATTCCGTCGTGGAGAGAGAGATTGATGTCCTCTTTCTTCATGCCGGGGAGTTCCAGATGAACGACGAAGTTCTCTTTGTCGTCATGGACATCGAGTGCGGGCGACCATCCGCTGAAGAGGCCGCTGTCGCGAGTGGGCCAGGAAAGATCGAAGAGGCGATCGATCTCGTCTCGGACGGTCGAAAGGCGATCAAACGAGGGCCAATTCGACGCTTCAGGAAGTTGATAACGAATAAGGCTCATAAGTTTGGATTGGGTTAAGGGTTTCAGACTCGCCTCTTACCAAGAGCTTACCGGATGCCCACCAGAAACCCCGCGGATGCGAACAGGTGTAAACGCATCACTCAGAACCGTTTGCGACCAAGTAGCCGCCATCAGACCACTTCGCGAACCGAGACAAGACGACACACGATTCCGACCACGAATCCAAACCGGGCTGAGCCAACCCGGCTCAGCCTAAATGCCGTCGGTGAGCTGCTGAATTTGCTGCAGATAGCCCCCGTACCACATCACCACGCGATACCCAATGTAGATACAGGTCGCCAGATAGATCATCCGCGGCAGCCATTCCGCCAGCGTGTCCAGCGCCGCGATTCCGGCTCGTTGGTGTTCCGCAGCGAGCCGGTTCAATTCCTCGTCCAGCTTCCCGGTCTCTTCGCCCACGCTGATGCCACGGATCGTCTCTTCCGGGAATGCCTGGCTGACGCCCAGCAGCGGGCCCACCTGCCCACCGGCGAGCACTTCCGGAATGACGCGTTTCACCGACGAGGAGATCAGTCCGCTTCGCGCCGCTCGTGCCGCCGATTTCAGGCCGTCCATCACATTCACCCCCGCGCCGAGCTGCATCTCGTAAGTCGCGCAAAACCGGGAGACGGCGAAGTTGGTCCGAATCCTCCCGATCACCGGGATCAGTCGCAGCAGTGAATCGACTGTCGGACTGGTTGCGGCCAAATCCTTCAGGAGCGTAGCGGCGAGAACGATGACCAACGCCGCCGAATAGAGCACGGCGAAGACGCTGCCGATTTCACGCAGATATGCAGGGAGTCCGGAAGTCACCAGCGTCTGAATCCCAAGCGCGAAGATCCCGAAGTGCAGCACAAACACCGGATAAGCCGCCTTCTTGATCACGCCTGCCCGGGCGGCATCGAGTGCTCCAAAATACTCCGCGAGCTGCGCCAGCCCGTAGTCCAGACGTCCTGCGCGTTCGACCGCGGCGACCACTCCGGCTTCCATCTCGCTGACCATGGGCCGTTGCGCCGCGAAGGCTTCCGCCACTGTGAGGCCACCGGTGATGGCCTGGTTGAGCTGCTTCAGCAACTGCCGCAACCCGCCACGTGAGGATCGCGAGAGGCTTTGCAATGCCGCCGGAAAGGTCACCCCTGAGCGGAGCAACTGCCCGAGGCTGTGGTAGAAGCTCTGCTTCTCGCGAAACCGGAGGTGCACCCCGCGAAGCTCCTCACTCCGCCGAGGCAGCGCAAGGTCAAAGGAGGCGCTCCGCCGCCAAGGTTACGCCGGGAACACGAACGTCAAGGTCGGCCGCGTGACCGTGACGCTCTGGATCGCGGAGGCGAGGATGAAACCATCGATGGGCTTCACCCGTTGGGTGCGCTGCCGTCGCCGCTGGTGGTGTCGAAGATGCCGTCGCGATCGACATCGAAGCCGATCACGTCCGCTTTGACGCTGGAGATCTTCGTCGAGCGCAAAGATGCCTGCGCCATCTGCGATTGGGTTTCGAGCACGGTCAAAGCTGGCGCGAGTTTCGGATCCGGATTCAGCACCCGCTGCACGACGTGGAGCGCGCTCTGGTTGTTGGCGGTCGAGATCACGCCGAAATCCGTTTCGCTGCCGCCGCCAAAGTTGCCGAGCACGAGCTGCGATGGGTTGAAGCCGAGAGCGACATCGTAGCCGGCGAACTTCTCTGCTTCCGCATCGTAAAAGCTGCCGTCGCCCTAGAAAGTGAGGGTCCCAGTGCGGAGCGGAGCGGAAGCAGCATGAGTGCCCGCGGCGTGGGGGAAACCGTTCGACATCGCGGTGCGTAGGCTTTACCGACTCCACTCCGATGTTTTCTGCCAAACCTGAGAGCGCGCTCGTCGTCGTTGGTCACGGCTCCACCGTGAATCCGGACTCCAGCGCACCCACGCTCGACCATGTGCAGGAGCTACGCCGGCGGGGCGTTTTCGGCGAAGTCCATGCGGCGTTTTGGAAGGAAGAGCCGAGCCTGCGTCAGGTGCCGTATCTGGTCGATTGCGACGAGATCTACGTCGTGCCGAACTTCATCAGTGAAGGGTATTTCACGCGGACGGTCATCCCGCGGGAGCTGGAGCTGGAAGGCGCGGTCACCAGTCGCGGTCCGCGCAAGATTCACTACTGCGAACCGGTCGGCAGCCATCCGCGGATGACCGAACTGTTGCTGCGGCGCGCCGCGGAGATCGCACCCGGTGTGCCGCCGGAAGAGACCAGTCTCCTCATCGTCGGCCACGGGACGAGTTTGAACGACAACTCCGCCGTCGCTGCGAAACGCGAAGTGGAGCGGATCGCCGCACAGGGCCGCTACGCCGAGGTCTTCAACGCCTATATGGAGGAGGAGCCGCTGATCGCGAAGTGGGATGAGTTCACGACCCGCCCGAACGTGGTGGTCGTGCCGTTCTTCATCGCGGACGGTTTGCACAGCTACGAAGACATCCCGGTGCTGCTCGGGATTGCCGAGACTTCGGCCGGTGCGGCGAGCGCGAGCGAGCAGGAGGTCTTCCGCGGCAACCCGTATTCCCGCCGCGGACGGACGCTTTTCTACGCCAGTGCGATCGGGACCGAACCGCTTTTTGCCGATCTGATTCTGGAACAGGTGACCGCCTTCGATGCGGCACATCGCGAGCCGGCCCTGGCCTGAATGCGGGATTCGACGCGGGCCTTGGCGGAATGGATTGCTGCGGGCGGACGCCAGATCGGTGAAGTCTTGATCGAAGCCGGAGACGCCGGCTTTGAACTGCGTCATTACGCGGACAGGGCGCGTGATGATCTCGTTCTTCACGAACGGGCGGATGCTGCGCGAGCGATCGCGACCTTCGATGAAGCCGGTCGGTTTCGGCCGCTCAAGACTGCGCCGAATTTGCGCCGCGGCTGGCGGCTGCGCCTCGGCAGCTTGTCGGAGCTGCGCGAGGCGCTCGATCATTTGTACCCCGCGATGATTGGGGTTTGGCTGAGCCATCAACGCGGCGAACTGCAGGCGGTGGATCTGCGGGAAACCCTCGCGCGTCAAACCGGGATGTATCGCGTGACGCAGAAGATTACCGACAGCCAGGCCGACGAATTGATCGGCCGCTTCTGTCGCTCCGAGGACGGCTGTTTGAAGCACATCCTCTGGCGGATCGACACCGACCGCCCTGTGACCACCTTGCCGCCGGACAAGCTCCGCCCGGCGGTTGCGGGCGGATTTCTTCCCCTGCTCTGCCACGAAGCCTGCAATCTGCTCGTGGCGCAGGCGCGCGAGGTGGTGAAGAAATGCGAAGCGAAGCCGTGATTCTCCGCGCTCGTATCGTCGTGCCCATGGAGGGTGCGCCGATCGACGACGGCGCCGTGGTAATTCAGGGCGACCGCATCGTTGCGGTCGGTGCGCGGCGCGATCTCGTTCCACTGCACGGCGAGCCGACGCTCGATCTGGGCGAGGTTGCTTTGCTCCCCGGCTTGATCAACGCGCACTGCCATCTCGACTACACGATGATGCGGCACGCGATCGACCCGCCAAAGAGCTTCACGGCATGGGTGCAACGGATCAACGCGCTGAAACGCAGCCTCGATAACGACGATTATCTCGCCGCGATTCGCCGCGGCTTCCGCGAGCTGCGCAAGTGGGGCACCACGACGGTCTGCAACATCGAAGCTTTCCCCGAGCTGATGGTGGAACTCGGGCCGTCGCCTCTGCGCACCTGGTGGTTTTACGAAATGATCGATGTCCGGCATCGGCACACGACCGAGGAAGTCGTTGCCGGTGCGCTGTCGTTTTTCCGCCGCCGCGAGGCCGGGCTCGATCGCTACGGCCTCAGCCCGCATGCGCCTTTCACCGCATCGGTTTCGCTCTACCAACTGGCGAACGCCTGCGCGGCACGCTCACCGATGGCGCTGACCACGCATGTCGCGGAGTCGCTCGAAGAAATGCAGATGTTCCGCGACGCGCGGGGCCCGCTCTACGATTTCATGAAGTCGCTCCAACGGCCGATGACGGACTGCGGTCGGCACACGCCCTTTGGGCTGCTCTGGCGCAGCGGCGCGATCAACCGCGACTGGCTGCTCGCGCATATGAATGAGCTGCGTGACGAAGACTTCGAGTTGCTCGGCCAACACACCGCGGATGAACTGCCGAGCGTCGTGCATTGCCCCGGCAGCCATCGGTATTTCGGTCACTCGCCCTTCCCTTTGCGCCGCCTGCTCGATGCCGGGGTGAACGTCTGCGTCGGCACCGACAGCCTCGCCAGTACGGAGTCGCTGAGCTTGCTCGAAGAGTTGCGTTCGCTGCGCGACTCCATAGCGGGACTCAGCGGTGAGCAACTGTTGCGAATGGTCACGGTCAATCCGGCCCGTGCTTTGCAGCAGGCCGGTCAGCTCGGCCAAATCACCCCGGGGGCGCTCGCCGACTTGATCGCGGTTCCGACGAGCGGTACGGTCGCTGCCATCCATGAGGAGGTCGTCGATCATTCCGCGCCGATTTCCTGGATGATGATCGATGGTAAAATTGTTCCGTAATCCTGCGCTGCTCTGCGCCGCACTGTTCGTCTCCTCGTCGGTGGCGATCGAAGCCGCGCCGAAAAAGAAGAAACCTGCCGCTGCTTCGTCGGGCACAAAAGCGCGACCGACGCCCGGAAGCACGCCGGCGCCGGGAACCCTGAAGCTGCTTCAGGACGGCGAGCTGCCGCTATCGGCCAAAGGCGCGATCGTGCTCGATAGCTATCTGGGCGCACCGTTGTACGAAAAGAGCGCCGATCTGCCGCTTTATCCCGCGAGTACGACCAAGGTTCTGACCGCCCTGATCGTCATCGAAACCGGGAACCTGGACCAGGAGGTCGAAATCGCTGAGGAAGAAACCAAGGTCGGTGAAGCGAGCCTCAATCTGAAGGTCGGCGAGCGTTTCACGCGTCGGCAGATGCTCTACGGGTTGATGCTTAAAAGCGCGAATGATGTCGCTCATTCCCTCGCCCGCGATAACGCAGGGACGGTGGAGGCGTTCGCTGCAAAGATGACCGTCCGGGCGCACGAACTCGGGGCGATCAACTCGAACTTTCGCAACCCGCATGGGCTCACTCACCCGCAGCACATCACCACGGCCCGCGACCTGGCGATCATCATGCGTGCAGCCATGCAGCAGCCGCTTTTCCGCCAGATCGTGAGAACGCGGCAGATCACCTGGGAATCGACCCTCGGCAGCCGTCTGGTGGCGAGTCGGAACCGCTTGTTGTATGAGTTCCCGGAGTTCACAGGCGGGAAGACGGGCTTCACGAATGCGGCGCAGCACACGCTGGCGACGGCTGCGTGCCGGGATGGCCGGGAGGTCATCGCGACGGTTTTGCACGACACCAAGGCCGGCAAGTGGGAGGACACCAAACTCCTGCTCACCTACGGCTTCAATCATCGGCCGGAGCCGGACAAGCCGGTGCCGAAGTTCAACTGACCGGAGCTCGCGTCCTTACTCGCGCTTCGGCTCGCGGTTGATGAGGTTTGCCGCGACTTCCGCCGCGGAAAGCGTGCCGTCCAGCAACGCGCGTGTTTGATCGATGATCGGGGTTTCGATCCCCAGCCGCCGGGCGCATTCATGTGCGCTGTAAGTTGTCGGCACTCCTTCCGCGACCATGTTCATCGACGAGACGATCGCGCTGAGCGTTTCGCCGCGGCCAAGGCGTTCGCCGACGGCGCGATTGCGACTGTGGTGAGAAAAACAGGTGACCACCAGATCGCCAATGCCGCTCAGCCCCTGGAAGGTCTCGCGCTGGCCGCCGAGCGCGACGCCCAGGCGGACCATTTCGGCGAGCGAGCGCGTCACCAGCGCCGCCTTCGAGTTGTCTCCGAGGCCGAGTCCGTCGCTCACGCCGGCGGCGAGCGCGAAGATGTTTTTGAGCGCGCCGCCGAGTTCAATCCCAGCCAGATCGTTGCTCGTGTAGGGGCGAAAATATGCGGTGTTGAAGGCCTGCTGCAGCGGCGCTTCGAGCGCTTCATCGCGGCAGCCGAGAACGATCGCGGTCGGCTTGCGCTGCGCCACTTCCTCCGCGTGGCCCGGCCCGGAAAGCACTGCGATGGCGTGTTGCGGAAAGCATTCCACGAGGATCTCGCTCATTCGCAAACCGCTGCCGCGCTCGACGCCCTTGGTGCAGGAAAGCAACACGGCGTCCTCGCGCAGCGTGACGGTCGAGAGCCGCGCCGCGACTTCGCGCAAAGCCTTTGACGGCGTCACCAGCAGGAGCAGATCGCACGCGGCGAGATCGTCCAGTTCAGCCGTGAAGTCGATTGGCTCGGGGAGCCGGATTTCGGGTAGATAGTTGCGATTGATGCGGTCGGCCCGCAGGCTTTCCACGTGCCCGGCATTGTGGCCCCACAGCGTCACGCGCGGCAGCGTTTCGGCGAGCACGAGCGACAATGCCGTGCCCCAACTCCCGGCGCCGATGATGCCGGCGTGTTGGAACGTCACGGCGCTTTCTCCGATTCGTCAGGACTCACCGCCGGCGCGGGCGCATCCTTCGAGCCGAACCGCAACTCCGTGCCGGCGACGAGGCGCTTGATATTGGAGCTGTGGCGCTTCAGCACCAGCCCCGCCGCAGCGACCGCGAAGTAGAAATGGCCCCAGCTCGTGACTGCGCCCCACCACGACACCGGCCAGAAAAGCATCAGCCCGATCACGACGATCGGCAGCGAGACCGCAGCGATCAGCGATGCGAGCGAAACGTAACGCGACGTTTTGAAAACCAGCCCCCAGATCGCGAAGATGATGACGCTGGCGAGTGGCATCATGCCGATGATCACGCCAAGCGAAGTCGCCACGCCTTTGCCGCCTTTGAAGCGGAGCCAGACTGGAAAATTGTGGCCGAGGATGCAGCCGAGTGCGCCGGCAATTCCCGCGAATCCTTCGTCCAGATGCTCGATCTTCTCGTGTCCGTGCGGAAGCGGCACATGAATGTCCCAGTGCCGCGCCAGCCACAGCGCGAGGACGACCGCGAGCCAGCCTTTCGCCGCATCCGCGAAGAAGGTGATCAGACCCCACTTTTTGCCCATCACGCGCCAGACATTGGTCGCGCCGATGTTGCCGCTGCCGTGCGCCCGGAGATCGACGCCTTTCGAGCGCGCGAAGATCAATCCGAACGGAATCGAGCCCAGCAGGTAGGCAAGCACGACAATGGCGGCAATGAGCAGTGGCATGACTTAGCGGGCCTGCTGGCGTTTCGTCTGAAGCACGCGCTCGATCTTGGCGAGCGGCAGGCAATTCACCACATCGGCGCGGGTCAGCCAGCCCTTGCGCGCGCTGCCGATGCCGTTCCAGAGGTATTGCAACTGCGTGGTGTGATGGGCGTCCGGGTTGAGCACGCAACGGACGCCTTTCTCTTTTGCGAGCGGCCACCAGCGCCAATCCATGTCCAGCCGGCGCGGGTTGGCGTTGAGTTCGATGAGCGTGCCGGTGTCAGCGCAGGCTTTGATCACCGCCGGGATGTTGACCGGGTAGCTCTCGCGGATGAGCAGCATGCGGCCGGTGAGATGGCCGAGCATGGTGACGTGCGGGTTTTCCAAAGCGCGCACGATCCGCGTGGTCATCTCCGTTTCGGAGAGGCCGAAAGCGCTGTGCACGCTGGCCACCACGTAGTCGAGCTGCGCGAGGATTTCGTCCGGGAAATCGAGGCTGCCGTCGCGCAGGATGTCGCACTCGACGCCGGCGAACAGGCGGAAGCCGTCGAAGGTCGCGTTGAGTTCCCGGATCTCCGCGAGTTGTGCGAGCAGACGCTTTTCATCGAGCCCGTGGGCTTGCACCGAGGAGCGTGAGTGATCGGCGATGCCGAGGTATTCGAGGCCGAGCTCCTGCGCCGCGTCGGCCATTTCCAGGAGCGTGTTTCGGCCGTCGCTTGCGACCGTGTGGCAGTGGAAAGTGCCGCGCAGATTCTCCAGTTCCACGAGGTCCGGCAAAGTGTGCGCCTCGGCCGCCGCGAATTCGCCGCGATCTTCGCGCAGCTCGGGCTCGACGTAATCCAGGCCAAGCGCGCGGTAGAGATCGCGCTCCTCGCGGATCTCCGGGATCGGTTGCGCGACGACTTTGCTCGGGCGCTTTGCCTTCGCTTTGCCCTTCACGGGTTCCGGAGGCACTGCGGGGATATCTTCGGCAGGCGGCGGCGGCAGCGCTTCGAGTCGGTATTCGTTGAGCGTCCAGCCGCGGTTGAGCGCGCGCTGGCGCATGACGATGTTGTGCTCTTTGGAGCCGGTGAAGTAGTTGATCGCGAACGCAAACTCCGCGCTCTTCACCACGCGGAGATCGGCTTGAATGCCTGATTTCAAGCGCACGCTCGATTTCGTCGGCCCCTGGACCATCGAGCTCTCGACCAGCTCGTGCGTGATGAAAAACTGCGAGACTTCCGCGGGCGCATTGGTCGCCACGACGAAATCCAGATCGCGCACGATCTCCTTCCGCCGCCGATAGCTCCCGGCGATGCTCACCTGCAACACATCCGGATGCAGCCGCAGATCTTCGAGCAGCCGCTCCGCATCCGGCGCGATCGACCCGAGCCGGAATCGCCCGGCGTGTTTCGAACGGGAAGCAATGGCCGTCGCGAAGTTCTCGGCGGTCTTTTTGCCGAATCCGGGAAGTGCAGCGACGCGGCCATCGGCGAGCCCCGCCTCGAGTTCGGCGATGGAGGTGATCCCGACCTTTTCCCAGAGCACCTTGATCTTTTTTGGCCCGAGGCCTTGCAGCTCGAACAGCTCGAACAGCCCCGCCGGGAACTCGGCTTTGAGCTTGTTGAAGTATTGCAGCTCTCCCGTGTTCACCAACTCCGTGATCTTGTCCGCAATGGCCGATCCGATCCCGGCGATCTCGCCCAAACGTCCCTCCGCCACGAGTTCTCCGAGGTTGCCGCGGAACGCGTCGAGTGTCCGCGCGGCGTTCGTGTAAGCGCGGACTTTGAAGACGTTCTCGCCCTTCAGCTCGAGCAATTGCCCGATCGATTCGAAGATCTCGGAGATCTGTTCATTGCTGATCTGGGCCATGCGGGGCGGGAACTGTAGGACGCACGCTGCGCGGGTGTCACGCGGCATGTCAGCGGCCAGGTCCAGGCACCTGAAATCAAGCTGGAGACGCCGCAGCCGGGTCTCCAATGTCGCGCGTCCATGAACCTCCTGTGAACCGCTGCACCCTTTCTACCTGCGCCAGCTTGCTGGTTTTGACCTCTGTGGTTTGTGCCCAAGAGCCCACGCCGCAGGCGAAGGAACGGGCGCGCTTCATCGCCACAGATCAATACACGCAGCGTGAGGTCGGCGGTTGGAACGTGCATGTGCATCGCGAGCTGCTCGGCCGGCGCGCGGAGACCGGGACGGCGGCGTTGACGCTCCTCGAAACGAAGCTTCGCGAGCTTCAACCGCTGCTTCCCGCACGGGCGTTGGCCGCTTTGCAAAAGGTGCCGATCTGGCTGGGGGTGGACGACTACGAGAAGCCGAATGCGGTTTACCATCCCAGTGCGGAATGGCTGCGCACGCACGGCTACAATCCGGACAAGGCGGGCGCGGTCGAGTTGCCGAACGCGGCCGTGTTCATCGCCTGGTCGGAAGGCCAGCCGATGATGGTGCTCCATGAGCTGGCGCACGCGTATCATCATCAGGTCCTCGGGCACGGCTGCGCGGAGTTGCGCGAGCGCTTTCAGCAGGTTCGCGCGAGCGGCCTCTACGAAGCAGTGACCTACGGTCCAGGCGGCAAGCCGCAGCGGGCTTACGCGTTGAACAACGTGGAGGAGTTCTTCGCCGAAATGAGCGAGGCGTTTTTCGGCCGCAACGATTTCTCGCCGTTCACCCGTGACGAATTGCGCGCTCACGATCTGGAGACCTGCGCGTTGGTGGAGCAGCTTTGGAACCGCTAATCCCGCACGCGGCCGCGCCGCCAGAACACACCGGCCGGAGCGTCGCGGCGCTGTTGCTCGGCGCGGTGGCGATTGGCTTCGCGCCGATCTTTGTGCGGCTGAGCGAAACGGGGCCGACGGCGACTGCGTTCTGGCGTCTGTTGCTGGCTCTGCCGGTGCTCGCAGTTTGGGCAGCGATCGAGCGGAAGGAAACCGGCTCAGCAGTGCGGTCACGCAGTGCGTTCAGGTGGATCGTGCTGACCGGCCTCTTCTTCGCCGGAGACCTCGCGCTTTGGCATTGGTCCATCCGGTTCACCTCGGTGGCCAACGCCACGCTCTTCGCCAACTTCGCCGCAATCTTTGTGGTGATCTTCAGCTGGCTCTTCTTGCGCGAACGCATCACACCGCGTTTCGGATTGGCCTGTGTGGCAGCGGTTGCCGGAACGGTCATGCTCTTCGCCTCGAATGTGCAGCTTGTCCGCGAGCGCCTGCTCGGCGATGCGCTCGGCATCGGCACGGCGGTTTTCTACGCCGCATACCTGCTCGCGGTGAAGAAACTCCGCGGCCAGCTCTCGACGGCCGCGATCATGTCGGGCAGTGCCGCGGTCAGCGTTCCTGCATTGGGCATCGTCTGCCTGTTTTCGGGAGAAACCATGCTGCCGGTCAGCGGGCGCGGATGGCTGATTCTGATCGGTCTCGCGCTCCTTTCACACGTCGCCGGACAGAGTCTGATCACCTACGCGCTGGCTCGCTTGCGCGCATCGTTTTCGTCGGTCGCGTTGCTGCTTCAACCCTTTGTCGCGGCACTCGCTGCCTGGGTCCTGCTCGGCGAAAACATCACCCCGCTCCAGCTTGCCGGCGGGGCGACGATTCTCGCCGGGATCGCCCTTGCGCGGCCCGCGCCGAAACGGGTGCTGCCGCCCGACCTTCTGGTTTGAGGCTGCGCGATGGGTCCGCGGGACGTTGCCGCGCCTGAGGAGCGCTGCTAGCGTCCCGCCCCCTGAGCGCCCGCTGCGCGCACCTGTTGATCACTCCCAATGCCGTTCACGTTGACCCCCGATCCCACCGAGGATCCCGCGCCTTTGCTGCCCGGCGCCGAGCGGCTCTGCGCCTCCGTTCACCACGTGTGCGTGTTGCTGGCGCTGGCACTGGGTGGCAGCAATCTGGCATTCTGGATCATGGGTTCAGTGCCGGAGTTTGCGCGCGAATCCGGCTTGATGATCATGCGGATGAATACGGCGGTGGCGGTCACCGCGGCAGGTCTGTCTCTGGCGTTGTGGAGGGAAGCACCGGGTCCGCTAAGGGCACGGATGGCGCAATCCTTGGGCGTGTTGGTTGCGGTAATCGGAGGGATGACGGCGCTGCAAGATGTCGCCGGGATCAATCTTGGGATCGATCAACTGCTCAGCTCCGGCACGATGTCCGGAGACGTTGCCGGGCGGCTGGTCACGCATCCGGGCCGCATGAGCTTGAATGCGGCGCTCTCACTCCTTTTCCTCGGTCTTGCGCTGACCTTCCTCGACTCATGCGCGCGCATCTTCGGCAAGCAGGTCTGCTTTGCGCCCGGTCTGGCGCTGGTGGCTGCGCTCCCGGCGACCTTGGGCCTTGTGGGTTACCTGCTCGGAGTCAGCTCGTTCACCGGGCTGTTGCGATCGACCAACATCCTCTTGCATGCCGCGGTGGTGCTTTTCGCGCTGTCGGCAGGTGTTCTGGCGGCCCGACCAAAACGCGCGCCGGTGCGACGGGTGCTGTCCCCCGGCCCGGACGGAGTGTTGCTGCGCTGGACGCTTCCGGGCACCACCGGCCTGCTGCTCACTCTCGGTTGGATGATCGGGCGCGGACGCGACGCGGACGTGGTGGCGCAAGGGGAAGGCACTGCCCTCATGCTGTACGGCGGTCTGGTGCTGCTCTCGACCCTTCTCGTCAGTGCCAGTCAGGTGGTGGCCCGGCAGGAAAATCGCGCGCGGAGGGCCAGCGAAGCCTTGCGCCGCGGACAGGAACGCAGCCGCGCGATCGTCGATACGGCGCTCGACGGGGTGCTCTTGATGAATACCGCGGGGACCATCGCCGACTGGAACCCGGCCGCGGAACGGATCTTCGGCTGGAGCCGCGAGGAAGTCCTCGGGCAGCCGCTCGCGGAACTCATCATTCCGGAGGAACTCCGAGCCGCGCACTATCGTGGACTCGCCCGTCTGCTCGAAACCGGTGAGGGACCCATCCTGGGGAAACGGCTGGAGCTGCCTGCCTTGCGCCGCGATGGAACGAGATTCCCCGTCGAGCTGAGCATTAATCCGCTCCCAGGCGTCGATCGCGCGCTCTTCGTCGGCTTCATCCGCGATATCACCGAGCGCCAGGCTGCACAGGAAAATCTGCGCTCTGCCAAGGAAGCGGCGGAGGCGGCTTCACGGGCAAAGGATAACTTCTTCGCGGCACTGTCTCATGAGCTGCGCACCCCGCTCGCGCCCGTCCTCCTCAGTGCCTCGGAGCTGCGGGATGACGAACGCCTGCCCGCGGATGTCCGTGAGCAGATGGCGATGATGGAGCGCAACATTGCGCTCGAGGCGCGCCTCATCGACGACCTGCTCGACCTGACGCGAATCACTCGCGGCAAGCTTCCGATCCGGGCGGAGCCGTGCGATACACATTCACTGCTCTCCCATGCGATCGACATCGTGCGGGACGAAGCGCGTGCGAAGAACATCGCCCTCGATCTGACGCTCACTGCGGAACGTTCCGGCTTGGTCGGTGATCCCGGCCGGTTGCAGCAGGTGTTTTGGAATCTGCTCAAAAACGCGGTCAAGTTCACGCCGGCCGGCGGGCGAATCGCCATCAAAACGCACGACGATGCCGAGAACCAGCGCCTCGTGCTCGAAGTGACCGACACCGGTGTCGGGTTCGATCCGGGCGCCGCAGATCGGATCTTTCTGCCGTTCGAACAAGCCGGGCGTGAAGGCGATCACCGGTTCGGCGGTCTTGGCCTCGGCCTCGCGATAGCGCGGGCGATCGTGGATCTGCACGGCGGAGTAATCCGTGCGGAGAGTCCTGGTTCCGGGCACGGCGCGACTTTCACGGTGGAGCTTCCCGGCGCGATTGCGCCGCCACACGGCATGCTCACGGCGGAACCGCTGCATCCGGGGAAACACGCGCAATCCGCTCCGTTGCGCATCCTGCTTGTCGAAGATCACGAGCCGACGATGGCCGTCCTCGTTCGCCTGCTCACCCGCGCCGGGCATCAAGTCATCCCGGCGGGAACGGTCGCTGCTGGCCTGGCCGCGGCAGAAACCGCATCCTACGACATCGTCATCTCCGACCTGGGCCTGCCCGACGGCACGGGCTTGGAGCTGATCGCAGCGCTGCGGATCCGAAAACCCGACTTGCGAGCGATCGCGCTTTCCGGCTACGGCATGGAAGAGGATCTGATTCGAACCAAGGAAGCGGGGTTCGTCGCCCACCTGGTGAAGCCGATCGACTTCGAGCAACTGCGCCGCGCGCTGCGCGAGTTGAAGTCGGTTGGGTGAAAGGGCGATCAACCCCGGAGCGCGCCGCCATGCCCGCAAAAAAGAAAAACGCACCGCCGCTCGCTGGCGCCGCGTTGATCAAGGAAACCTGCCGCCGCATTCGCGTGGCCCGCAGCTACTGGGACGCGCACAACAACCGCGCCTGCCGCGGGGAACGCGAGAAGGCGCTCGCGCTTTACGAAAGCCTCAGCGAAGCCGAACGCGAAAAGGTTCCGCAAGTGCTGCGGGTCTGGCTGCGGTATCGCAGCGAAAAATACTTCGGCGCAGATCGGACCCCGCCGGGCACGAACCGTTGAGAATTGTCACCCGGGTGCGGCCTGCGCATGCTCGCGGCCGCGGCCGCGCAACCTCATGAGTTCTGAACGACCTACGCTCGATTGCCGCAGCCCTGCGGGAAAAGTGATGAAGCTCCTCCTCACCAACGACGACGGCATCGACGCTCCAGGCCTCGCGGCGTTGCTCTCCGCGGCGCGCGAGATCGGTGAGCTAGTCGTCGTCGCACCGGCCGCTCCGCAATCGGGGATGAGCCACGCGATCACTTGGGAGAATGGCGTCTGGCTGGAGCCGCGCGGTGCGGAACGCTTTGCGGTGCACGGCACACCGGCGGATTGCGCACGCCTCGGGCTGCTGCGCGTTGCGCCGGATGCGCAGTGGGTGCTGAGCGGCATCAACGCAGGCGGCAATTTGGGAGCGGATGTCTATTACTCCGGTACCGTCGCGGCGGTGCGCGAAGCGGTTTTGCATGGCTGGCCCGGGATCGCCTTTTCCCAATACCTGCGCAAGGACGTGGCTCTCGACTGGACGCGCGCCGCGGGTTGGATCGGCGGCATCATCGCAGACCTGATCGCGCGCCCGGTTGAGCCGGGCCTTTTTTACAACGTCAACCTCCCGCATCTTGACGCCGACTCGCCCAATCCGGACGTGATCTTTTGCCCGCTCGATCCGCACCCGCTGCCACTCAGCTATCGCCACGAGGAAGGCGACCGCCATTTCTACGACGGGAACTACCATTCCCGGCAGCGCAATCCCGGCGCGGACGTGGACATCTGCTTCAACGGCCAGATCGCCGTCACGGCGATCCGGTTGTTTTGAACCGGTGAGGCTGAGCTGCCAGGAGTGTTTGCCGTCTGGCGCACTGGCGGGGAACCCGTTGGGTTCCCCGCCGCCGCGGGAGAGGTGGGGGAACCTAACAGATTCCCCTACAGCCTCTCTGTTCTCACCCTCGGGACGACCAGCGAGTTCCGACTTAGTTCACAGCCACTGGAGCGCAACCGCTTACACCTCGTGGCCGCAGCCGCCGCAGAACCGGTCGGTCTTTGCGAGAGGCTGCCCGCATTGGGTGCAGAAGTTCTTTGCCGCTGGTCTTGCTGCCGCGCCGCCCATGCTCATCTGCATGTCGCCCATGCGCATCTCCATCGGTCGCATTGCGCGCATTTCCTTCATTGGGCGCATCGGTTTCATGGGCTCCATCGGTTTCATCGGCCGCATCGGTTTCATCGGTTCCATGGGCTTCATGCCGGCGCCTTTCGCCGCTTTCCTGAAGCGCAGCTTCTCGGCGTCTTGAAGATCCGGTGCGCTTTTCAGCGACTGAACCTGCGAGCCGCGCACGCGGAAGAACCGATCCCCGTCTTTCGCGGACAGTTGCAGGATGAACTCTTTCTTCAGCCGAAAGAACAACGGCTCACCCGAAAGCTTGCCGGTCTGAAACCCGTTGGACTGACTCTGCTGCTGGCCTTCACTGCTGCTGCCGACTCCGATGGAGGTCTGATCTCCGTCGTTCTCGACGTGAAGCTCCTGCCCATTTTCCAAATCACAAACGTAACGCATACCGGAAAGTCGGATGCCGTCTGGTAATTGCGCGGGTCCAGGAACCCGCACCCGGTGGCGGAGCTGTTAGCTGGACTGCCGATTAGGCGCATCACAAGGAATCTGCAAAGTACCGTTCAAGCCAGGTAAAGCGTCTAAACTCCCTATGCGATCCACTATAGGGTTCGGACAAGGACTGTGCCGGAATAAACCGAAAACCTTCATGCGTGATCAGGTCAATCGCGTGCTGTAAGGCATCGGGGTCATAGGCGAGCTGGGCGTATTCTGGCAGGCAGGTGAACAGGTGGCCGAAGTTGGAGAAGCGAAAGTCCAATGCCGCATATTGACAGGAACCCGCCTTCCCCTCGTGAGTGGGTTGAATGGCTTCCCAAATCACTAAGCCGGCGAGTGCTGTCCCGTCTTGGAAATGGTCGGGAGGAACCAGGCTGAAGTGAGCTGAGAGAAGACCGTCTAGCCGGGGCTTAAGGGCCGAGATGCGCTCGAGGTCAGCGTCCAGATCAAGCGCCGGGTCGCCGTATAAGTTCACGTGGTCGGCGTTCAAGAGCGCCTCCAAGAATTGCGGGTTCACGCTGAACTCGAATGCGCATAACCCCGCTTACACATCACAGACTGCAATAGCTTCCTTGAGCGACTTGAGTGGCTCGGGCTTGGCTGGGATGAACTCCTGCGCGACGTGGCCTTTGAAGCCGGTCTCGACGATCGCCTTCATGATCGGCGCGTAGTTGAGCTCCTGCGTTTCGTCGATCTCGTGCCGGCCGGGGACGCCGCCGGTGTGGTAATGCGCGAAGTATTGGTGGTTCTTGCGGATCGTGGCGATCACGTCGCCTTCCATGATCTGCATGTGATAGATGTCGTAGAGCAGCTTGAAGTTGGGTGAGCCGATCTGTTTGCAGAGCTCGATGCCCCAGGCGCTCTTATCGCACTGGTAATCGGGGTGGTTCACCCGGCTGTTCAACAGCTCCATGCAAAGGACGACTTTCTTCTGCTCGCAAAGCGACATCAGCCGCTTGAGGCCTTCCGCGCAGTTCTTCATTCCAGTCTCGTCATCCAGGCCGTCGCGGTTTCCGGAGAAGCAGATCAGGTTTGTAAATCCCGCGTCGGAGACCGCGGCGATCATCGGCTCGTAAGCGGCCACGAGCGGATCGTGGTGCTCCTTGCGGTTGAAT
Organism: Chthoniobacter sp.; assembly: GCA_028293645.1. Taxonomy (GTDB): domain Bacteria; phylum Verrucomicrobiota; class Verrucomicrobiia; order Chthoniobacterales; family Chthoniobacteraceae; genus Chthoniobacter. Next base: position 26,266 of record JAQGOK010000125.1, read on the forward strand.
GCGCGCTCGATCCCGCCAATCGACTTCCCATCAGGCCCTTTGGCACTGGTGCCGCTGACCATTGCGCAAGTGAGGCCGTGCTTTTTCAGCGTTGGGAAATCCGCGGGCGTGAGGAGATCGATGGAGGTGAGGCCCATCTCCTTTCCGGCGACACAAAGTTCTTCAAGAGTAACTTTCGGGTAACACCATTTGCAGGCGCTGTGATGGATGCGGCCTTTCATTCCGCTCGCCGCGTCGGCGGCGGAGAGACGCTGCTGGAGCGAGGCAGCAGCGAGCGCAGTAGTGGTCAGAAACGTGCGGCGGGAGAGCGTGGAGGGAGACATGCCGCGAGCTTAGGTGATCGGGCAAAGCGGCGTCGAGTGCGTCCGCCTCAGGGCACGACGAGGAAGGTGCGGCTCCTCCCGCGGCAGATGTGAAGCAACGCCCTGTCCTCGGGCCCCAGGGCGCGCACCGCCTGCTCGAAGGCTTCCGGCGTGGTCACTGGCCGCCGATTTACTTCTTCGATCACATCACCAACCTGGAGTTTATCGCCCGCGACTGAGCCTGGCTGGACCTGGTACACGGCGACGCCCTCCACGTTCTCCGGGAGCGCGTCCCGCAAGCTGCCGGGGATTTCGCCGACCTGGACGGCGGCGAGCGGATGGGAGCTCGTCGCATTGCCACGCGGCCCCCGCGGCACGCGCGGATTCGGCGACTGTTGGAGTCGTGAGAGACCGAGGTCGGCTGGCGCTTCTTCGATCGCCGCGTGCAGTGTGAGCAGCTGGCCCGCGCGCATCACCCCGAGTTCGACCTTTGCGTTCAGATCGGCCTCGGCCACGCGGCTGCGGAGGGCGAGAATGTCGGCGACTTTTTGGCCATTGAAGGTCCGGATGATGTCGTTGGCCTTCAGACCTGCCTTGTCGGCTGGCGACCCCGGAGCGACGTCGCGCACGAGTGCGCCGGCCTGGTCCGGCACCCCGAACTCGCGCGCGGTGATCGGGGTAAGACTTTCCATGTGGACGCCCAGATAACCGCGGACGACTCGCCCGTTTTTCAGAAGGCTCTCCAACGTGCGCCGGGCGGTGTTCGACGGAATCGCGAAGCTGATCCCCAGCCAGGAGCCCTCCTCGGTGTTCGAATAGATGGCGCTGTTGATGCCCACGATCTCGCCGCGCAGATTCAGGAGTGGTCCGCCGGAATTTCCCTGGTTCACCGCGGCGTCGGTCTGCAAAAACTCAACCCGGCTATCCCCACCGGCGCGGCGGCCTTTCGCGCTGACGATTCCCTGCGTGACGGTTTCCTGCAGGCCGAAGGGATTGCCGATCGCAAAGACCATCTGCCCGACACGCACACCATCGCTGTCGCCGAAAGGCAACGGTTCGATGTTCCTGGCGTTGATCTTCAAAACGGCGATATCGGTCTCCTCGTCCGAGCCAATCAGTTGCGCCGGCTCCTCGCGACCGTCCGTGAGTTGCACCGTGATGCGCTCCTTGTTTTCGATGACGTGGTTGTTCGTGAGGATGTGACCTTCGCGGGAAACAATAACGCCGGAGCCGAGCGAGCTTTCCTCGCGCTGCCGCGGCGGGCGGAGCCGTCGATCCGGCATGAAGTAATCGAGCGGACTGAGCATGCGCCCGCGCTGTTGTGAACGAACGGTGGTGGACGAAGTGATGCTGACCACCGATGGCACCACGGCTTCGACCAGGCGCGCATATTCCGAATCCAAAGCGGAAAGCACCTGCACGTCTTTGAGGTCGATCTTCGGTCCCGTTGCAGGCGTGTAGCGCTCCGGGACGCGACGGCCGCCGCCGATGCCCGAGCCGGACAGTTGATTGTAACGGTAGAAGCCGTAGCCCAGCAGGGCGCAAAGGAGCAGGATGAAGAACGAACGGCGCATTGATTGAGAAAGCTAGCTGACTTGAGAAAGCATGAGTTTGCGACCCTCGGCGAGCACGGCGCGATACCGCTGGTGCTCCGGTTGTTGGAGCTGCGGATCGCGTTCGAAGATCAGGAAGGCCGCGTTGCGCGCAAGCTGCATCAGCTCGCGATCGGTGAGCAGATTCCCCAGCTTGAGCGGCGGCAAACCACTCTGCGCCGTGCCGAGAATGTCGCCCGGCCCGCGCAGCTTCAGGTCTGCTTCGGCGATCTCGAATCCGTCGGAGGTCTCTTCGAGAATGCGCAACTTCTCCAACGCTCCCTCATCCGCTTTCGGCGCATGGAGCAGGATGCAATAGCTCTTGTGCTCGCCGCGTCCGATTCGTCCGCGCAACTGATGAAGCTGAGCCAGACCGAAGCGCTCGGAGTTCTCGATCAGCATCATGTTCGCATTCGGCACATCGATACCGACCTCGATCACGGTCGTAGCGATCAACGCTGACGTCTCGCCGCGGCGGAAACGTTCCATGATCGCATCCTTTTCCTCCGGCGGAATCCGTCCGTGCAGCAACTCGCAGCGAAGCGGGGCGAGCAAGCTTTGCCATTTCGTGAACTCGGCCGCGGCCGCTTTGCTCTCGAGCTTCTCCGATTCATCAATCAGCGGGTAAACGATGTAGGCCTGCCGCCCGGCTTCGAGATGTTCGCGGATGAACTTCGCGGCCTCCGGCATCTTCTCCGCAGCCCGGACAGCCGTGACGATTTTGCCGCGGTTCTTCGGCAACTCATCGAGCGTCGAAACGTCGAGATCGCCGTAGAGAGTCATCGTCATCGTGCGCGGGATCGGCGTGGCGGTCATGACCAGCACATCCGGCGCGCTGCCGTGGGCGCGGAGCCGCGCGCGCTGAAGGACGCCGAATTTGTGCTGCTCATCGATCACCGCGAGCCCGAGGTGCTCCAGCCCTGCGCCTTCGTAGAGCAAGGCGTGTGTACCAATGACGAGGTGCGGCTCGGAATCCGGGAGCGGTGCGGCGCCTTCCGGGGAGCGCAGGCCGCTGGCCTGTCCTTTCCGGCGGCCCGCCGGGAAGTCCGAACGTGGACGCGCGTCCGCCTTTTCGAACTCCCTCTCCCCGTACCAGACCCAAGGGTAATCCTCTCCCTCCCGCACCCCGCCTTCCGCCCACGGATTGCGTACGATGTACGAGAATTTCTCCTGCAGATCGCTTTCCGATCGGATCATCCGGTCCAGCCACTCCGCTTCCCACAAAGCTCCCTCATGGTTTTCCAGGCGATTGATTTCGTGAGCGGTGAAAGACTTCACGGTGTGAAAGATCTCTGTCAGTGAGAAGAAGACCGCGCCGCCGCTCTCTGCGCTCACTTCCTTCACCGAAGGCTCGAAAAGAAGATGCACGTGGTCGGACATTACGCACGCGGCGTAAAGCGTGTAGCGCCGGTCCTTCCAGTGGAGGATGCAATCCAGGACGATCTGCCGCGCCGACGGTGAAAGGGTGCGCCGGTTTCGAGTCGAGAAAGTGACCATGTACTTCGCCCATGGGCGCTCGAAGTGCGGAAGCCTTCGACGCGAGTAGCGGGGTTCGCTGGTGCGGGCGGTGTCGGGGGCAGCGGGTGGGTATTCGACGTCGGAGCGTTCCGGCGGGCCGCCGGACGCGACAGGCCGGCGGCCTGCGCTCCCCGATGCAGCGGCACGCTCCGCTTGCGCGAATAGCGGCAGCGGTTCGCTGCTCTCCCGCCGGGCGCCGGTGCGCAATGCCACGCGCAGACCGAGCGGTTCGCAGAGGCGCACAAAATTCAGGTAATGCTGTTCGGCGAGGATCTGGGTGGGCGCCATCAATGCGGCCTGAAATCCGGCTTCCACCACGAGCAACATGGCGCTGAGCGCGACCAGCGTTTTGCCGCTGCCGACGTCGCCATGCAGGAGCCGATTCATCGGCCGCGCCGAGGCCAGATCCGCGCGAATTTCAGCGATGGTCCGCTGCTGCGCGCCGGTTAAAGGAAACGGCAGCGCTTCATGCAACCTGCGCATCAGCTCATCCGAAACGCAATGCGCCTCGCCCGGCAGTGCCGACTGCGCCGCGCGCTTCGCGCCGACGCACATTTGCATCGCGAAGAATTCCGTGAGCACGAGATGGCGCCGCGCGCGTTCCAGCGCCGCGAAGCTTTCCGGAAAATGAATCTGGCGCAGCGCCCATGCGCGGGGCGTCGGATCGAGCGAACTCGGAATGGAAGCCTGCACCTCGCCAAGCTGAAGCAGCACATCCCAAATGATCCGGCGCAGCACTCGCGGAGAGAGTCCTTCGCTCGCGCCGTGCACGGGCGCGATGCGGTTCAGATGAATCGAGATCTCCGCGTCGTCTTCCACGATCTCGAATTCCGGATGCGCGATGACCACGTGCGCTCCGCTCCGTTTCGGCCGGCCATAAACGACCACGCGGTGGCCGTTCACGATCATCTTCTCGACCCAATGCGCATTGAACCAGCGACAGAGCAACGGCTGGCTCAGCGCGTGTGATTGCTCCTCCTCGAGCAGCACGTCGAACATCTTCTGTCCGCCGCGGATTCGCCGCACGGAGGTCTTCTTCACCACGCCGCAGACGCACACCGGCTGCGCCGTTTCGCCAGTCGGGAACCGGTCAAAACGCGTGCGGTCTTCATAGCGTTTCGGGAAATGCGTGAGCAGTGCTTCCACGGTGAGCAACCCCAAGCGCTCGAGCTGTCGAACTCTCGCCGCGGGTAGCCATTCAAGGGCGTTGAGAGGCGTTTCGAGCTCCATCGGCGCGACTGTGAACGACCGCGCGGCCCCCTGTCGAACGTGCTCGCCACAATTTCCAGACACCGTGGGCAGCGATCCTGCTTGAAGGCTCGATGAGGATCGTTTCGCGAGTTGACCAACCCGACTTCGCCACTACTGTCCGGACCTTTTTTTGCCAATCGAACCATGAGCCTTTCTTTGCGTATCTCTCTCCTGCCGTGCATTCTCCTGCTTGCTTTCGGGCTGGCTGAGGTGAAAGCGGAAAGCTCACTCTACAATCCGCGGGACGCTCGCTCGCTGACGCCCGAAGAAACCTCGGTGTTTGGTCCGAAGGCTTCGAAGTTCCGCTACGATTCGCGAATGATTCGCGCCGCGCAGATCGCTCAAGACCGCGCCCGGCCGCGTTCCACCAGCAAGTGCTGGCGCTTTGTGAAACAGGCGTTGCTGGCCGCTGGCGTGGTCGATTCCTATCCGAAGACCGTTTACGCAAAGCAGGCCGCGCAGGAGTTGCCGAAGAGCTACGGCTTTAAAAAGCTCCGGACGATGGATCCCTACAAGGCGCCGATCGGCGGGGTGATCGTCTATGGCGGCAGGGACGCCGGCCACATCGAGATCCGCACGGCGCACGGGTTTGTAAGCGATTTCACCGCGACCCGGCCTTATTTGAAGCGCCCGGTGATCGGGATCTTTGTGAAGCCTCGGGTGTAGCGTGGGCGGGGAAGACCACCGGCGGAGCTGCTCCGGTAGGGGTGCTCCGGCCGAGCGGATGAGCAAGCCACTGTAGGCGAACCTGCGAGGTTCCCAGCTTCTCCCGCAGACGCACGCGGGCAACCCAACGGGTACCCTACAAATCACGTGCAGCGCTGCACGCAGGCCACACGGGCTCACCTTCGGGACCGCAGCGATAAAACCTAACAATCACCAGGACGTGTGATTGAGTGTGCGACTCCGCAGCGTGCGGAGTTTTTTTGCATGACCTCGGAACTCGACGAACTCAACGGCCAGATCGCCGCCTTTCAACCCGCCATCGCGGACATCCAGACGGAGATCGCCAGGGCGATCGTCGGCCAGCACCACCTCATTCGGCGACTGCTGATCGGCCTGCTCGCAAATGGTCACGTGCTGCTCGAAGGCGTGCCTGGGCTGGCGAAGACCGCGACGATCAATGCGCTCGCGCAGTGCATCTCCACGAAGTTCGCGCGCATTCAATTCACGCCCGATCTGCTGCCGAGCGATCTGCTCGGGAACCTGATCTACAATCCGCGCGAAGGCACTTACTTCACGAAGAAAGGCCCGATCTTCGCGAATCTCATCCTCGCCGATGAGATCAACCGCGCGCCGGCGAAGGTGCAGAGCGCCCTGCTCGAAGCGATGCAGGAACGGCAGGTCACGATTGGCGAAGAGACGTTTCCTTTGCCGCGGCCGTTCCTCGTTCTCGCGACACAAAACCCGATCGATCAGGAAGGCACGTATTCGTTGCCCGAGGCGCAGGTCGATCGGTTCATGCTCAAGGTCGTGGTCGGTTATCCCAGCGAGGTGGAGGAGAAACAGATCATGCAAATGATGTCGCGCACCGCGGTTCGCGAGCCGCTGCGGGCGGTGATCGAACCGGCGACCATTCTCGAGATGCGCGCGCTGGTGGATCAGGTCCACGTCGATGATCAGATCGCCGATTATATCGTGCGGCTGGTTTTCGCCACGCGTGAACCCGCGCGCTTCGTGCCGAAGATGCAGGGTCTGATCCGCTTCGGCGCTTCGCCCCGTGCGACGATCAATCTTTCGCTGGCAGCCAAGGCGCGCGCGTTTCTCTACGGGCGCGGTTACGTTCTGCCGGAGGACATCAAAGCGATCGGCATCGATGTGCTGCGGCATCGGGTGATCACGACCTTCGAAGCAGAAGCGGATGACGTCACGAGCGAGAAGATCGTGCAGCACATTTTGGAAACGGTGCCGGTGCCGTGAGCGATTGCGCGAGCAGTCGCAATCGACCTGTAGGGGAACCCGTTGGGTTCCCCAGTCTGCAGGAGAAGTCGGAAACCTGGCCGGCGTCGGGAACCTGGCAGGTTCCCTTACCGCCGCCGCCATGGCGAAAACCATTCCCCGCCGGCGCCGATCTCGCGAGCCGCCGATGATCCCGAAAGAGTGGCTGTCGAAAATCCGGCAGATCGAGCTGCGCACGGTGCGGCTCGTCGAGGACTTGATGGCAGGCCAGTACCATTCCGTCTTCAAGGGCCGGGGCATGGATTTCGACGAAGTACGCGAGTACCAGCCCGGCGACGAAGTGCGGCGGATCGACTGGAATGTCACTGCGCGAACCGGGATCGCGCACATCAAAAAGTACGTCGAAGAACGCGAGATGACGGTGATGATTTTGGTCGATGCGAGCGCGTCGAGCGAGACCGGTTCCGTGGAGCAAAGCAAACGCGAACTGGCCGCCGAGCTGGTGGCGGTGTTGGCGTTCAGCGCAATCAGCAACAACGACAAAGTCGGCGTGCTGCTTTTCACCGACGGCTCAGAAAAATACATCGGCCCGAGCAAAGGCCGGCGTCATGTGCTGCGGCTGATCAGCGAAGTGCTTTCGTACCGGCCCACGCGTCGCGGCACGAACCTCACGACTGCGCTGCAGCACATCAATCGCGCGCACTCGCGCCGCGCGGTAATCTTCGTGATCTCCGATTTCATGGACGACGGCTTTGAGCGGGCGTTGAAGGTCACCAGCCGCAAACACGACCTGATCGCGGTTCCGGTGATCGACGCGAGCGAGCTGCATCTGCCCGATCTCGGCTGGATGGCTTTTGAAGACTCCGAGACGGGTGAAGTGCTGGAAGTGAACACGTCGGATCCGTTCGCGCAGACTGCGTTCGCAGCAGTCGCGAAACAACGACTCGAGCGGCTCCGGCGGCTGTTTCGGATGTCCGGGCTGGACTCGATCGAGGTGCAAACGGACAAGCCGTATCTCCGCGCGCTGATGCAATTCTTCGCGAATCGCTATCGGAGGCTGCATCCGTGAAGGAGCACTGCACATGAATCCGCAGGGGGACATCATCGACGATCTTCGATTGCTCGAGGCGCCGGAGCCGTGGCGCGTAAACTATTGGCTGCTCGGCGCGTTGTTGCTGCTGGCGCTGATAGCGTGGTGGCTGGTTCGTCGGTGGCGTGCAGGTCGCCGTGAACAAACTCGCGAAGAACTGATGCAGCAGGCGCACGAGGATGCGCTCGCAGAACTCGCGCGGCTGTTTGCGTTGATCGATGAGGAGCAATCGCGGCCCTACGGCATTGAGAGTTCCGCGATCATCCGCCGTTACGTGGAATCGCGTTTTCGTCTGGCCGCACCGCAGCGCTCCACGCCCGAGTTTCTCAAGGAGGCGCAGCATTCGCCAAAGCTGACGGCGGAGTACCAGGCATTGCTCGGCGAGTTCCTGCGCTACTGCGATCTGCTGAAGTTTGCGCGGACCTTCGCCGATCGTGACGAGTTGGAAAACCTGCACGCAGCGGCCGTGCATTTCGTCACCGAAACGGCGCCACCGCCTACTCAGGAAACCGCTCCGTGAACGACTTCCTGCCGGAACTGCAAACGCTGCGCTTCGGCTCGCCCTGGTGGTTGCTCGCGCTGGCGCTCATCCCGCTCGCAATGTGGTTGCGCGGCCGGGCGGCGCCCGTGGCAGCGGTGCAATATTCGTCTGGCGCATTGCTCCACGCGGCGGCGCGGAAGGCGCGCTTTCGGCCCGGCCAAATGCTTCCCGCGATTCGCTATTTCGCCCTCACGCTGCTGATCCTTGCGCTCGCCAGACCGCAGGTGGACAAAGGCCTTTCCGACCGCGAGGCGCTCGGGATCAACATCATGTTCTGCCTGGATTTCTCGAGCACGATGAAGACGAAGGACTTCCTCATCGATGGCCGACGCGTGACGCGGGTGGACGGGATGAAAAAGGTCGTGACCGAGTTCATCAACGCCCGCCCGAACGACCGCATCGGGGCGGTGGCGTTCGATGCCGGCGCGCATTTGATCAGCCCGCTGACGCTCGATCACGAGTGGCTCATCGGACAGCTCGCCGCAGAAGAGCCGGGCCGCGGGACCGCGCCGGGTTCGGGAATGTTGATCGCGGCCGAAGCGCTGATCCCGGTGAAGACGCAAAGCAAAGTCATGATCACGGTCACCGATGCGGATCAGGTGAACGAAGGTCCGCTGCCGGAGGAAGTCGCGAACGCGCTGAAGCCGATGGGCATCCGCAACCACATCATTCAGATCGTTGATTTCTCGCAGATGCAGCAGACGACCGCGAGCGGGCAACTTTTCGCCACAGTCGCGCGCGTCACGGGTGGCCAGTTTTTCAAAGTGTCTGATGTGGCCGGTCTGCGCGGCGTGTACGCGCAGATCGATCAGCTCGAAAAAAGCGCGTTCAAGGAAAGCAAACAACAGAGCTGGCGGGAGCTGATGGTCTGGCTCGCCGGCCCGGCGCTCGGGTTGTTGCTGCTGGAGTTTGGACTGAGCCGCACCACCTGGAGGAAGCTGCCGTGAAGTTTGCGCTGCCTTATCTGCTGATCGCCGCGGCGGTCATTCCGTGCGTTGTGCTGCTGTTGCATCGCTGGAGCGAGCGCCGCGCCCGAGTGCAGTTGCAGCGCATCGTGGCTCCGCGTTTGCGTGAAAATCTGCTGCGTTCCGTGGACTTCGCGAAACGCTGGCGGAAGACGCTGCTCTTTGCCTTCGGGCTCGCGGCGTTGCTGATTGCGCTCGCGCGGCCGCTGCTTGGTTTTCTGCCGATGGAAGTGGAGCGATCTTCCGTCGATTTCTTCATCGCGCTCGATCTCTCCCGAAGCATGCTTGCGGAAGACGCCGACGGCAAAGCGCGGCTCGTCGCGGCGAAAGGTGGGCTCGATCGGATGCTTTCCCGGCTCGGTGCGGATCGCGTCGGGGTGATCGCGTTTGCCGGCGAAGCATTCATCGCCGCGCCGGTGACCCAGGATCACGAAGCCGTGCGCCGGAATCTCGCGGCGCTCGATCCGACTGCGATCGCCAGGCCCGGCAGCGATCTCGCGGCGGCGATCAAGCTGGCGCAGAAGACGTTCGAGAACGGCAGCTACGAGAGCAAGGCGCTGGTCCTGATTACCGATGGCGAGGAGCTGCAGGGCGATGCGGTGATTGCGGCGCGCGAGGCGGGAATGAAAGGCATGAGTATTTTCACGGTCGGGGTCGGCAGTGCGATCGGCGCGCGTATTCCCGCGAAGAAAGAAGGAGGCCTGAAATTTCAGAAGAACGAATTCGGTCGCGAAGTGCTCTCGCGGTTGAACGAGCGCGCGCTGCAACAAATCGCGGCGAGCGGACGCGGCTTCTACGAGGCGCTCGGGGAGGATGGCGACGGATTGCTCGCGGTCTGGAATCGCGGGTTGCAGCCGCTCGGCAAGGGCACGAAGACGAAGCCTTCGAAAGACATGCGCGAGTACTTCCAATGGCCGCTAGCGGTCGCACTCTCGCTGTTGCTCGGCGAAATGCTCGTGAGCGACCGCCGCAAACGCTTACAACCGAACCGCCCATGAAATCGCCCATACTGCCGTTGCTGCTCGGGCTCGCCGCTCCGGCGCTGGCCGGACTGGAAGACGCCCGCGCACTGCTCAAGAGCGATCCTTTGAAAGCCGCGGAGACGTTGCGGGCCCAGCTCGCGGCACGGCCGGAAGATCCGTGGTTGCACTACAATGCGGGCGTCGCGGCGTATGCGGCAAAGGAGTTCAGCAAAGCGGACGAAACCTGGCAGCAGCTCGCGGCCACCCCGATGCCGGACGCGTTGCGCGAGCACGTCTGGACGCAGATCGGCAACGTTTCATATCGGCTCGCGGAGCCGCAAATTGCTGATGAGCCGGATGCTGCGGTGTCGCGTCTGGAACAAAGCCGCGAGGCTTACCGGGTGGCGATCGCGTTCAACAAACGGAACAAGACGGCGCAACAAAATCTGCCGATCATCGAGAAGCAGCTCGAGACCGTTTATGCACGGCTCGCGCAACGTCTGGCGCAGGAAGGCAAAAAGGAAAACTCGACGCAGCGGGCGATCGAGAAGCTGCAGGCGGCGTTGACCTACGCACAACAGGCCCAGGCGTTGAATGCACAGGATCCGAAGCGCGCCGAAGAACGGAAGGAGATCGAGAAAGCGCTTGCCGAGAAGTTCAACAAACAGGCGTTGCAGGAGGAAAAACAGGGAGATCAGAGCCGTCAGAGCAATCAATGGGAGCGGCAGAACGCGCAGGAGCAGTTCGAGAAAGCGCTCACCGATTTCCAGCAAGCGGGGGCGCTTGATGCGCAGGATCCGACCGCGAAAGAAGGCGAACAACGCGTGCAGGAAAAGCTGGCGAACTCTTTCAACAAAGCCGCGCGCGACCAGCAACGGGAAGGAATGCAGCAGGCGAAATCGAACCCGCATCAGGCCACGGAGAAACTGGAAGAGGCATTGGAGAATTTTGAAAACGCCCTCGCGCAGATGCCGGAGCATCGGGATGCGCAGGCGGGAAAAAACGAGGTCACGGATCAGCTGGCGAAGCTGCATCTCGATCAGGGCGATCGGCAGGCGCAACGCGGCGAGGAGCAAAAGCCACGTGATCCAGCACAAGCCGCGGAAAACCTGCTCGGCGCGCTGGAGCACTTCGAACAGGCAAAAGCGCTCGAGCCGGAGAACGAGACCATTCAGCCGCGCATTGACCGGGTGGAGGCCCAACTGCCGGATCTGCTGACTCAGCTCGGCCAACGCGAGCAGCAGCAGGCGGAGAAATCCGAGGCACAGAACGCGCCGCAGAGCGCGGTCGCGCACCTGGAGAAGGCGGAATCGAGTTTCCAGAAGGCGCAGGAACTTCAGCCGGGCAATGCGATGGCGCAGCAAGGCGAGCAACAGGTGCAGGAAGACCTGGCGCGGCTTCGGCAGCAGATCGCGCAGAAGGCCGAGCAGCAACAGCAGGGAAAACCGAAGGGGAACGAGAGCAAGGAGAGCTTCGAATCGATGCTCGCCAAGGTGAAGAAGGATGAAACTGAGCGCGACGTCCAGGCGCGGCATCGCGCCGGACAGAAATACTCGGAGCAGGCGGAGCGCGGCTTCCGGAACTGGTAGCGGATCGCCGGCGTTCCTGCCGAACTCGCTCGGTTGTGGAACGTGGATGGTGGGCGGCATCTCGCCGAGGGCGGCTGGTGGCGTGTCCAGCAAACCCCAGGCACTTTCACGCTCTCCCGGCGAGCGAAATAGGCGTTGCGCGCGCCGGAGGCGCTGTTTAGGAATGGCCGCTCACATGGAGCCTCTTCCTTTTGAGCTGCGGCGTCTCAGTTTCCGAAGCCGGCGCGCGGCGCCCGATCGCTCGACGTGCGCTCTCGCGCCTGTCCGCCAGCCAGGTCTGGGCTCGTGCGATTCGCCCTGTCTGGCTGCCTGAGCAGTCCAGACTGACGCGATCCTTGAGCCGGGCTTCCGCCGCCCGGCTCCAGCCATCTTTATCCATCACCGCTGGTCTTGTTCAATCCCGACAAATGGCCAAGGGCGGCAGCATGAGCCGGTCTCTCGCACATGGCTGAGCCTGCGGAACTGACGGCCGAGGACCTCAGCGAATGGTCCACGGTGATCACGCCGGCGCGGGGTTGGTTTGATCTGCGACTCGCCCAGGTCTGGGAGTACCGGGACCTGATCTACCTGTTCTTCCGTCGGGATTTCGTCGCAAGTTACAAGCAGACGATCCTCGGCCCGTTTTGGTTCTTCGCGCAGCCCGTGATGACCACCCTCGTGTTCTGGGTGATCTTCGGGCGCATCGGCAAGATCGTGACCAAGGGCGTCCCGCAGTTCCTCTTCTTCATGGCCGGGATCATCCTGTGGAACTTCTTCTCCAGCTGTTTGATCCGGACCGCTACCACCTTCACCGCGAATTCCGGCCTATTCGGAAAGGTCTATTTTCCACGGCTGACGGTGCCCCTCAGCGTCGTGCTGACGAATCTCGCGACCTTTGGTTTCCAATTCGTGATGTTCCTCGCGTTCTTCGCCGTCGCGTGGTGGTTGGGGGTTCCGGTGCATCCGAACTGGCGCCTGATCATTCTGCCGGTCTTGCTGCTGGAAATGGCCGCTCTGGCCATCGGCGTCGGCTGCATCGTAGCGGCACTCACCGTCCGCTATCGCGACTTCGCGGTGATCATCCAATTCGGCGTGCAGCTGTGGATGTATGCGAGTTGCGTGGTCTTCCCGTTGGCGCTGATCGAACCGAAAACCCGAATCTGGTTCATCCTGAACCCGATGGTGCCGATCATCGAATCGTTCCGCTACGCGTTCATCGGCTACGGGGTCATTCAGCTTTGGGAGCTGGTGCTCAGCATGGGCATCACGTTGGTGCTGTTCTTCGGCGGTATTGTGATGTTTTCGCGCGTCGAGCGCACGCATCTCGACTCGATCTGATGGCGGCGATCATCCGCGTCGAAAACCTTTCCAAGCGCTACCGGCTCGGCGTGATCAACCGCCGGATGCTTTACGAGGATCTGCAAAGCCGTTGGGCTCGCTGGCGCGGACAACCAGATCCCAATGCCCGGATCGGCGAACGGGCGGCGACAGCACACGGGGAGCTTTGGGCGCTGAAGGACATCAACTTCGAAGTGCATCAAGGCGAGGTGCTCGGCGTGATCGGCCACAACGGTTCGGGCAAATCGACGTTGCTCAAAATTCTCTCGCAGATCACCGCCCCGACGACGGGTCGGGCGCTGATCAAAGGCAACGTCGCGAGTTTGCTTGAAGTCGGCACCGGCTTTCATCCTGAACTGACCGGGCGCGATAACGTTTTTTTAAATGGGGTGATTCTCGGAATGCGGCGCGAGGATGTCGCCCGGAATTTCGATGAGATCGTGGCGTTCTCCGGCGTCGAGTCGTTCATCGATACGCCGGTCAAACGATACTCGAGCGGGATGCGCGTGCGGCTCGCCTTCGCCGTCGCTGCCCACCTCGACCCGGAGATCCTGATCATCGACGAGGTGCTGGCGGTCGGGGATCAGTCATTCCAGCAAAAGTGTCTCGGCAAGATCAGCGAGGTGGCGCGCGGCGGACGGACGGTGCTCTTCGTAAGCCACAACGCGGCCGCCGTGGAGAATCTGTGCAGTCGCGGGATCGTGCTCGAGCACGGGCAGATGATCTTTTCGGGAACGCAAACGGAGGCCATCCAGTTTTACTCGAAGCGTGAAGACCGCATCGAAATCGCGGATCTCGCGGAGCGGAAAGATCGTTCCGGAACGGGCGAAGTGCGCGTGACCGGCATGCATTTCCGGGATGCGAAAGGCGAGGCGTTGAGCACCGCTTTTGCCGGGCAGATGTTGGAAATCCACATCGATTTCAAGAACCTCTCCGGGCAATCTTTCCCAAATCTGGTGGCCACGCTGCACGTGCGCACGCACTTCGATGCGCCGGTCTTTGTGCAACAGAATCGATTGACCGGCGACTCGTTCGGCGCGTTGCCCGAGCACGGCACGCTGGTCTGTCGGCTGCCGCGGCTGCCGCTGCCGGCTTCCGTTTATCGGCTCGGCATCACGCTCACTTCGGAATCGCGCGGCGGCAAGGTGCTCGATTCACTGCGCCACGCGACGGATCTACCGGTGGAGACCGGCGACTTCTTTGGCACGGGGAACCTGCCGGCGGTGCAAAGTGGTGTCTGTCTGGTGGACGCGGAATGGCGGCTGGAAAGCGAAACGGCTGTGGCGAGGGCCGGCCTGTCATGAATGCGCCCGCTTCCTCGATTGCCGCCGTGGCTCCGGAATGCACCGCGGCACCAAGTCTCCTGGCCGGTGCGACTGACCGCGTGAAGTCGATCGTGCAGCGAGCGTTCGGGCTGCGAAGACCTGCGCCGCTCGATGAGCATCAACGCCGCTTCGTGACCTTTTGCGAAGGGCAATGGAAACCCCGTACGGACGGCGGCGAGCCGCTGTTGCTGATGCATCAAACGGAATGGTATCCGTCGATCCTGGCGTATTCCTACTTCACCAACGCGCTGGCTCGGCGGAATGGCCAGGCGCTCGGTTCGTTCGGATTCGAACGCTCGGCTCGTCCTTTGAATCGCCTGTTTTCAGCGTTCGGCGCGCAGAGGATTCTTGGCCCACGCGAGTTGCGGCGCCACGAGAAGCCCGCGCGACGCTTGGCGGCGGAGATCTTCCGCGGGCTCCGTTCCCGGCGCGATGTGGCCAATATTCACGTCGAGGGAATCGCGCTCGGCGATCTGATCTACGACAGCTATCTCCGGTATCACGTCTGCTCGACCGCGGATCTCACGGATCGTCGCCTGTTGAGCACGATTGAGGATGCGCTCACCCGTTTCTTCGCCGGACGCGAACTGCTCGATCGGCGCAACGTCTCGATGCTGCTGATCGATCACGGCGTGTATGTGGATGGCGGCGTGCTCGCCCGGCTGGCCATCGAACGCGGCATTCCGGTTTATCATCTGCCTTACAAGCCGGCGGTGATGCTCCAGCTCGATCCCGCGCTTTTTCCGCATCATGTCGAGGGGCCAGGCAGTGCTCCCGCGGGAATGCGGTCGCCCAAACTGCCGCTGCCGTTTCATCGCTTCCGCGAGATGTTCGCCGCGCTTCCAGGCGCGGAGCAAGCCGCCCTGCGCGCGCGGGGCCGGGAACGTTTGCAGCAGCGTCTCTCCGGGCAATTCGACTTTCGCGTTCTCGTTGGCGGGAGTGCCTATCAGGCCGCGACCGCCGGTGAACGCGCGCTCACGGAAAGCGGGCGTCCACGAATCGCTGTCATGCTGCACGACTTTTGCGACGCGCCGCACGCCTACCGCGATCTGCTTTTCGCCGATCACTACGAATGGACCTGCTGGCTCTTCGAGCGCGCTGCGCAGAGCGGCTGCGACTGGTATGCCAAGCCGCATCCGAATTCGGCTCATGACAAGGGCAAGGCGCAGCTCAACGACCGGGTGATCGGCGAGTTGAAAGCACGGTTTCCGCACATCCACTTCCTGCCGCCCAGCGTCTCGAACCGACAGTTGATCGAAGAAGGCGTCCACGCGGTGTTCACCGGCTACGGCACGGTCGGACACGAGTTCGCTTTCGTCGGCATCCCGGTTGTGAATGCCGGCGACAATCCGCACATCAATTACGGCTTCAACTTCCACCCGCGCAGCATCGCGGAACTCGGAGAGCTGGTGGACAACGCCGGCGAGCTTTCGCTTTCGATCGATCCGGAGGAAGTCGCCGAGTTCGCCTACATGCGGAGCGTGCATTTCGCGAACCGCGAGTATCACACCGTCGATTTCGTCCCGGCTCGAATGGAGGAAAGTCCCGAAGCATTCCGCCGCATCGGCTCGAGCGAGATCCTGAGCTGTGTCGCCGAAGAGCCCGAGCAAAAGCACGCCGCGATCGAAGAGTATCTCGACCGCGTTTACGCCGATCGCCGCCATGTGCTTCCCGCTTGAAGCGAGGATCCGCGGTCGATTGCCATTTGCCCTGCCGCGTAGCGCACCCTAATACAACCGCCCTCCAGCCGGCGCATTGCGTTTCGCCGCTCTCATTCCCTTACCGATTTCCATGCAAACACCTTTGAACTGGCAAGACATGAACGTGCTCGTGACCGGCGGCACGGGCTCCTTTGGTCGCAAATTCTGCGAGACGCTGCTGCGCGAACATCCGCCAGCCAAGCTCATCGTGTTCAGCCGCGACGAACTGAAGCAGCACGACATGCGGATCGAATTCGCGGAGCACGCGAAGACGCTGCGCTTTTTCATCGGCGACGTGCGCGATCAGACCCGCCTGGAGCGCGCTTTTCACGGGGTCGATCTCGTGGTTCATGCTGCCGCGCTGAAGCAGGTCCCCGCTTGCGAGTACAACCCGATCGAGGCGGTGAAGACGAACATCGAAGGCGGCCGCAACATCATCGAAGCGGCCATCGATCAGGGCGTGAAGCGGGTGCTCGCGCTGAGCACCGACAAGGCAGTCAACCCGGTGAATCTCTACGGCGCGACGAAGCTGGTGGCGGAGAAGCTCTTTGTGCAGGCCAATGCCTACGCCGGTGGCGGTGAGCCGCGTTTTTCCTGCGTCCGTTACGGCAACGTGGTCGGCTCGCGCGGCAGCGTGATCCCGCTCTTCCGCGATCAGCGCAAGACGGGCACGATCACGCTCACGGATTCCCGCATGACGCGCTTCTGGCTCACGTTGGATCAAGGCGTGCGCTTCGTGATCAGTTGCATCGAGAAAATGCATGGCGGCGAAGTCTTCATCCCGCGCATTCCGAGCATGAACATCATGGATCTGGTCGCCGCGATCGCGCCGGGTTGTACTGTGAACACGATCGGCATTCGCCCAGGCGAGAAGTTGCACGAAGCGCTGATCGGCGAGGATGAAGCGCGCAGCGCGCTGGAGTTTGAAGATCAATACGTGATCCAGCCGCTGCATCCCTGGTGGGGTCGCGACAAATGGCCCGGCGGCAAGGAAGTGCC